>NZ_JBHSIU010000065.1:0-53276 GCF_042653625.1 Dactylosporangium cerinum | reverse complement strand
TGTGGCTCTCATTTGGCATGCGTCCTGCCGGTCACCGCGGCGTGGAGAGGCTCCAGAGGGGTCTGCCCAGCTCGAAGAAGCGCTGCCCTCCTCGCTGACATAGCACTCGTCAGATCGAGGAGGGCCGGCATGGCACGCGTCATCATCGGCATGGACCCGCACAAACGGTCCGCGACCATCGAGATCATCACCAGCCGGGAGAAGGTCCTTGCCCAGGGCCGGTTCGGCACCGACCGCGACGGCTACACCGCGATGCTCAAACTGGGCCGGCAGCACAAAGACCGGGTCTGGGCGGTGGAAGGCTGCAACGGCATCGGCCGGCACATCGCCCAACGCCTGGTCGCCGACGGCGAGACCGTGCTCGACGTGCCAGCGAAGCTGTCCGCGCGAGCCCGGCTGTTCGACACCAGCCAATCCCGCAAGACCGACCCCGCCGACGCCCACTGCATCGCGGTGGCAGCGCTGCGTGCCAACGGATTGCGTCAGGTCACCGTCGATGACGTCACGGTGGCGTTGAGGCTGCTCGTGGACCGCCGTGACGGGCTTGGCCGGGCCCGGACCGAAGCGCTGAGCCGGCTGCACCACCTGCTGCTCGAGCTCGTCCCGGGCGGGGCGAAGCAGTTCCTGTCCGCGCCACAGGCCCGAGCGCTGCTCAACACCGTCCGGCCCCGCGACCTTGTCGGGCGCACTCGCCGGCAGCTGGCCTCGGAGCTGATCACCGAGGTCGCGGTCATCGACAAGAAGATCAAGGCCGCGAACCAGCAACTGACCGAGCTGGTCGCGTCGACCGGCAGCACCTTGCAGCAGCTCACCGGCATCGGCCCGTCCGGCGCCGCCCGGCTGCTCGGTGATATCGGCGATGTCGGCCGCTTCGCCAGCCGAGACCACTTCGCGTCCTGGAACGGCACCGCGCCCATCGACGCGTCCTCCGGCGACCAGCACCGCCACCGACTGTCCCGCGCCGGGAACCGGCGCATCAACCGGGTCCTGCACATCATGGCCATCGTCCAGCTCCGCAACGACACCGAAGGCCGCGCCTACTACCGACGCAAACTCGCCGCGGGCAAAAGCCCGATGGAAGCCATGCGGGCCCTGAAACACCGACTGTCCAACGTGGTCTATCAGCAGCTGGTCAAGGACACCAAACGAGTCAGGACGGGCCCGGGAGGGCAAACGGGAGCGACTCTGCAATCCAGCGCGGCCGGCTCAATCCCGACAGCCGACACTTCGGAGAAGCCACTTCCCGGACCCGCCAGAACCCACTCTAGAACACCGCCCCTGGCCGCATCTTGATGGCATGAAGGAGCGGTGCCTCGCTCCTCGTGACTCCCGGCGGGATGCTCGGGGTGCTCACGTCTCACGACGAAGGAGGCCCCTGTGGACGCAGCGTACGACGGTCGGCAGATCGTTGGGATGGATCTGCATCGGCGCCGCTCGGTGCTGGTGCGGATGACCGAGACCGGGGAACGGCTCGAGACCGTCAGGATCGACAATGATCCAGTCGAGCTCGGTTTGCAGATCGCGAAGGCGGGCGAAGGCCCGGAGGTGGTGCTGGAGGCGACCTACGGCTGGTACTGGGCGGCGGACGTGCTGGCCGCAGCCGGCGCCGCGGTGCATCTGGCGCACCCGCTGGGCGTGAAAGGGTTCGCCTACCGGCGGGTGAAGAACGACGTGCGCGACGCCGCCGATCTGGCGGATCTGCTGCGGATGGGCCGTCTGCCGGAGGCGTGGATCGCCCCGCCGGCGGTCCGCGAGTTGCGGGAACTGGTCCGCCACCGGGCGAAACTGGTGGCGTTGCGCAGCGGGTTGAAGGCCTCGGTGCACACGGTGCTGGCCAAGCAGGGCGTCCATATCGCGGTGTCTGACCTGTTCGGCGTCGGCGGACGTGAACTGCTCATCGCCGCGCCGCTGGACGGCGCGTTCCGCGGCCGGGTCGATTCGCTGTGCCGGCTCATCGACGCCGTCGACTTCGAGATCGACGCCCTGACCAAGCCGGTGCGTTCCCGGCTGTCCGGGCACCGCGGGTTCACCGCGATCCAGGCGATCCCCGGTGTCGGCCCGGTCCTGGCGGCCATCTTCGTCGCCGAGATCGGCGAGGTCGACCGGTTCGGCGGCCCGGCGCAGCTGGCGTCGTGGGCCGGACTCACGCCACGGCACCGCGAGTCCGATACCACCGTCCATCGTGGACGGATTACCAAGCAGGGCTCGACCCTGGTGCGTTGGGCCGCGGTCGAGGCCGCGCACAGCGCCGCCCACACCGGCTGGCTCGCCACCACCAAGGCCCGCATCGGCGAACGCCGCGGCCGCAACATCGCCACCGTCGCGGTGGCCCGCAAACTGCTCACCCTCGTCTTCTACGGCCTGCGCGACGGGCACATCCGCGCCCTCACCCAGGCTCGGAAGGCGGCGGCGTGAACGGGTTCGGACGTGACCGGGCACGAGATCGTTCTGTGTCTGACCCTCACCGGCCGGTGGCGTGGTCGCCCTCTTGATTGATCCTGCCCGGTCACGGCCGCACATCACCATGCCCCTACCTGCGGGGCGAATGGATGACCGGCAGCCGAACCCCGGCCTGCCCTCCGGCATCACGCCCGGACCCTGGTGCAACGCGGCCAACCCCACAACCTACTTCCCGGCATCGCACAGCCTGGCGTGCACGACGGCGGCGTCAAGACCAAGCCCCTGCGGGGCGGCCCTCCGGGCCGGCCTTGACCCCGACGCCGCATACACGCCTGCCCGAAACCCATGCCGGAAACAGACAAACAACGTCAGCACTCCAGCCCTCATCGACTTGACCGGCCCCGCTCCTTCATGGATGACACAGAGGGGTGCCAGAAGCGGATGCCTCGGACACCAGCGTCGTGGACGGCCGGCGTCACGTTCCGTGTCCGGCATGCTCAAGGCAGGTGTAACCAGTCAACTGGAGTCACCATGTAACGGATCAAGCGGAGTACGACACCGAAACCGACCGAGTGTCGAGCCTCAGTTGATGCGTTACGGATCAGCGTCACATGATGTGTGAAAGCTCCGGCTAGACGATCTACCTTACGTTTTCGGTCGAAGGCGTGGGCTCCGCTGCCCACGAGTCGGGTTCGGTCTGGCTCCAGGTCAGCTCACCGGTGAAGTTCCAGTGCCGGCGGAGGTGTGCTTCGAGGTCGTGTTGGGCGACCTCGATCGGTGCGTCTGGTGGTGTGTCGGGCAGGTCGCCACAGGCGATGGCGTCGGGGACCTCCGCCACTGAGATGCGCCACTTCGTTGGTGTCCGGTAGAGGAGCACCCATCGAACCTTGGTGCCGTTCACCCCGAGTCTCCTCGTCTGCCGCCCCGTCGCGGGGGTTCAGGTTTGCGGGCCTTCAATCTAGCGACGCTTTTCGTAGTCGTGCGAGGCACTTCGGTGAGAACCTGGTCGCCGTCGTGAATGCGGAAGGTGGCGTCGGCTTCTTCGATGGTGACGGTTCGGCCAGCGTGACCGATCCCGACATGGATCTTCTGTCCAGCGACGACGAGAGCGCCGCAGCTGCTGACGCGGCGGTCGACCCGCTGCGGATCGACCGGTGGCGCCGGGGCCGGTCCGGCTGGGCGAGCATCGCGAATACGGGTCATGTCGGTCGGTGACAGCGGGTTGGGCAGGCTGCGTAACAGCACGCCCTGGTCGGCGAGCTGCATCAGGGCCTGGTCCAGGCGGACGGTGACGCGTCGGCCGGCGAACTGGCTGCCGATTGGGTGCTGGCGGCCGGCCAGCCCGATCAGGCCGGTGGCGTTGACGAGGCGGTCCACCTCGACCGCCGTGCCCGGTTGGACAGGTGCGGCCGGGAGCGGTGGTGGGCCGGCGGGTTGGCCGCCAGCGGCGAGCAGCTGCCGCAGGTGGGCGGCGGTGAGCCGGGACGGCACGGTCTTGAGCCGCACGTCGTCTTTGAGCAGGTGCACGACGGTCGTGTCGGCCCACAGGGTGATGGTGGTGCCGGCGTAAGCGGGGCCGAGCCAGAACTGCTGGCCGCACACGCCGAGGTTGCCCGAGGCCGGGACGATCCTGGTCGGCTCCGCGGCGAGGTTGACCGGGTCGACGCCGTTGGCCGACATGACCAGCGGCGCCACGGCCGCCTGGGTCGCCGGGGTACTCGATGCCGCCGCCGGCGCGGGTTCGGGGGCGGGCGCGGTGGTGAGGGAGGCGGGCACCCGCAGCGGCAGGGCGGGCTGGTCTGGGCGGGCGACGAACCGGTCGGCGGGAAACGCCATGCCCAGCGCCTGGTGCGGCCGGTTGGTGTTGTACTCGCGGCAGAATTCGTCGATGGCCGCCTGCGCCGCCTCGACGACACCGGCACGCTGTCGAGCAGTTCGCGTTGCAGGGTCTGGTGGAACCGCTCCACTTTGCCGGTCGTGGTTGGTGAGCGGGGCTTGGTGTTGCGGGCGATGATGCCGTTCTCCCGGCAGATCCGCTCGAACAGCACCTCACCCGGGCGGGGCTTGGTGAACCGGCCGGTGAACTGCTTGCCGTTGTCGGTGAGCACCTCTTCCGGGATGCCGAAGCGGCGCAACGCCGCCACGAACGCCAGACACACTGCCCGGCCGGTGGCCCGGCGCACCGCCGTGGCGATCACGCAGTACCGGGAATGGTCGTCCACCCCGGTGATCACCTTCGCCTCGGTGCCGTCGGCGAGCATGACCCCGCCGACGATGTCCATCTGCCACAGCTCCATCGGCCGATCGCGCTGCCAGCGGGTGTAGTCCTGCCGGCGACGACCACGCGGCTGCGCGTCGACCAGGCCGTGCCGCACCAGCACCCGGTAGATCGTGCTCAGCGACGGGATCGGGCCGGGACAGCCGTTGCGACCCAGCTCAAACTCGATACACCGCTGCCCCCAGCGCGGATGCTGCCGGCGCAGCTCACAGATCACCGCCTCCACCTCCGGCGACGTCTGCGCCGGATGCGCATGCGGCCGGTGCGAGCCGTCAGCCAGACCCTCCAGGCCCAGGGACCGGTACCAGCCCAGCCAGCGGTGCACCGCCTGCCGCGACACCCCGAACCGCTCGGCCACCTCGGTCACCGGAACCCCGGCATCGACTTCCAACACAGCCCGGTACCGCTGCTCCGTCATGGTCAACTCCACCAGCACTCGGCGGAGTGTCACGCACGTCCTGATACCGATGTGTCACGCGGGTACCGAGACCGGACAAGTGCCTCGCTGGAGGCCGGTGAGAACTTTCTATACGTCTTCAAGGCGGCCCTGGCGGCCGCTGCACACCGCTCGGGGCACGCCGCGCCTTGCCGCTCTGCTCCCGGCGCCGTGGCTTGGTCTTCACGCCAATACGCGCACCTGTCGACATCATGTGGCCCTATGGCTTACGCTATTTGCATGGATGTCGATCATCGCGGACCCGTTCCGGTGTATCTACGGCTCGCGTCGGCACTGCGGCAGCAGATCACAGCGGGTGTCTACGGACCCGGGTCTACACTGCCATCCGAGGACGGTATCGGCAGGGTTCACGGCGTGGGCAGAATGTCGGTCCGCCGCGCTCTGGACGTACTACGTCACGAAGGTCTGATCACGACGGAGCGCGGCAAACCGGCCGTCGTTCGCGAGCACCAGGAACGGACGTTCGTGCAGCTGGGTTATGAAGACCGGCTTGTCGCCCGGATGCCGACCCGAGACCACGCCCATCTGCTCAGCATTCAGGCCGGCGTTCCACTACTGGAAGTGCGCCGCGCAGATGGATCGGTGGAGACCTACCCTGCGGACCTGTTCGGCGCTCAAGGTCCACCACGTCCATGAACCCATGCACCCGCCGAGATCGGTCTGACGGACAACAATTGCATGAGACCCCTGCCCCGGGTTCCGACGTATCCTCGCTTGCCCGAAGATCAGAGCGGCGGAGGTAGCGGGCGCAAGGATTGCACCATAATGCCGCTTATGTACGCACGCCTGCCGACACGATCCACGCTCTGCGGCTGCATGAAGCTGCTCGACAAGTGGGTTCCGAAGTCACCGACGAAGCCAGGAGTACACGTGAAACTGTCGACATGGGCCGTCGGGGAGGCTCGGGGGCGTACTGGCGCGAATTGATGCGCAGGAACGGCCTTGATCTCCTCGTGTATCACGGCGTTAGCTTGAAGCCGTTCGGCTTCCATGTCCCAGTTCTCAGGCGTGCGTGTTGGACCATGTCCTACGACATGACCATGCTATGTAGCAGCAGGCAGATCCGATCTACTTCCTCTGCCCGCAGGTCGAGCGGGTACTGCAGTTCGATCGACATGCCGACGCGGAGGGGAAAGGCGATCGTCACAATCGGTACAGCAGCCATGAGACAGCTGCCGCCCGGTACTGCCCCGTGACGGGAGCTTGGCACTACGGGATCGCCGCACAGCCACGCCAGGTAGAGGCGCCGGCCGAGCCGCAGCCGGCTCCGGTAGCTCGAGTCGCTGCGGAATCCGGGTCTGATGGCGGAGAACCTGTCGACGAGCTCGTCGAGGTCAAGGTCCGCGGCCAGCGTGCCTGTTGGCACGTGTAGTGCCTGGCGCACGCTGCGCCAGGTGGAACGCGTCTGGCGCAGGCTCGCTGGCCTGTAACCCGCGTACCCGGCGGGGTCTGCGGCTGCCTGCCCTAACCAGCGTTCCAATCCATCGACCGTCCCCGACCTGACACCGTCGTCGGCAGCGGCCACAGGTGCGCTCGCCGGGTTCCGCCAGGAGCGATCATCGTTCACGGACGTATCGCCGCACGACTTTGTCGGTCAGCCAAGTCTGGTCAGCCAATGGCCCCAGGTCATGGCGGCCCACGCGCTTCCCGTGCCCGCCTCTTCGTCAAGCGCGTAGCGCGGCAGTGCTGCGGCACGTCGGTGGCGTGCCGCTCGTCACTTCGGTTCCGTGACGGTGGCCGACGACTGTGCTTCTGTCATCTCGGTCGGCGGACTCGCTGTAGCGGTCAGCGCCTCACCTGGCTCGCCGGTTCGGACGGCATGGCCCTCACCCGCCAGCGGGCGTGCTCGCGTTGCTGCGGATTCCAGGTCGGCAGTGGATCCAGATGCGTGCCGAGGGTGTGGATCAGGGCAACGGCCATTCGGGCGTCGGCCTCGCAGTTATAGCGGTGTATCGCGTGACCGCCGTCGCGTGTGTGGAGCCGGCAGTCGCTGAGCTCAACTGTCCACACGCCGGAGCCGTCCACCGCTTCTTCTAGGCGGACGAACAGATGCCGAACCGGGTCGCGGTCGGTGCCGGTGATCAGCCAACTGGCCTCCCGCAGTTGGGGAATGCCAACCATGCACCCATCGTATCGAACACATGTTCTGCGCCAGAGCGGCATCCGGATCAAGGTCCTGATTGGGCGTACGGCATGTCCACAGCGGCCATGAGGTACTGACAGTGGCGAGGGTCGCCCCCGTTCAGATCGCGCGGATGGATCACACTTTCTGATCTGTTGCAGGGATGGTGACGCCTCGACGGCAGCGCGGTCCAGGTGGTGTCGATATGAAAGTGGGAGCGAGTAGGCAGTAGCGATGGCACAGGGATGCAGGAAACGGTGTGACGAGCGGTGTTTCGTCTCAGATGTTGATGCAAACATTTCAGATTGTGCAAACCACCGGTCGCGCCTAGGTACGGAGAGAGGCTTCGGTTCGAGGTGGCGCCCGCATCCGCAGGACATCAGTAAGCAGCCAGAACGACGGTTTCGCACGGCGGTACCCAGTGAGTGACCGGCGCTTGCCACCTACGCTGCGTCCACACAACGGCGTTGATCAGTGAGGGGTTGTTCACCCTCGGTTGATCTAAAGGTGCAGAATGGACCGATGTCGATGGTTGTGGATCTTCGGCTGGGCATTGACCTGGCATCGGCCCGGGTGCGAGCGGTGGTCGGGTTCCAGGACGGAACCGCGGTGGCGTTGCCGCTGGACGGGGTCGGCTGGTTGGTCAACGCCGTGCTGGTCGACGAGGACGGTTCGCTGCTGGTCGGGGTGGCTGCGGAGCAGCGGGCGGCCGGGGTGGCGTCGGCGGGGTGGGTGGTGGAGCCTGGGTCTCGGCTTGGCAGCGAGGTGCTGGTTGAGGGTCGGCGGGTCGAGGCCGTCGATCTCGTTGAGGTACTACTGCGCGAGGTTGGGGCGTGCGCGGCTGCGGTGGCGGGTGCGGTGCCGGAGTCGGTGGCGGTGGCGGTGCCGGCCGGTTGGCCTGCTCGGCGGTTGACGGCGTTGCGTGTGGCCGCGCGGGCTGCGGGGCTTCGCGGGGTGGAGGTGGTGACCGCGCCGGTCGCGGTGGCTTGGCATCTGCTGTGTGGTGCGGCGGTGTTGCCGTACGGGTCGACGTTGCTGGTGTGTGAGGTCGACACCGCGTGCAGAGCGACGGCGCTGCGGCGCACCGCGAGCGGGTTCGACGTGCTGTCGTGTGTGGACACCGCCACGGTCGTCGCTGGCCTCGGTACGCCCGGCGCGGCCACTCGATCATCGGGCCGTTCGGTTAACGTTCCGTCAGGGTCTGCTGGACTCGCCGCAGTTCCATGTCAAGGACAGGTCGCTGAGGGCGCATCGCCGTGGGTCGGGCGTGACGGTGATAGCCCGCCCGCTGCGGCCTGGATCGGTGAGGTGGCGCGCCGTGCGGTGGATGGTTCGGGTGCCGCTGCGAGCAGCCTGACGATGGTCTGTGCCGTCGGTGCGGGCGCGTTCAACGTGTCGGTCGGTGCGGAACTGCACGGTGCGGTCGATGTTGAGCCGTTTCTCGTGGCGGAGGCGGACCTCGCGGTAGCGCTCGGTGCGTTGCGGGCTCCCCGGCCGACCAGCCGGGCGGCGACCCGGCCGGTGAGTGGGTCGGTGGTGTCTTCGACATCCGGTACGCGGGACGCGCCGGTGGTTGAGGCTGGGTGGCGGGATGTGGCGGCGGCAGCGGTCCCGGCGATGTGGTCGGTGGTGTTGTTCTGGCAGTTCATGGCGGGGTCGGAGCGGTACGGGCCACGGCAGAGCATCGACCGCGCGATGTTGCTGGCGGCGTGGGGCGGGCTGGCGTTCGCGGCGGTGTTCGGCTTGATCGCGGTGGTTGGTGGGTTGGTGTTGGTCACGTCTCTTCGGCATGAGGAGAGTGCGGCGCCGGCCTGGGTGCGGCATCGGCTGCTGGCGGTGGCGCTGGCCGGTGGCGGCGTGGGTGGCTTGGTGGTCGCGGCGGTCTATGCGACGGTCGCGGCCGGGTACTTCGATCTGGAGTCCGGGCCGCTGCTGCGGTGGTCGGTGCTGCCGGTCCTGCCGGGTGTGGTCGCCGTGGTGGGGCTTGCGGTGGTGGTGTGGCGGCGTCCGGACCCGCCGCAGGGTTCGTGGTTGGGCTCGCTGCGGTTCCCTCCGTTGGTCGCGGCGCTGGTCGGTTTCGGCGCGTGGCTGATCAGCTGGGACGAGCAGGGCAGCCCGGTGGCGTTGAACGTGCTGGCGGCGGTGTTGCGGCAGTGGGTGGCCGAGTCGCCGACCGACATCATCGGGCCGGTAGGGCGGCTCGGCGGGTTGTGCGTCGGTGTGGGCGTGGGGTTGTTGTTGGTGCGGCGTGCGTTGCATCGGCTGTTGCTGGCGGTGCCGTTGGCTGGGCTGATCGCCGGGTCCTTGGGCTGGCATACGACCGGGATGGTGGCGGTCGGGTTCGCGTTCGCCGCTGCGGGGTGGTGGGCCGCGCAGGCGGTGTGGCTGTTGCTGCGGCGCCTGTTGCTGGTCCCGCCGGCTGGTACGTCGGTGCCGTTCGGGGCGGGACCTGCCGCTGCGGTCGGCGGCGGGCCGGGCTGGTCGTCGCCGTCGGTTGTGCCGCAGCACCGGGACGTGGACGGGTCGCGATGGGTCGGTTGATCCGCGTCGTGGGTGCGGCGGTGGCCGCGTTGGCGGCCCTGGTGGGGCTGCCGGCCACGCTCGTGGTGTTCCAGCGGGCGGTGGAGTGGGACTGGCCGCTGATCGTGGCGCAGCCGCTGTCGCCGGGTGGGTTGGCGGCAGCGGGGGTCGGGGTCGGGTGGCTGTTCTGGCTGCTCCTGCTGCGGTCGGCGGTGCTGGACGCCGTCGATGTGGCTCGGCGCGCCGCACGCGCGCCACGGCTGCCGGTCCCGGTGCACACCGCTGTCACCGCCGCCGCGAGCGGACTCATGCTGGCGGTTGACGCGCTACGCGGTGGCACGCAAGCACTGCACCTGTCAGCTTCGTCGACCGTCGCCGAATCCGCGGCCCGCGATCCGGACAGCACGCGGCCTCCGGCCGCGACTGACGCACCCCGAACCCGATCCGGGGCCGTCCCCGCCGGTGTACCGCCGATCCGCGCCGACCCGCCGGCGAACGCTGTCGGGCCTGCGGCGTCGAGCCCGCACGTGGGCGGAGTCGCGGTGCCCGGGGGTTGGTTGCCGCTGCCCGTGCTCATGGCGGTCGGCGCTGCGGCGGGCGCGCTGTGGGTGCAGCGGCGCCGGACCTATCGGCCTCGGCCACCGGTCCGGGCGCACCGCACCGACGCTGACCTGGCCCCAGCGTCTGAGACCCTGCAGCGGCTGACCCGGCTCGCCCGCAGCGTCGCCGGTGCCGCCGATGCGCTTGCCCGGACCGGCGTGGACACCGACCTGGCTACAGCGTCGGGGACGGCCGGACACGTGGGCCGCAGCGGGTCTCCGACCGATGCGCTGGCCGACCTGCCTACCGACGGCACCGGCTTCGAGGACCTGCCCAAACCTGGCACGGTCCTGGCCGACGCGCTGCCGTCGCCCGGTGTGGGACTGATCGGACCGGGCGCGCATGACGCCGCTCGCGGCCTGCTGGTCGCGCTGAGCACTGACCCGCACCACCGCGCAGCACCGGTTACTGTGCCGGCCGACGTCCTGCAGATGCTGCTCGGGCCGGGTTGCGTAGGCACGAACTCGCCGCGGCTGCACGTCACCAAAGGTCCACCGGTCCGGGACGTGGATGGCGCTGTCCTGCACGTTGGTGCGCCTCCCGACGGGCTGGACGCGCCGGACCAGCGACCCGCGAACGGCGGATCAGCCCCTTGGCCATGGCCGCCGCGTACCTCGGCAGCGGCGGAGACCGGAAGGAACGACCAGGTGGCTGGGACCCGAGTCATCCGGCTCGGCGCCTGGCCTGCCGCCACCACGTGGTTCGTCGCCGGCGACGGGACCGTGCGCGTGATGGACGGCGCCGCGTCCGGCCCGCGTCGGGTCGCGGTCCTCAGCTCGCAGACAGCGCGCTCGGTGCTGAATGGTCTCGGGCTCATCACCACACCGACGACTCCCCCGCCGACGGCTGCGGTGCCCGGTGTGCTCCGGGCCGACGGGCCGACGGCCGCCGTCAACCAGACCGGTGCCGTCGGTGACATCGCCGGGACCTGGCCGCGGACCCCACCGGCCGTCGCGCACATGCCGAGGCGGCTGCAGGTTCGGGTGCTCGGCCGGCCGGTCGTGCTGCGGCCGTACCCGGACGGCAGCACCGCCCCGGTCGTGATCCGGCGCAGCGCCGGTCGGCAGATCCTGCTCATGCTCGCCGTACATCGCGACCCGGTCAGCGCCGACATGGTCAAGAAGGCGGTATGGCCGGACGAGCCAGGTACCGCGGTGCACCGCCGGTACCTCACCACCATGTCGGAGCTGCGCCTGGCCTTGGTCGACGCCGCCGGGCAGCCGGTCCTGCTGCAGTCGACCAACACCGCCCGGCCGGGCAACACCCGGTACTGGCTCGACCCGGACACCGTCGACGTCGACCTGTGGCGGTTGCATGACCTGCTCGACGCCGCCGACAGCACGGTCGAGACGGCTGGGCGGCTACTGCTGCTGCGGCAGGCCGCCGACCTGTGCCACGGCGAACTCGCCGAAGGCAGCGCCGAGGAGTGGCTGACCGTCGAGCAGGAACGGTTGGCCCGGCATGCTCTCGATCTGCGGGTCCATCTTGCCGACCTCGAGCCTGACCACGGCACCGCGGTGCGACTGCTGCGAAGGGCGTTGCGGGACGCGCCCGGCAACGAGTCCGTGCACCGGCGGTTGCTGCTGCGGCACGCCGCCGCCGGCGACGCCGACGGGCTTCGCCGGGCGGCGGCGACACTGACGGAGCACCTCACCGCCGCCGGCATCGAACCTGAACCCGACACAGTCCAGGTCATCGCAGCCGTCCTCGCCGACGCCGCAGACGCCGTGTATCTCCCGGCCACGGCGGCGTCCGCACCGATGTCCACCGCCAGCAGTCCCGCCGCACGGGGCACCGTCGAACGGAGCCGCCAATGAGTGCCGCACCCGAACCGTCCGGGCCGGCCCAGCCCGGCAGGTCCACGTCAACGCTGCCCGGCCAGGCCGGCAATGGGCAGCCGGAGGACACAGACACAGCCGCCGCTACCGTGACAGACGGTGCCGTGGAGGACCAGCGTCCTCGCGTGACCGGCCCGGATCCGAACCGGGCCGCCACTGCCGAGCTGCCCGCCGTGCTGACCCGATTCACCGATTGGCGGGCGTCGCAGTTCCCGGTCGGGGTCCGCGTCCCGTTGCCGTCCCTGCCCGCGCACGCAGGTCCGCCGACGGCGGGTGTCGCCGTGGCGCCGCGATCGTCTCGGCAGCAGCGACGCCGGACGACGCAGATCCTCGCCGGTGTCCTTGCCGTACTGATCGTGGTCACCGCAGTCACGATCGTCCGCAACTCGTACGGGCCGCCGCCGCGGGAACTCGTCCAGCGGCTGTTCGACGCGATCGCCGACCGGGACGACGAAGCGTTCTCCCTGGCCGGGAAGTGTTCCGACAACCCGCTGTGCACAGCTGTCGCCCTGAAAACCGGCTACCAGCCCCCCACCAACATCCACATCGACAGCGAACGGGAGCTGCCCGCCGACACACAGCTGCCGGGGACGAAGCGGCGGAACGTCACCGTGTCCTTCGACCTCAACGGACGACGGGCGACAAACGAGGTGGGTCTGACCTACCGGAAGCAGAACTTCTTCGGTGGGTCCTGGTCGATCACCGAACCTCCCGGGTCGGTCATCACCATCCCCGGCCCCACCCACTTTCTGATCGACCTCGCGGGTGCCGACCTCCCACCCATCGCCGCGGACGTCCCCGTCACGGCCTGGGCGCCGCCCGGCGTGTACACCGTCAGCAAGGCAGGCACCGCACTGCTGGAAGCCAGCCAGGTCACCGTCACCATCGGCGCGGACGGCAAGGACGGCGCGGGCGACACCAACGGGCCCGGCGGCACCGACGGCGGTGAAGCGTCCACGACCGTCACGCTGCCTGACACTATCAAGGCGGGCGTGGCCGAGCAGGTGATCGCCCAGGTCCGTGCCGGGATCGACGCCTGCGCGGCACAGGGGTCGTTCAACCCGGACACCGACCCGACCCTAGGCACTATCAACACCTGCCCGATGCGGCACTCCACCAGATACTCCATCACCGACAAGCCGCAGTGGACCGTCCTGCAATACCCGCAGGTGCGGCTCGACCCCGCCCCCGACGGCACGATCACCGTCACCACCACCACCGCGGGCCGCGCCGAGATCCACTATCGGTGGACGATGTACCTCGCGGAGCCCCGGACCTGGTACGAGGTGAACGCCGTCGAGGAATTCAAGGTCAACGGTCGGGTCACCGCCGACAACGGCACCCCGACCTGGGCCCCGACCTGACCGCAGCGTCGCGACGGCCGGCCCCGGGCACGGACATCCGACGCGCGTCCATGCCCGCGACGCCGCCAGGGCGGGCACACACGTGCCCAGCACCGTGGCCCGCGCCCGCAGCGCAGCAGTTTATGTAACGACTGGTTCCCAACCTGGTCGTTTCAGCAGTCCCAAGGTCGACGGCCGGCAGATCACGGCTGCGCGCATCGCAACCACTGTGAGCTGCGGTGTTACCGCGTGTGATGGCGTGTGATCACGTGTGTGCCCGTGTGACCACGTGAACGGGTCATCGTCGCCAAACGCGGTTTAGCGTCGCAGACATCAATCGACGTCGGCCTACATGGAGCGCGGTCACGATGTTTGTCGGACGCCCGGAATCCCGCCTCGGCACCGCACCGCCGGTCGCGCAGCGCAGCCGATGGCTGCGTCGACGGGCCCGCTATCGGCGGCGTCGCCGGATGGCGGCGGCGCTGCAGCGGGTCTGCGGCGCGTTGACGCTGCTGTGCGCCCTGTTCGGTCTGCCGGCCGCGCTGATCCCGACCCGCCAGGTGTGGTGGTCCGAACTGGACGTCGCGGCCGCGGTCGCGCAACCGTTGAGCCCGCCGGTACTGCTGCTCGCCGCGATGGGCACGGGATGCCTGCTGTGGGCGTGGCTCGTCGTCGGCACGGTCCTGGACGCCGCCGCCGTGTTCACCCGCACTGCCCGGACCCTCCGGCTGCTGCCCGCGCCGTTGCAGACCACCGTCACCACCCTCGCAGGGTCGCTGCTGATGGCGATCACCTCGGTCACTGCGGCAGCTTCCGCCGCCGGCGTCACACCGCCGGCCGGTACGGCCACACACACCGCCGGCCCACCGACCGCCGCGCTGCCGGCGTCCGCCGCGGAGACGGTCGCCGCGGTGCCGGACCTGATGCCGGTGTCCGCGGATACGACGCTGCAGCTGTCGCCGACCGTCGGGCCGCGCAGTGCCATGCCACATGTGACGCACGCAGCGCAGGGACGGCCGATGACGGTGACCGTACGGCGAGGGGACACGTTGTGGAGCATCTCCGAGCGGTGTCTGGGTGATCCGCATCGCTGGCAGGAGATCTACCGGCTCAACGCCGGACGCTACGACCGTGCGGGCCGGATGCGCGGTGGTCATCACATCGAGCCGACCTGGGTGCTGACCCTACCCGTCGACGCCGAACCGAGTGCCTCGACCGGACACACCGATCCCAGCGGAGGGGCCGGGACACCGCCACCCGCTACCGCACCGGGCCAGTCGAGCAGCCCGGGCCCGTCGACCACGACCACGACCACGACAACCGAGCAGGCTCGCGACGACGGAATCACCGGCCAACACCCGTCCGGTATCGCGTCCGTCCCCGTCACGCCGAGGACGGTGAATCCCACTGCAGGTCAGCCCGGGCAGGCAGGACGGGCAGATTCCGGGGATCGGACCAATCGGGGCGGGGCACCCGGGGTCGGGCTGTTCACCGGTAGCTGGGTCGACGCCGGCCTCGCCGGCGCGATCATCGCGGCAGCCGCGCTGGTCTGGGCGCATCGCCGCCGCCGCTACATGCCGAGAACACCGTCAGCGTCGACCCGACCCGACGACACCGACATCACCGACCTGCCCGCAGTCGTCCGGAAGCTCCGCCGGGCCACCGCCACGTCCACCACAGACGTCGCCGTCGACGCAGCCGCCGTCATCGAGACAACCGACGGCCACGCCACCGGCGGCCAGCACGATAGCGGCAGCGTCGGTTCCGTCGCAGCGTCCGGCACGGACCTGCACCACGATGCGGCAACCGACGAGGACCGAGGCGAGGCGGCAGCGGAGCAGAGCCGTTTCGTGCCGGGGTGGGGCAGGTCCGTCGGCCTGGGCCTGGCCGGTCCCGGTTCGGAGGCAGCAGCCCGCGGGCTGCTGGTCACTGCTGTCGCCGACGGTCCGGACAACCCCGCCGACCGCAGCGTCGTGCTGATCCCGACGCCGACCGCAGCACGACTGTTCGGGACCGGACACGCCCTGCCCGACACACCCCGAATCGTGATCACGAACGGGCTGCCGGAAGCCCTGGACCAGCTGGAGGCCGTCACGTTGCACCGCAGCCGCATCCTCCACCAGCACGCCGTGGACACCGTCGCCGAGCTACGCCGCGTCGATCCGCTCGAGGAACCGCTACCGCCGACGATCCTGCTCGCCGACACCGACATCCTCGATGAGGACCGCGGTCGGGTCACCGCGCTGCTGCGGCAAGGGCACCGGCTCGACGTGCACGGCGTCCTGCTCGGCACCTGGCCACCCGGCGACACCGTCACCGTCGCCGCTGACGGCACCACCAGCCAGACCAGCCAACACGAGAACGCTTCGACCGCGACCCCGACCGACGGCAGCACTCGGCACGCCGTCGACCTTGGACGGCTGACCGTCCTGACCGTCGGCGAAGCCGTCGATCTGCTCAACGTGCTCGCCGAGTCGCAGACCGGCCAGCTCTCCACCGCCGCCTTCGACTCCCCCGCACCCGACGAGACGAGCGATCCTGACGCCGGCGACACCCAGGGCGCCACACCAGAACCCGACGCCTCGCAACCCAGTACGGCTCTGGAAGCCCGATCGTCACGCTCCACCGGCTGCAGTGACCAGCCACCAGCGGCGGGCACCACCGAACCGGACGTCGACACCGACGCTGACGCCGGGGCGGCGGCCAGCCGCGCGAACGGCGATACAACAGGCCGCCCGATCCGCCGTGTGGCGGTGGAGCTCCTCGGCGCACCGCGAGTCGTGGACGCCGACACCAGCAAAGGAACACTGCGGGCCAAGTCGCTCGAACTCCTGGCGTACCTGGCCGTCCACGACGGCGCCGTGCACTACGAATCGATCCTCGACGACCTGCTCCCCGACGCCCCGGCCAGAAAAGCAGTCCACCGCCTGCACACCTACATCTCCGACCTGCGCCAGATCCTGCGTCGTACCGGCGGCCACGACACCTACATCACCCGAACCGGACAGCGGTACCAGCTCAACCGCGACGCGTTCGACGTCGACCTGTGGCAGATGCGCACAGCACTGCACCAGGCCGAACTCGCCGACAACCCCGCCGACCGGAACGCCGCCTGGCAGCAGGCACTGCAGGCATACCAGGGGCACCTCGCCGACGGCGTGGACTACGAATGGATCGAACCGCACCGGGAAGCGGCCCGCCGGCAGGCAGTCGACGCGGCACTTGCCCTCGCCGCCACCCTCAAAGACCAGCCCGAGACCGTGATCCCGATCCTCGACCGCGCGATCACGCACAGCCCATACACCGAAGCGCTGTACCAAGCCGCGATGCGCGCAAACGCCGCCGCCAGCCGCCTGGACACGGTCCGGGCACTGCGGCACACCCTGGCACGGCAGCTGGCCGACATCGACGCCGAACCGAGCGAGGAAACCACCGCCCTCGCCGATCAACTGCTGACGGCCTCGCCGGCCACACCCCACCACAACCGCCGGAACCAGCAACCGAACCAGCCCGACGCGTCGGCGACCCCGCCCGCCGATCAAAAGCCCACATCCCGAACCGGCCAGGCCGCAGACTACGCACCCGACCCGCCGACCCCACGACCGGCCGGCGACACCGACACGGGCAGGGGCACAGCCGCATGAGCAACCCGGCGGGCACTGGGTCGGTCCACGACATCCGGCCACGAACCTTCGCCAGCGGCGGCCCCCACGTCGACACGGTCCAGGCACTTCGTACCGACGTCCGGACATCGACTGTCGGGCGTCACGGCTTCGACGCCGAACTGCACACGGCGGTGCGGCACGCGGCGCTACTACGGCGCGGCTTCTACTCGGTGGTGCTCGTCGTCGCCCTCGCTGGGCAGGTGTCCGGCGCGGTACACGCGCTGGACATACCGCTGCTGGCGGCGATCCCGGCAGTCGGTGCGTTGGAGCTCGGCGGCGTCGTGGTGATGGCCAACGCCGACGTGCGACGCCGGCTCGGGGAGCGCGCGACCGGGTCACGACTCCTGTCCGCGGCCGTGGCGGCTGGGGCCACCGCGTTCAACTGGACCGCGCACCCGGACCCGCTGCTCGGCGGGTTCTTCGCCGGAATGTCCGCGCTCGGATACCTGGTGTGGCTGACCCATACCGAGAACTCCCGCCGCGACCGGCTCCGCGCGCTCGACGCCCTACCCCCGACCACACCCGCATACGAACCGTTCGGCCATTGGATCCGCCACCCGTGGCTCACCCACCGAGCCAAGTCCCTCGCCAAGGCGCACCCCAACCTGGGCCTGTACGAATCGCTCGCCGCAGCACGCACCGAACTCGACGCCGAACGGCGCCGAAGGGCGATCGCCACCGTCCTGCACCGCAAGATCCGCGCCACTGTCGACCCGACCACCGCTGACATCGCCGTCGCTGTATACGACCTCGACGAGATCGCCGGCCGGCTCGCGAACCGAGCCGACTACGACGCATTGACCGACCTCATCGCCCAGGGTCTAGCACCGACCCAGCTGGCACCTTCGCCGACGCAGCCAGGCCAGCGCTCTACAACGCCCGTTGACAGTCACACCGCCCAAGCACCAGATCCGAGCCTGATGGACGCATTCAGGCATCAGCCGGTCCGGCCGTCAACGCTGGCGGCTCCGCCGATTAACGCCGACGCCAGACTGCCGCAATCCACGATCGCGACAGCACGGTCCGGGCACTGCAGCACCCCGGCCCAGCGCGGCACTGTCGCGAAACCCGCGTCGCTGCCGAACCTCGCACACACCGCAGCCGACTCGGGTGTGTACGCGATTCCGACCAGTGACGTGGAAGCGGGGCCGGATGAAGCGAGCCGCATGACGCCCACCGATCAACAGAGGGCTGACCCGATACCGTCCCAGCGCCATGGCCGTCCCGGCAAGGCGGCACTCGCCGAGAGGAATGATCAATCTGTATTCGATCAGGGCTTCGACCAACCAGAGGCCGTCCCTCTCGACACAGCAGCGGCTGTTGCCTACTGGCGGCGGCGTGAGCCGGACCTAAGTCTCGCCGAGGTCGCTGCCCGGATCGGCCGGTCGAAACGCACCGTTTACCGGCACTGGGAAAGGACTGTTGCCTGAACACGACCGGGGTGCTGGCGGAGACCGGCAAGTTGCACCTGCTGGCCCACGCCGATGCCAGGACACTCAGTCACCGTCGCGCCGGCGACCGCGACAGTCAGGTCGAATCTGCGCTCCGGATCGGATGTACCCACCAGCGTTGTTTCGCTCGGGAGCTCGACCAACGGCCGCGTCTGTCCCAGACCCGTTCGATACGGCTCGGTCGGCCGCGACATGGTTGCGGATGGGGAGCCGGACGCTGAAATTCTGCTGGTGGTGGGGCGACGGGCGGGAAGCACGCCGCGCTTGCACGGCCGTGGTCCACGCGCACCGCTCGTCGGTCCAGGACAGGTTGGCACATTGACCATCGGCTCATTGCGGCGCTCGATCAAAGACGTCAACCGCAAGTCGCCGCAGCACGACGTCGACGGCATGGGCTGTGACGGTAATAGGTGGTTCGACGACCGTCTCAGCCAACCGGTCGAGGCCGGGCAGCGAATTTCGGGTTCACGACTTGGACTGCGGTAGGGATGCCTGCCGGACTTCCGATGCAGCCAGGCGAACGGCCGCAATAGTCAGCGGGCGCGGCGTATCTCCTGGCCGAGCGCTGCGGCGGCGCCCGCCAGACTGGTCCCTGTCTGCTTGGTCTGCCCAACGAGGGCTGCGACGGCGAGCGCCAGCGCCAGGGACGCATTTGCCTGGGCATATGCGATGCGTTGGTCCGTCGTTTCAAGGTCCTCCGGGTTGATCTGATTGAGTGCAGCAGCGGCGGCCTTGGCATGGTCTGCCATGACTCCTCCTCCATAGGGGACCAACCGTGACGGCGGTGCACACTGTCGCGCAAGACCCGACCCTCGGTTGGTGGCAGTGACGCTTCAGGCGACACAGCGTCGAGCCGTCAGACCTGACGCGTCAAGTCGCCGGACCGCTTTCGGCAACCGCGGGTCCCAGTCGGCGTTGCGGTCGTCGAGGTGTCAGTCAACGAAAAGCGCTGATCCGGGCGTCCGTTGTGGCAGGTGATGGTCGGCGCCGGGTCTGCCGCGTGGCAGCTGGTTCGGCCGTCGGCCGTGAACCGTTCTGACGGCGCTGGTGAACCAGTCGGTGAACTGTCCCGTGTTCGAGTGGCCGACAGCGGCGCGCCCGAACACGGTCGGTGCCGGTCGCGGGTCGGGGGTGTCGACTGGAGCAGGGGCGGTGGTCGGTGCGGTTCGGGCGGCAGACGGGGAACTCGCCGCCGGTGATCGGGCCGGTGCCAGCGGGCGGCGGGCCATCCGCAGCGCCCGATAGGCATCTACGGCCGGGGCGCAAATGCGGCGAACGCCGGTGCAGCGCAGGTTGGTGCAGTCTCCGGCGGAGTTGCGCTGGTGCTCGGCGGCGACGTCGAACGCCAGCCGCCAGAGCAGCACGTCGACCACGTCCTCGGGGACGGTCACGTCGGCGGACGGATGCGTGCGCTCCTGGGTGACGGTGCTGAGCATGCTGGTCATGGCGTGGTCTCCCCGCGGTGCGTGCGTCTGGTCAGCCGCCGACACCCGGCACGCGTGTGGCGGCGGGGTTGCCGGTTCCGGCACACCCATCGACGCTCGACTTTCCGCGCAGGTCAAGCCGTCGCGAGCGACCCCGGGCAGAGCGCGGGTACGAGATCCCGGCGGTGTGTCCGCCAGCGGGGGTGTCTGCGGACGCCGGGCCGGGTGGTTCGACCTCGATGAAGCCGAAGAGGCGTCCGATGAGTTGCAGCCGCCAGGTGCGGTACCGGTCATGGAAGCCGCGGCAGACCGCCGGTTGCACGTCGGGTGGTTGCCGTACGGGAGCGTGTCGTGGCAGATCACATAGCTGCCGTCCGCCACCGCCGCAGCGACGATCCCTTTGAGTCGACCGGTCGCCAGATGCATCCGGTTGCCGGGGTTTCTCTGCACCACACAAGAGGCACAACCGATCGAACGACTCTGTCTCGTGACCCACTCTTCGGGAAGGCAGGTAAGTACTCGGCCATGGAGCCAGTCCAGCTGTCCGTTTGGGAACCCCCAACGGACAGAAGCCGGGCCCCGGCACCATCGTCGTCCGCTCATAGCCGATGAGTGAGCCACTCCGCCGATCACCTCGACCCAGCCTGGCCGGGCTGCGGTCGTGCCACCAATACAGTAAGGGAGATCACCAAGAAGCCCTAGCCTAGCCAGCAGCAACGCAGCAATAGCAGGTCTCAGGACGGTCTTGAGCGATCCATGTACGTCGCTTGCGGCGCCGGCCAGCCAAGACGGCGCTGGCCGCCTTGATCACCGATGATCAGTTCACCCCAGAAGAAACGCACCCGTCGCATATCGTGGGTAACGATGGACGGCTATGGAGCAAAGAGCGATCTCACGTCGCCTTTGAGACTGATGTGTAGCCAGCCGCCGGGCGCTAGGGTCGCCGTACTGGCGGTGACTGGGAGGCTGATCGCATGGCGGATCCTTCGGACGGTATTGGGCTGGCAGAGGCGATCGCGGCGTTGCGTGATGAGCTGCTGCAGGCCCGCGCAGAGGGGTCGGGTCGCGATATTCAGCTTCCGGTGGAGTCGATGACAGTCGAGCTTACCGTGACGGCGACTCGTTCGGCCGAGGGCAAGGCGGGGTTCAAGGTGCCGATCGTGGAGCTCGAGCTGGGCGGCGGTGGTAGCCGGCAGCGCGCCGATGAACAAAAAGTCACCGTGGTATTCGGTGGCCCCGTCGATCGCTTGGGCCAACCGATCAAGGTCGCCAACGCGGGTGATGAGCTCAAGGGATAGCAATTGGACGTGTCATTGGCGGATCGGCTCGTTGAGGTCATCGTTGACGCTGGCGAGGGTGTCAATCCTCGGTACCGGTACGGATCAGGGTGCATCGTGGCCGGCCGCACCGTACTCACCGCGGCTCATGTGGTCGCTGGCGACGTCGCGGTGCGTGTCCGCACCCCCAAGAAAGAACTCTGCGACGCGTCGATCGACTTACGGTTCGTCGGCCAGGAGTCTGGGCCGGCTCCGGATCTGGCTTTGGTCGAGATCGACGACCCGTCGGTGGATTTTCCCGCGCTCCGGCTGGCCCGTCTCGACCGGGACAGCGCGGTCGAGGCTGCGATTAGATGCCACGCCTTCGGCTATCCATGGTTCACAGAAAGGCCGTCACCGGCGGCAGTCCGCGAGATCGCCGACGCCATCGGCGAGGTTCCAGTGCTGTCGAAGCTGGCCACCGGGCTCGCGAGCGTCCTGGTGCGAGACTCACCACGCCCGCTGCCCCTGGAGGATTGCACGCTGGCCGAGTCGCCATGGTCCGGTATGTCCGGAGGGCCGGTCATCGCCGGAGGGAAGCTGCTAGGCGTGGTGATCGAGCACGCGCCGCGGGAAGGGCAGTCGACGATCACCATGGCGCCCATCAGCCTGCTCGAACACGATCCGGACTACCCACTGTGGGGGCCCGGAGTGAGTGATCCCGGCGCGTGGTGGAGCCGCTTGGGGGTTACCGGTATCGCCGACGTGGTGGTTCTGCCCCCAAGATCACCGGATGTTGCCGTCGTGCCCGAAGTCGAACTCCCACCCGACACGATGGAACATTTCCGTCCGAAATTCGAATCGGCCGGGTTCGCCCCGCCCGCGCGGGAGACGGCCGGTGCGCAGTCCGTGTCGCACCGAATGCGGTCGATGCTCGCAGCTGCGGCGGGCCTGCTGACTGCGTTGCTGACGCTGTTGCTCTGGACGACAGCCGGTTCGGCACATATCAGCGCAATTTGGGGCGTGCTCGGCGGTGTGATGCCGTTCGTGATTGCCTTGGCCACGTGGGTCTTGACGAAGCCGGCGTTGGTGGTCGCCGATGATGTGGCCCTCATCCGTTACATGTCGACGACGTTGGCGGAACAGGAACGTTCGCAGGGCGTTCATGATCCATGGCCGATGCCGGTCGTGTTGCGGGTCGCGGCGCATCAGTCGATGGATCGCTGGGACGTCATCCGCGGCGAGCCGGACGTCCGTACCCCCATCGAACTGGACGGCGACGTCCGGGCCATCGAAAAGGTGTTCGCCGCGATCCCCTCCGGTCGTATCGTGCTGGTCGGCCCGGGAGGAGCCGGCAAGACGACGGCCGCCCGGCGGCTGGCGGCCGCTTGTGCCTTGTCGTGGTCGCCGGGCGCGCCGATTCCGGTCATCGTCCCGCTCGCCCTGTGGGACGTCCACACGGTCGATCTCTCCGACTGGCTCGTCAGCTGGATGAGCGAGAACCTAGGCCCGCTGGTGAACCGGCCACAGGCGGCACGACAGCTCCTCGACACCGGACAGCTGATGCTGATCATGGACGGATTCGACGAGATCCCGGCGTCCGTGCGCCCGTCGGCGCTCATCGCCGTCAACCGGCTCCTCCGGCCGGGCCAGCGGATCGTGCTGACGAGCCGGCCGAGCGAGTACGCGGCGGCCACCGCACGCGGCGAAGTGCTGCGGGCGGCGCCGGTGCTCGAACTCGCGCCGCTGACCCCGGCGGCGATCTGGGACTACCTCGCTGCGGCGGCGTCCCAGACGGCCGCGGCCGCCTGGCGGGACCTGCACCGCAGGGTCGACGACCGGCATCCGCTGCTGCGCACCCTGGCCGTCCCGCTGTTCCTGAGCATGGCCCGCGAGCTGTACGGCAGCGGCGACCGCGACCCACTCGACCTGCTCGACCCGCGACGCTACGCCGGCCGTGCCGCCATCGAGACGGCGTTGCTGGCCGCGTACGTCGAATACGCACTGGGCGAGCGCCTTCGCCCGGTGCGGCGCGGGGCGACGACCCGCCGGGTCCGTGAGGCGGAGCGGACTCTGCGCTTCCTCGCCCGCGCCACCATCGATTCGAACGATCCGACGATCGCGTCGTGGCGGTTGCATAACTTCGCCCCGCGGCTGGCTGTCGGCGGCCTGTTCGGCGCGGTCGTCGGGGTGACGGCCGCCTTCGGCCTGACGCTGTCGTTCATCGTGTACCGGCCGCAGAACGCGGCGTCAGCGGCCGACCTGGCGTTCATGCTCAGCGCCCTGCTCGTCGGCGGCGTCGCGGCCGCCCTGGCTGCGCCGCAGCCAAAACCGGTGTTCACGCAGGCTGCGTGGCTGACCGCCGCACGCGGCCGGAGCCCGTGGCTCACGGTCTTCGGCGTGATGGCGCTGGTCCTGGTGCTTCGATCGGTGACACCACACGGCATCTTCGATCAGGTCCTCGCGATCGCCGCAACGAGTTGTGTCGTGCCCTGGGCCATGCTGCCGTCCCGCCGGCAGCGACGGGTGGCGGACGCCGTCGACAGATACCACCGGGCGGTGGTCGCCGGTGTGGTGTTCGCCGTCGCCGCCACGATGGCTCTGCTGCAGCGATCGGCTCAGCCGGAGATCCCCGTGAGCGCCGCTCTGATTCTCGCCGGCGCGCTCTGCGGCTATCTCAACCACGACCGGCAGGCACGCGTGCCGACCCCGGCCCGGCCCCTTCGCAGCGTTCGATCACGGGTCGCCGTGACCATCGTGGTGACCATGGTCGGGCTAGTCGTCGCATACCGCCCGCAGACGGCTGCCTTCGTGGTGAAGGAAGTCCTCGGTGGGGCCCTTGACCTGGTCAGCCTTGGGCTGCCAGCGAGTGCCGGACTCAACGACACCAAGCTGTTCGGGGTCGTAGTCGCCGCCGTGGTCGCGCTACTGTCCGCCCAGGTCGGCGGCGGCCTCGCCGCGGCTCGGACGGACGGCCGGCAACCACGGCGGATCGCACCGCGCCTCCGCGACCTTCCCGAGGTGGCCTCCGGGCGAATCGCCCGAGGTGCGGCGGTCGGCGCCGTGCTCGGCTTCTCGTCCGACCTTCTGACGGGCTTCGGCGACTTCGTATCATCGCTCCTCGCCGGTGGCGTCACCCTGTCGCCGCCGGCTTCTCCGATGGCCGTCGAGTTGCGGT
This sequence comes from Dactylosporangium cerinum, assembly GCF_042653625.1. Taxonomy (NCBI): domain Bacteria; kingdom Bacillati; phylum Actinomycetota; class Actinomycetes; order Micromonosporales; family Micromonosporaceae; genus Dactylosporangium; species Dactylosporangium cerinum. The sequence continues at coordinate 28,744 of NZ_JBHSIU010000065.1, read as the reverse complement.
TGACTGGCGCCGACCAAGTGTTCTCGGCGCTGGGCGGCAGCGACGTGATCGGTTCGGCGTTCCTGGGCGCGGTGATCGGTCTGCTGCTCGCCCTGCTGCGTTGGGTCCAGACACCGGTCGACACCGCAGACGCGGTCGACCACCGCTCGGTGCTGCGGGCCGACCGCCGGGTCTTCGTCCTGGCCGCCGCCGTGCCGGCCGTACTGTCGGTCTCCGCCGGCAACGCAGTCGTCGGCCACCCCGTCCCGATCGGCGCCGACGCCTGGCTCGGCGTCGCCGACTGGTCCGCCATGGCCTTGCCCCGGTTCGCGCCGTATGCCACGCACCTGGCGGGCAGCCCTGTAGCGGGCGGCACGCTCGGCGTCATCCTCGTCAGCTCCTTCGTCATGAGCTTCGTCGGCGTTCCGCTGCTGCTGTACGCCACCCGCGACATCGCCTGGCAGCAGTACCGCTGCGCTCACGTGTGGCTCGTCCTGAGCGGCCGGGTGCCGGTCCGCCTGGCGCGGTTTCTCGCGCACGCCCAGACCGCTGGCATCCTGCGAGAAGTCGGCGGCGCATACCAGTTCCGCCACGAACGGCTGGCCAAGCACCTGTCAGGGCGGCGGTGACGAGCATTTTCTAGTCCCTGAAGAGGCTGTTGCGCTCTCGCCGAACTTGTGGCGCTCGTAACCTACCGCCAGACCAGAACTCGACCATCCCCTGGACGCTGCCCGCCGCCGTGGCGTTCACTCTTGATCACCTTCACGCCGCCGCGCTCGGCTCGCCGCGACCCCGCGGCAATCGATACGCTCCGTACGCCGTTTCGGCGGCCCGACCTGCCGACTGGTGTGCGCTCATGGCCGCATTGAGCGCGTTTGCGGTGTCCGTAAGCCGATCGCCCAACGGACATCCGACGACTCAATAGCACCGGCCAAGGCGTCGAGGTGGGCTACGAACTGGCGTTTCTCAGATGACCCGTCCGATGAGTGGCTTCGTCGGTGAGAACCGGGCCCAGATGTGCGTGACTTCGGGGCCCAGGTTGGCCGCTTTCGCTTGATCGTTGTTGGTGAGTTCGGGACCCACCTGGTCAATGTCGGATTGATCAGAACGGCGGGTCGGGGCCTGCGGCGAGGTTCGGGTAGGTGGGCTGCGGAAGCGTCGGGATGTCCCGGCTGCTTGCGTGGCGCGTCCAGGTCCGCGCGGAGGATGCCGTCGATGATCGGCTTGAACGCATCGAGTTTCGACGCCCTGGGTGGCAGCGGTTTGCGTGGCTGCGGCCACGCCGACTGCAGCGCCGAACGCACCGTGCGGCGGCTGACCCGATACTGCCGTGCCAACGCCCGCACGGACATGCCGGCCCGCGAGTCCCGTCGGATCGCCGCGAACAGGTCGACCTTCGACATCGGCGCCATCGGCAGGCTCCCGTCCAGACCAGCCGATGCTCCCACCGGCCGAGGCGGGCCCGAAACTCACGAACAACAGAAACCACCCGAACGAGGTGGTCCCCGAACTGGCAAACAAACCGCTGGTCACCCCTGGTGGACGGCATGCCCACCGATGTCCTTGAGTGCAGGGGATCGAGAGATCATCTTGTGGATGCAGCGGCCGCCACCGGCTCGTCGATGCTGTGTCATCATGCTGCCGTGGCTGAGGAGCGGGCTGACCTGTGCAACATGGTCGACGACATCATGCGGGCCTGCGAGGCGGACGAGTACTGGTTGCCGGACCCCGACATGCGGGCTTCGCTGCACGGTCTGGTCGCTGACGATCCGCGGTCCGTCACGGTGGGCCTGGCGTATCTGTGGGACAGCTCGTTCATCGAGCATCCGAACGTATTCCAGCCGGCGGTGCCGGCCGTCCGGTACGTGCTGGCGCTGCTGGACCGCAAGGTAGGCGGCGATACGGTGATCCGGAGCCCGGACGGCAGACTCCAGCCGTTGCGAGGGCATCTGCTGACCTGGCTGTCGTTCGTCGCGGAAGCAGTCGGTGACGTCCGCGTCCGTAAGTTCGTCGAGCTGGCTGGCCATTCGCCACTGGGGTACCCGAACTCGGCGTGGCAGGCTGTCCGGCAGCTCCGTTCCCAGATGTACGATGCCGCCGCCGCGTTTCTGGACGATCCGGACCCCCGTGTTCGACAGGAGGCGATCGCTGCGGCGGTGGTGCTCGTACGAGTTCCCGAGCTGGCCGTCCACCGTGAGCACGTCGGTGCCGCGGCGCGAGCATTTCTGGACGCCTGCACGGACCCGGTGCGCAGGCGATGGGCGGAAGAAGCATTCCACGAGTTGAGCCCGACCTACGTTGCCGACGAGCCAGGACGGACGCAGCCGGAACTCCGTCGGATGAACTGATTCGCCGTGATTCGTGGCCTTTCGTGAGCTACCAGGCCGCCTTCATCACGCGGCGTAGTCGCCTACGACAGCTTGGAGGTAGTGCAGCAGGGTTCGGAGAGCGCAAGGGACGTCGCTGGCGACTCGACGGCGTTGGGCTCGCCAGCCGTCAGACCAACCACATGGGTGGGCCCTGAACTCACGAACACAAGAATCGGACTTCAGCCCGTGGGCCCCGAGCTCGCCTACAAACGGGTCCGGAAATCACGGACGAAGCCAGATGAGTTTTCTCAAAACGCGGGGCTATCCGTACAGATCAGACGGATCTTGCCGCCGGTACTCATCCGCTCGTGCTGCAGCGTCTCGTCGATCACGGCCTCGTCAGCCGGCCAGAGCCAGGCGCGCGGCCAGACCTACGCCCCTGACACCGGCCGGCGAGCGGGCACTACCGCTCGTTGTCACGTTCGTCGACAAGCTCGATCTGTGGGGCGAGACCGGCGCCGAGCAGGACGGGCCCCTGCCGGTGCCGGCATTTCGCTCCACCCGCTCACAGTCATACGACTCGCCGGCACCATCAGTTGGCGGGAGACGCCCGAGCGGCAACGTCAGGGAACAACGGCGGCCATCTGCTCGATGAGCGTGTAGAGGTCCTCCACTGCTGTCTGCACCTCGCCGAGCCGGATGCTCGGGGCGAGCTGGACGCAGGCGATGACCGTGGCCGCGTCTGGCACTACGCCGGTCATGACTCCGTGCGGCCCTGCCGGCGCTGGGTGGTGGCGTTCGGGTGGCGCCTGAGCGACGTCGGTCAAGTCGCTATCCGGTCCTGCCCTTGCCATCCCCGGCTGGTTCGGCGGGCGGCTCGACGTCGACGAAGCCGAAGAGGCAGGCGATGACCTGCAGCCGCCAGGTGCGGTACCGGTCGGCGAAGCCGCGGCAGACCGCCGGCTGCGCCTCGGGGAAGTTGCCGTACGGGAGGGTGTCGTGGCAGATGACATAGCTGCCGTCGACGATGGCTTGCTCGACCATCGTCTTGAGACGGCCTGGCGCTAGGTGCATCTGGTTCCCTGGACGGAAGATGCACGTCGCGCATTGGCGGGCCAGCAGGCGGGTCTTGCCGGTGACCGGGTCACCGACGCTCAGCGGCGGTGGGGCCGTGTCGGGGACCTCTGGGTCGTGCAGGGAGTCCATGTCGCTCCTTCCTCAGCACTGTGGGGCGGCCGTCCGGTGGTCTGGACGGCCGCCAGGCACAGTGGGCGGGTATCGGTTTGCCAGAGGGTCTGGCTGGTGGCGGTGGGCGGTGCCCTACCGATCGGTGGGCAGGTGCTGGTGGCGCAGCCAGGCCAGGACGGTGTCGATGTCGGTGCGGCGCAGGCCGGTGCCCGGATGGACCGGGACCAGCAGGGTGGGCCGGCCGTTGCGGGTGCGGTTGCGTGCGTCGTCGGGGTCTTTGCCGCCGACGGCGTCGTCGAGGACCGCGACCGGCCGGTCGCCGATGGCCCGGTAGAGGTCGAACAGTTTCCACTGGTGACGCCTGCGCACGCCGCTGATCTTGACGCCGATGACGGGCATGTGGGGTGGGAGGCCGAGGCGGGGCGCGATCCAGGTGGCGGCGAGCGGGCCCCAGCTGGTGCACCACACCAGTTCGGCGCCCGAGGTGGTGAGTTCGGTCAGCCATTGGCCGTGCTCGGGGTGCAGCCACACGGTGCCGGTGACCGGCTGCCCGTCTGGGCCTAGCCCGTCGTAGGTGTGCGGCCGGTAGCCCAGCGCGGCGGCCCGCGCGGGGTCGTCGGGGTTGAGCACCCCGTCGACGTCGACGGCGACCACCGGCCCGGTCCCGGACACCGTGGTGAGGGCGTCGAGGTGGTGCTGCAGCGGGAACCGCAGCGGGTCTGCGTGCTCGGGCATGCGGGTACTCCAGACGTGAGGGAGTGGCGCAGCTCAACAGGGTGGTGCGGGTCGCTGGTGGCGACTCACGTCCTCGCGGGTGCCGGCATCGGCCAGGTCCGGCCGATGGGGTTCGCCGGGGAGGACGGGTTCGCGGTGATGGCCGCGAGGTCAGCGCTCGGCTGCGCGGATGAGGAAGCAGTCGGGCGCGGCGGGGTTGTCGTGGCGGTAGTCGCCGAGTTTGTCGTCGTAGTGGGCGGGCTGGCCGCAGTGCGTGCAGCGCATCGGGACCGGGGTGTCCAGGTCGCGGCCGTCGTCGGCCTGGGTGGTGGTGTGGTTGTGGCCGGGGTAGCGGCAGGTGCCGTATGTGCACCAGGGCCGGTCGGGTGCCTGCAGCGCCGCGGTGACCGCGTCCTGCACGGCGACGATGTGTTCGATCGTGGCGTCGGTGCCGTCGTGCGGGACACCGACGTCAATGAGGAAGTCGTTGGCGTCGCAGTGGTCGTGTAGTTCGGTGAAGGACCGCACGGTGGCGGGGAGGGCACCTTCGGCGACGCTGTCGTCGACCGCGGTGAGGATCTGTCTCGCCCAGTCCGCGATACGCGAATCGGTTGCTGGCATGGGGTTTCGTTGCTCCTGTCGGTGCGGGGTCGGGTTATGCCTGGGTGAGGGCGGTGACGGCGGCGCCGACGATGACGTCGATCGCCGAGATCGGGTTGGTGACCGCGACCGTCGTGGTGTGGGTGTAGGTGTGGCAGGACCCGCTGTCGCCGGGGTGCAGCCACAGCACCGCGCAGCCGGTGCGGTGCAGGGTGGTGATGAGGCGCTGCGCGGCATCGATGTGCCCGCTGTAGTGGCCGTCGGAGACCACGGCGAGCATCCGCACGGTGCCGCGGTGGCGCAGGTTGAGCAGCTGGTCGGCGAGTTTGACCGCCTCGGTGAACCGTTCGTAGCTGTCGCGTGCCTGCATCTGGTGGACCTGGGCGGGTTTGTGGTGTGGCGGGACGAGCAGCGTCACGGTCGCGCCGAAGGCGAGGGTGGTGACGGTGGCGTCGGTGCGGCGGGCGGCGTTGGCCAGGATCCACGCCGCCGACGACATCGGCGCGGCGAATGCCCACATGGAGGAGGACACGTCGACCAGGACCGCGAGGTGGAGCTTCGGCTTGTGCGGTGGCAGGGTGGCGCGTTGCTGCCACGGTTGGGCGGTGGGCAGTTGCCCGGCGGCGCGTTGGGCGTCGGCGGTGATCGCGGCGCGGGCCCGCAGCCGCCCGGGTGGGATCGCCGACGGGCGGGTGGCCGGTTCGACGCTGCTGGTCCGGGCCGTGCGGAGCCGGGCGGCGAGCGTGCGGGCGGCCTGTTGCTCGTCGGTGGTCGGGTCGCGCAGCGTCCAGGAGGCGGGGGCGCCGTGCCGTTCGGCGATGCGCTGGGCGGTGTGGGTGGCCGGGTTGAGCCCGGCAGCGGCGGCGAGGAAGCCGCCGATCGCGGCGGCGAGCGCTCCGGCAAATTCGCCCTCATCGGCGGTGGGTGTCGCCGGCTGTGTGTGCGGGTCGATGCCGAGGACCCGGCACCACCGCCACGCCAGCTCGATCATCGTCTCGGCGTCGGTGTCGCCGACGGTGTGGGCTTCCCGCCAGATGTCGCGCAGCCGCGCCAGCGGTTTGCGGCCGAGGACGCTGGTGACCGCCGCCCGGACGGCTTTGACATCTTTGGCGGTGAGGATGCGGGCGTCGACCCTGGCCAGGAGCAGACCGGCGACGTACGCGGCGTGCCAGACGTCGTCGGCGGGTGCGTCGTCCTCGTTGACCAGGACGTTGACCATGTGCCGCAGCCAGCGGCGGTCGCCGCGGCGGCGGGCGCGGTGACGGCCTTCCGCTCGAGATTCCTCGAGCATGTCGGCGACCGCCGAGACGACCGGTGGGGTGCCGGGCGGGGCCGTCCACAGGCTGTGCGCGGCGTGCCCGGCTTCGTGGACCAACGCGCCGTAGCCGGTGGGGACGATCTTCTTGTGCGCGGCCCGGCGAGGGTCGGCGACGTCGGGCTTCCCGATGTGGGCGGCGTCGACCTCGACCCGGCGGAAGGCCGGGTAGTAGCAGGCCGGTGCGGTGCCGCCGGCGCCGGGGGCAACGACGACGGTCAGGTCGGTGCGGCCGGTCAGTTTCGTCACTTCGCGGGTCCAGGCTCGGTCCCACTCGGCCCAGTCGGGGTCGGGTTTGGTGAGTCCGGTCGGGTGCAGGTGGCTGCTGGGATCTGGCATGACGGTTCCTCCTTCGGGGTTCGGGGTTAGCGCTGTTTGCCGAGGGTCAGGGCGGTGACGGTGGTGCCGAACGCGGTGGACAGGGCGGCGATGACCGCGGCCCGGTCGTCTTCGGGGGCGCGGCCGGCGAGGTTGGCGACGGCGGCTGGCAGGCTGAGGGTCTTGCGGACTTTGCTGAAGCCGAGCAGCTCACGCAGCTGCGGCGCCCAGGTGACCTTCCCGGCGTCCAGGTCGGCGTTGATCGTCTGCGCCGCCGCGATCGCGGCGGCGGGGACGCCGAGGTGTTTGGCGAGGTCCCAGTCGGTGGTGACCTCGATGTGTACGTCGAACCTGGACGCGAGGGCTTCGGTGAGGATGGCGCCGTGGACGCCGGGGTTGTGCCCGGCGATGACGTAGAACCCGTCGACGGCCTCGACGCGTTCGTTGCGGTAGCCGGGGATGTGGATGACCCGCCGGCCGTCCATCGCCGGGTACAGCACCGCGAGGACCTTCGGCGGGATGAGGGTGGCGTCGTCGATGAGCAGCGCCCGCCCTTGGCGCATCGCCTGCACGAGCGGGCCGTAGACGAACTCGTACCCGCCGTCGGGCAGCGGGATGAAGTTGCCGAGGAAGTCCTCCACGACGGTGTCGCCGGTGCCGGTGATGGTGAGCAGGTCCGGGAAGCTGGCTTCGACCATGGCGGTCTTGCCGGTGCCGGGCGGCCCGTACAGCAGCACCGGGATCCGCTTGTCCCGCAGCCGGTGCAGCACGTCGACGTCGGTGGCGCCGGCGAGCCGGCGGGGGAAGTAGTGCTCGCCGTTGGGGCGGGTGACCGGGCCGCGCCGCCCAGGCCGGGCTCCCCCACCGCTGCCGGCGGGACGGGGTGCGGCGGGTGGCAGGGCGCCGGCGGCGTCGATGCCGGCCTGGGTGATGCGGAACCGGTGGTGCGGGTCGCGCTGGTGGGTGGCGTGACCGGCGGCGGTCATCTTCTTGAGCACCTCGGACACCGCCCCAGAGGACGGGACACCGAGGGCGGTCTTGATCGCGCCCGGCTGGTGGAACTCGTCGGGATGCTCGACCAGGTACAGGGCGACCTTGCGGTACAGGTATCCGGGCCGGTTGCCCGTAGGTTCGGTGCCCGGGTCGGCGGCGGAGGCGCCGCTGGGCGCGGTGGCCGCCGTCGGCGGCGTGGCCGGGCTCGGCGTTGGTGTGGTCATGTGGTGCCTCGATTCGCAGGTCGAGCCCGCGCACCCGTCTCCGGGTGCGCGGGCGGATGGATCCGCGCAGCGGAGACGGGTGCGGTCCTGCTTCGTCCTCCTCGGCCGGTCGGCCAAGGGGCGCGAGGGCGGGTGACCACACCCGGTGTTGCATCAGCAGGTGGCGCCCGGCCTGCCTGTGCGGCGGCCGGTGGTACAGGATCAATGCCGTCGAGCCGCCGCCCTGGCGTGACAACTGCCCGCGTGGATGACACCGAGGTGCGGCAGGCGCCGGTGCAGCAGTCGGGGGTGCGGGCACGCCAGGTTCGGGTGGCGGTTCAGTAGGTCAGGTTGGCCCAGGGGTGGGCGCCGGCCGGGCAGGTGCGGTCGTGCACGGTCAGGAGCGTGTCGGTGACCGGGTCGGTGTGCCGGGTCAGGCGCAGCACCAGCCACACTTCGGCGGGTCCGTCGCCGCCGATGACGGTGGTGAACGTGTCCGGGTGCGCGTCGCGCAGGGCGTCGTACGCCTCCCGTTCGCTGGTGGTCGTCCAGTTGCGGGTGGCGTCCCAGCGGGTGAAGTGCCCGAGGTCGAGGTAGCGCGGCCCGTACACCGACAGCACCCCGCCGGAGAACTGTGGGCCGAACGCCAGCAGCGGCAGCCCGGGGATGTCGCTGTGCCCGGACCGGACGGTGAGCGGGATCCGCCCTTCGAGGCGCCACCAGCCTTCGGGCATCCAGTCGCGTCCCTCGTCCAGGGTCCAGTCGTCGTCGATGCCGGTCATCGCCCAGCTCCGTCCGTCGGTCCACTGCGGTCGTCGGCACCGTGCGGGTCGGGCCAGCCGTTGGACGGTTCGGGCTGGGTTTCGGGCTGGGGCGGCCACGGCTTCGGCCGCGGCCGTGCACCGAAGATCGGGTCGGTGACGTCGGCGGAGCCGCAGATGGTGCAGGTGAGCACGGTGTCGAGGTCGTAGCCGGCCATCGACGGCAGCTCGTGGTAGCTGGTTTCGTTGACCGCGCCGCAGACGCCGCACTGCTCGCTGCTGCCGTCGGGTCCGTACCCGAACACGGCATCCGGTTCGGGGTCGGGTACGGCGGTGGCGGTCCACGGCAGCGCCGGGTGCGCCACGCAGCACCAGCCGTCGTCGGCGGCGGTGGCCGGGGTGCGGTCACCGATCTCGTCGACCAGCCAGGTGACGCCGTCCTCGACGACGGTGAAGACGGGGCAGCCGGTGGTGTGGCTGCAGCTGGTGTCGGCGATGATCCGGCGCAGCACGTCGGTGGCGAATCGGGCGGGTGCCCCACCGTGCAGCCGGTATCCGGGGCACGTCTGTCCCGGGTAGGTGCTCAGGCCGGCGGCGGTGAGGTGCGCGTCGCGCCACACCGCGGATGCGGGTGGCTGGCCGTCGCGGACGGGTTCGGTGGTGACCGCCCGCAGCCCGGCGGTGTCGAGGTCGACGGTGCACCAGCGGTGACCGTCGTGTGCGCCGCGGCGCAGCAGGTCCCGCAGTGGCGTCCCGGTCAGCGACGATCGGGTCTGCAGCGGCAACCGCAGCGGTCGGTCGGGTCCGAGCCGGACGGCGATGTCGGTGACCGCGTCACCGGTGGTGGTGAGGTCATCGGTGTGCAGGGCCCGCGTGGCGGGGGTGGCCGTGAACATCGGGATGCCGTTGCTGTCCAGCAGTGGCCTGGGGCCGTCGCGCAGGATCAGCGCGGGGTGTGCGGCGCGGGTGAGGGCGTGTTCGGCGTGCAGCACGGTGGCGTGCAGGTCGAACCAGAGACGTCGGTCCATGGTGTGGGTGTGCTCGCTTTCGGGTCGGCCGGCCTGGCTGCGCCCGCCCTGGGCGAGCAGCAGCCAGGCGCGGCGATGGTGGTCGGGAAGCAGCGGGCGCGGCAGTCGGCGGATCGCCGAGCGCGCGGAGGGCCGGGAGATCGGCCCGGGTCGGTGCTGTGGGGGCGGTTCAGACCCGGCGCGGGTCGGCTGCCGTCCGGGCGTCTGGTTCGTCGGCCAGGCCGCCGGGGATGGCCTCGTCGACGTCGTTGAGGTCGTGGTCGTCGACGAACTCGGCTTGGTCGAGCAGGTGCTCGACGAGGTTCCGTGCGGTGGTGAACGCGTCGTCGCCGTCGGTGGCGGCGACGCTGATGGTCAGTGCGACGGCGAGGTTCACCGTCCAGTACCGCCGCAGCGGCTCCAGCCCGAGCGCGGTGAGCAGGTCGTTGGTGACGTCGAGGTCGAAGTTGCCCGCGGCGACGCCGTCGCGCACGTTGTGCCGGATCTGCGCGACTGCGGCCTCGTGGGTGGCGAGTCGGGCCTCGGCCCGCTCGGCTCGCTGCCGGCAGGTGCACGACTGCGGGGTGTCCGTCGGAATGGCAGGCGCGGTGCCGGTTTCGGCCGGGTCCACCGGATCCTGACCGGTCATCGCTGGCCTCCGGCGGTGTGGGTGAAGGTGTAGATGGCGGCCGGGTTGGCCGGGTCGTCGGTGGACAGCACGGTGAGGGTGCCGGCGTGCGGGTCGATCAGGTAGACCCATTGCGCGGGCAGGTCGGCCAGTCGCGCCACCGGCAGCGTGGTGGGTGGCTGCGTCTCGGCGGCGCCGAGGATCATGCCGACGCCGGGAACCGGCGTGTCGCCGTCCAGGAAGGTGTCCTCTTCGGTCACGTCGGCGCCGAGGTAGGCCCAGGTGTGCGCCAGCAGCGCGGCGACGGTCGCGGTGCTGTCGCCGGCGAACGTGACCTGCGTGATGGCGACCAGCGTGGGCACCATGTACTCGGGGACGGCGTCGCTGTGCACGTAGCGGAGGTGCGCCACGGTCGGGTCGGTCGCGTCTCGGCGGCCGACGAATGCTCGGGTTCCCATTGCGGGACTCCTCCTTGTCTATGAACGTGGTTGGTGGTCGTTGCCGGCTACGCGGATTTCGCGACGCCGGCGGCTGCCGGGTTGACCCCGGGACCCGGCACCCCGGCGTCGGGGTTCCGATGGCCTTCGGGGTTCAGGCGGCCGGGTGCGGGCGGGCGCAGAACGCGGCGAGCTGCTCGGCGGTGAGCACCGGCACGGGCTGGTCGTGGGTCCAGCTGCCCGCGAGAGGCCGGGGCAGGGTGACGGTGCCGGCGTCCGGGTCGTGGCTGGTCGGGGTGACGAGCAGAGCGTGGCTGTCGGTGAGCAGCCACACGTGGTGGCCGGTGACACCGTCGGTCGGCGCGAGGATGCCGATGCCGCCGCCTGTACCGCCGCCGAGGCCACCGCTGAGGGCGCGCAGCGCCGCGGCGAGGACCGGCAGCGGGTAGCGGCGCAGGGTGGGGTGGCAGGCGTGCAGGCCCGCCTCGGTGACCCACTCCACGATCGGCGGGATGCCGTTGCGCAGGTGCCGCGGGTCGCTGCCGGGGACGCCTTCGCCGGCGAGGATCCACGGCAGCACGTGCGGGCCGAGAATGAACCGGCCGTCGCTGTCCGCGTCGATCGTGTGCTGCTGGCGGTGGCCGGTGCCGGCGAACCAGGTGACCGTCAGCCGCCCGCCGTCCAGGTGCAGCACCGGCAGCCCGGAGCCGGGCCGCCGCTGGGCGAACCAGGCGTCGGTGTCGGCGATGACGCCGGCGAGGGTGTCGGTGTCGAGCCGGGCGACGATGACGCCGCGGGCGTGCTCGACGGTGCAGATGTGGCCGTCCCAGGCGCTGGACCAGCCGTCCAGGGACACCCATGCCGGCCGCCACCGGTGCGGCCGGTGCGCGGTCGCGGCGTCGCCGGCGGCGGCGAAGGCCGCGGGGAGCGGTTCGGGGCGGGTGAGGCGCAGCGGGTGGTGGCTGTGCCGGGCCCAGCGGCCGTGCACGGTCGCCTCGTACACCACCACCGCGTCGTCACGCTCGTCGAGCAGATACAGCCACTGCGCCATACCGGCCTGCAGCGGCTGGCCGAGCCGGACCTGGAACGGTGCCGGCGGATCGGCGTAGATCAGCCCGAGCGGGGTGTGGGTGAGGACGCCGGCGAACCTCGCCTCGGCGGTAGGGCCGGTCGGCAGATCGAGGTCGAGCTGCAGCCAGCCGTGGGCCAGCAGCCGTTGGGTCATGAGCGTCGTCTCGCCGTCGAAGGCCACCGCGTGGACCCGGCGCAGGACAGGCAGCATCTGTTCCGGCGGGTAGCCGGCGGACACCTCCACGACGGTGGCGGAACGGCCGTCCGGGTGACAGCTGCCGAGCAGGCAGGATGTGGACATCAGCGGGTTCTCCTTGCGAGGTTCGCGCCGGTTGCTGCCGGCTGTGGCGTGGACAGAGTCGGGATGGTGCGGTTCACCGGCTGTGGCCGAGCTGGTTCAGGCGGCGCAGGGCTGTCAGCACTCGACTTGCGGCGATGTGCTGGCCGGTGCTGTCGCTGGTGGTGATGGCGGGCCGGGTTGCGTCGCGGCGGCGGATGAGCTGCCAGGCGTGCCCGGCGGTGTCGAGCGCGGCGACGGCGCGGACCTCGGTGCGCTGCGTGGCGGGGGCGGCTGCGAGGTCGCCGTGGCGGTAGCCGGGCCGGATCATGCCCTGCCATGCTTCGAAGCAGAACCCGAACCCGACCAGTCGCCGCCCGTCGTGGTGCAACCAGTCGCGCAGCCAGTCCCGCATCGCCGGTCCGGTGAGTTCGGCCGGCAGCCCGAGCAGCACGTCGACCGGGTGCAGGTTCACCGCCGGGTTGGTCGGGTGCGGGCGGTGCCAGGTCGCCGGTGCGACCAGACCGGCGTCGACCTCGACCACCAGATCCGCCGCAGTGTCCACAGTGGAGGTCAAGGTGGTGATCGAGGTGACGGTGCGGGTCGGGTACGGGCGCGGGTGGTGGAAGATGCCGATCAGGGCCGGTGGCTGGTCCCAGCCGTGCCGGTCGAGTCGAGCCTCCACGCGGGCCAGCGAGGCGGTGACGGCGGCGCGCAGACCTGGCGGATGCCCACCTCGAACCTCGACGTGGGCACCGCTGGTGTGGTGGTTGGTCAACGGGTACTCCTTCCTGCCGGCCGGGTGTGACAGCACCCGGACCGGCGACTCCAGTGGGTAGGGATGCAGGGCGGATCGAGCCGATCGTGTCGATCGACGCTTGCCGTGCCGCGTTTGGCCAAGTCGTCCTGGCGCTGTGACGCGAACGCTTGGCCGGTAAGGGATTGCAGGGCTCAGGCGCCGAGCGGGGCACCGACGGCGGCTTGCCACCAGACCGGGTCGACCGCGCTGGCGGGGCTGTGGTCATGGCTACCGTCGGTGGCGAGGTGCACTTCGTAGTGCAGGTGCGGGCCGGACGAGTGGCCGGACGTGCCGACGACACCGATGACCTGACCGACGGCGACGGGTTGACCTTCGGCGACCATCGGGCGGGTGAGCATGTGGCAGTAGCGGGTGACGATCCCGCCGGGATGTTCGATGTCGACGTACCAGCCGCAGCCGCGGGTGAGGTTCGGGTCGCCGTCGCGGTCGCAGCCCCAGTCCGAGGCGTCCCGGACGTCGGCGGCGTTGCACCGCACCCGGCTGACGGTGCCGGCGGAGGCGGCATGGATCGGGGTGCCGCGGGCGGCCATCAGGTCGACCCCGTCGTGGGTCGGCCGGTCCGCGGTGCGGAACCCGGAACCCGGGTTGGCTCTGACCGGCTGCGTCCAGCCTTCCGGACTGATGATGATGCCGCAGGCGGCGAGGCCGCCGGTCAGGCCGGTGAGGGTCTGCACGATGGTGACCGCGTCGGGTTCCCACTGCGCGTACGCGTCGGGCAGGCCGCTGATCTGTACGGCCTGGGCCGCCTCGGTCAGCGGCAGCGTCTGCCAGTGGGGGATCGTGACGAGCTTGTCGTAGAACTTCCCGGCCGCGTAGACGGTATCCATCAGTTGTTCGACGGTGCCCCAGCCTTGCGAGGGGCGTTGCTGGAACAGCCCGACCGAGTCCCGGTCGCCGTACTTGATGTTGCGCAGGCTGGATTCCTGCATGGCGGTGGCGACGGCGATCACCCAGGCGCGGGCCGGGAGCCGGCGGGCGACGCCGGTGGAGATGATGGTGGCGGCGTTGCCGACCTGAGTGGCGTCCCACCGGCCGATCGCCGGGAACGGTCCGCTCGGTGCCGATGGCGCCGGTTGGCCGACGGGCTGGCTGGTCGCGGGCTGGATCGGGGTGCAGCTGGCCGAGGCGCTGCCGCCGGTGAACACGACCCCGGTCAGCCCGGCGCAGACGAGCAGGACCGCGCAGACGAGCGCGGCGGCGAGGGCGAGTACCCGGCTGGTCATGACGGCCCCGTGACGGCCGGCGGTCCGCCGGTGCGCGGCCGGACGCGGGAACGGGTGCCGGTGCCCACATGGGCTTGCGGCCGGTTGTGGCCGGTGAGGTGGAGATTGCTGGCAGGGCGGTGCATCGAGGGCGGTCCTTTCGGTGACGGCACGGGTACGGGCGCAGGGCCGACAGACAGGCGCGGCGCAGCGTCCCGGCACGCGGTTGGCCGGCGGTTGTGGTCCGGCCGGTGCGCTCGGGAGGCGCCGCGCCGCGCGGCTTCGGGATTGAGGTGGCGGTTCAGGCGTCGAGAAGGTGACGGCTGAGGAGGCCGCCGTCGCCGGTGTGGACGGTGACGCTGTCTCCGGCGGGGTCGAGCAGGTACAGCCACGCCGTGTCGAGGAGGCCGAGGTGGGCCAGCGGCACGACGGTGACCGGGTCGCCGTCGGCGACACCGTCCGGTCCGGTCGCGGCGTGGGTGATCCCGACGCCTGCGATGACCCGCCGGCCGGTGCCGCGCTGCAGCGGACCGCCGGTGTCGTGACGGCCACGCGTGGAGGCGTCGGCGGCGGTCCGTGACGTCGTCGCAGCGGTAGGGACGGCCGGGTCGAGGTAGAGCCAGTCGTAGGCGAGCAGCCGCGTGGCGAGGCGGGTGCTGTCGCGGCCGGCGGCCGTGAAGAGCCGGCGCAGGACGGGCAGCATGACGCGCGGGTGACCGCCGGCATCAACGCCTCGGGCCCGCAGCAGGTCGGGCCGGTACGGGTCGCGCACCCCGATCAGGCAGTCGCTGTCGACGTAGTGGACCCGAACCGTACGCCGCGCCCCGGCAGAGCACCGGTCGCTGCGCAGGTCACCGGCCAGCGCAGCGGCGCTACCAACGGTGTCCTGCGGGGCGGGGTGGGCATGCCGCGGCGCCTGGCCGGGCGTGGCTGGCCTCGGTGCGACGACGCGCGGCAGCGCGCCGTACGGACCTGCGGTGCTGTCGACGGAAGGGCCTGACGCCTCCGTGGTGGGGCTGGTGGTGCGGTAGGTGGCCGGGCGGGTCGTGCGGTAGGTGGCGGGCGTTCGGGTCGCACTGTGGTCGTGGAACGACATGGACGACGTCCTCCTGCGGATCGGTACGTGACGGTCGATGGGTGGCGCGGGCACAGCGACGACCGCGCCACCGCCGGGGTGGCGGGTGGCGCGGTCGTCATAGGCGGTCCGGCTGGTCGCCGGGGTGTGTCAGACGGGGCCGTCGGCCCGCCGGTCAGCCGGCGGGGGTGGTCTCGCTGCTCGTGGGCGACCGGTCAACGCCGGCGTTGGCGAGGTGCCGCCAGACCCGGCCGTTCCAGTACTGCCAGGCCACGCCGCGCGGGTCGGGCCGGATGGAACGCAGCCGGGCCTGCAGGGCGTGGAACGCGCCCGGGGTGGCCGGGGCCGGGCTGACGCGCACGAGGTCGCAGATCGTGCCGGTGTCGTCGAGGAGCCGCACGACGGTGTCCCCGGCGGTGATCGCGTCGTCGGTGGCGTGGCCGAGCAGGGTCTCGAGGGTGAGGGCGTCCAGGACGGCGGCTTCGGTCATCGGTGCACCCCAGCAGCGGGCCGCCGCCACATATGCCTGCCACGCCTCGGGGTCGAACCGGTCGCTGGTCGCGGCGAGCACCGCCATCGGCGCCGCGCCATCGGGTGCGGCGGTGGATGCCGGGTCAGCGGGTGTGGCGCCGGCAGGTTCGGTGGCGGCGGACGCGGCGGCACCGACGACCGCGGCGACCGGTGCGCCGTCGTGGCACAGTTCACCGCTGTAGCCGCGTCCGACGCCGAGGGAGACCAGGACTGTCACCGTGTACGGCGCCGGGGCGAGCGTGGTGTACGGGGCGTGGGTGAGCAGGACCCACTCCTGGCTCGCGTCGGGATCGGGGAGTTCCCCGACGATGCGGGCGCAGTCGTAGGGGTCGACGGCCTCCCAGCACCAGGATCCGCCCATCACGACGTACCGTTCCCGGCTGTCGGGTGTGATCCGCTCGACCGCCTCGGGGTCGTCGTGCTGGACGGTGGAGTCCACGACGATGACGTCGCCGTCCCACCACATCCGCGCGTATGCCTCGCCGGTCTGCCGGTCCAGGTCCGGCTCGGGCACCCCGGCGGCGGCGAGGTCGGCGCGGTAGGCGTTGCGGACCTGCTGCTGGTCGGCGACGATCGCCTCCGCCACCGTCTTGGTGCAGGTGAACACGGCCCAGCCGTTCCACCGGTCGGTCAGGGTGCCGACGTAGCCGGCGGTCAGTGGGACCGGCGCGCCGGCGGCGGCGGCGTTCCAGTCGCCGGAGAACACTCCGACGCTGCCGAAGGTGACGTTGTCGGGGTGCAGGTGGGACAGGTCCCGGTCGTCGCCGGTCGGGTGCAGCCGGCGACGACACGCGGCGACGACCGTGTCGGTGACCGCCGTGGTGTACCCGTCGCGGTAGGCGTCCACGGCATGCCGCCCCTGCTCGCGGGTCAGGTGTGTGGCGTGGCCGTCCCCCGCGACCGCGTAGTACTGGGTGGTCGTGCTGTCGGACCGGTCGGCGTCGGCAGCCGGCAGGGTGTCCAGGACGGCGGGGTCCTCGTCGTCGATGCCGTCGAGGATCCGTCGGGCCGTCGCGGCGGTGTCGCCGCTGGCGCGCCCGCCGATCGTGTCCTGTAGCCACCACTCGGCGGCGGCCGTCCCGTCGGCGGTGCCGGCGGCATGCAGCGCGTCGAGGAGGTCCGTCCACGCGACGTCGTCGGCGGCAGGGCTGGCCGGCTCGGCGGGGAGGGCCGGGCTGGCGGGGAGGGCCGGGCTGGCGGGGAGGGCCGGGCTGGCGGGGAGGGCCGGGCTGGCGGGGAGGGCCGGGCTGGCGGGGAGGGCCGGGCTGGCGGGGAGGGCCGGGCTGGTGGTGGGGACGGCAGTGATGGCGTCGCCGTCGTCGAGCAGCATCGACAGGGTCGAGCCGTTGTCCCAGGCGACGTCGACGCGTCGCTGTTCGGCGTTGTAGCGGCGGACGGTGCCCTGGTCGCCGGGGCGTAGTTCGGTGTGCGGGTCGCTGGTGTGGACCAGCGCGACGCGCTGGCCTGATTCGTACTGCATTGGTTCCTCCACTGTGGATGGTTGGTGGCTGTTCGCCGCCGGGGACGGAAGGGGGGTTCGGCGGCCCGCGCCGGCATCGCCGACGCGGGGCACGGCGAAGCACCCGTACCGGTTGGTGCGTGGCGCGGGGCTGGTGCCGAGCTCGGGGTTTCGCCTTCGACAGGCAGTCGGTGCGGTGGCCCAGTCATGCGAGCGGTGGTGCCGCGACGGTTCGCCCGACGGTGGCGGCGGACTGCCCGGGCTGTGATCGCGGTGCGGTGTCGCCTCGGTCGGGCTTGGGCGGGCTTGGGCGGGCTTGGGCGGTCAGTGGGACTGGCTGTCGCCGTCGAGGTGCAGGCGTTGCCGTTCCAGGGTGATCAGGGTGCGTGCGGGGGCCTGCCAGCTGTCGTCGCCGGTCGGGGCGGGGGTCGTGCCGTCGGCGAGGGCGCGCAGGGCAGGAACGTGTGCGGCGTAGGCGCCGCCGATGGCCTCCAGGTCGGCGCAGGCGCGGGTGATGAGGTCGCGGACCTTCTTCGCCCACCGGCCGGGCTGGCCCCACTGGTCGCGGCGGCGGCCGTGCAGCGGCCCTTCGCACAGGTTGGAAGCAAGCCACGCCACGGGCGGGTGGACGCCGACGGCTTCGGCCAGCAGGGCGACCTTGTCGTAGTCCCAGGCGGTGCTCACGCCCTGCTGGCGGCGGAACCCGGCCGGTCTCGGGCGGGTCAGCAGGCTCCAGTACACGGGCCGGACCGCGGTGGAGGTGACCATGTCGTGCTCGTCGGTGAACCCGCCGGCGGTCAGCGCGTGCGGGAGCCGGTCGGTGAGCAGGTGCGCCAGTTCGCGGCGGCTGACCGGCACGGCCGGGTCGTCCGCGGCCGTCAGCCGGACCCGCCGCCGGTTGCCTGGCGTTGGCGGCGCGACCGGTTCGGGCAGGGCGCCGCCGTCGGCGAGGTCGGCCAGCAGCCCGAGCAGCAGACCGCCGAACTCGGTGAGCATGTGCTCGAAGCCGCGGCTGCGGTCGCTGTAGTCCGTGCTGGGGATGAAGCGGCCACCGCCGCGGTGCCTGACTCGGTGGGCCGCCTCGTGAAACAGGACCGACAGGGTCCGGTGCCGGTCGGCGAGGACATCGCGGTGGACGGCGACGTCGCCGGTGCCCGGGGTGTAGAACCCGTCCGCACACGGGGATTCCTCGCTGTTGCCGTAGACGCGTACCCGGTCGAGCGCGAACGGTCCGATCACCCGGTCGACCAGCGCCCGTGCGGCGCTCAGCAGGTCGCGTTCGGCTGTGGTGAGGTCCCGGTCCGGTACCCAGGTCGTCTTGTCGTGGTTGCGTTCGTAGTGCCGCTGCTGGCGCACGCGGGCGACCTCGACGCCGAGCAGGGCCATCAGGGTCTGCTCCTGGTAGCCGGGCAGTCCGCTGGCCGTGACCGGGGTGTAGTCCATGTCCTGCAGGTCCAGGACCGCCTCTTCCTGGCGGGTTCCGGCGTAGAACGCGTTGGCCGGCAGGTGTGCCCGCGCCCAGGCCCGCCACGCTGCGCGGGGTCGGGCGGCGGTGACGGCCGGGAAGAACTGCTCGGGTTCGCGCAGCTTCCCGCCGGCGAGCACGTGGGTGGCGAACCGGTCGACGACGGCCTGGTCGTCGCTGGCGGCGAGGATGGCGCGGACCGCGTCGCGGAGTGCGCCGGCCTCGATCACGGTCCGGTCGCGGTTCTGCAGACCCTTGTCGTCTAGCGGCAGGTCGTACGAGCCGAGCAGGCCCGGCATGGTGGAGACCAGCACGCCGCCGATCCACACCCGGCCTGGCGTGTCGGTGAGCACGCAGGTGCCCGGGTTCGTGGGTGGGTGGTAGCCGGGTTCGCTGAGCGCCCGGAACCGTCCGATCGCCTCCTCCGCCAGTTCCTGGGCGCAGGCGACGGTGAAGGCGGTGCCGCGAGTTCGGTCGTTGGCGCGCAGGTGGTAGACGAGGACTTCAGCGCCCTGCCCGGACAGGGACGGGATCAGCCCTTCGAGCAACCGGCGCCGCTCGACGGTCGGGGTGAACCCGTAGCCGACCGTCTCGCAGCGCACCGCGCCGATCTCGGGGCTGCGGGCCAGGACCAGGCAGGCGAGTTTCTTGCCTTCGCCGAACTGCCCGATCTGCTGCATGGTCTTGGTGGAGTGGCCGAGGATCATGCCCTCCTCCGGAATGCCCGGACCGTCGTCGGTGATGGTGAGGATCCCGTTGGCCCACCCGACCTTGGCGTCGCGGTCCTCGTCGAGGGCGTTGGCGATGAGTTCGCACAGCGCGCGGACCGGCGTCCACGACTTCACGTAGTCCGGGGAGATGGGGTAGGCGAGCGTGTCGGCAACGGCCGGATCGGACGCGGCCGCGCTGCCGTCGTGCTCGTACGGTTCGGTGTGCCGGTCAGGGCGGTCACCGTTGTCCATTCTGGTTCTCCTTCGTGTGCTCGGCGCCGGGGTAGCCGACGCGCAGGTGGGTGCCGTGCCGGCTCGGCCGCGATGCTGTGTGTGCCGCTGCCGTCGTCGGTGGTTGCGGTGGTGGCGGTCGACCCGCGTGTCAGTGGGCGAACGCGGCCTTCTGGCTGTCGCCGGCGTCCTGTGCGGCCGCCACCCGCGCGCCGACGGCATCGCGTCGCGTTGCCGGCGGGGCGGAACACGGTGGTACCGCCGGGTGGATCCGTGCCACCGGCCGTGTGGGCGCGGGCGGCGGCCTGTCGACCGATGGCGGCATGGGTCGCCGCCCGGCCCTGCGGGGCCTGGGAGCCCGGTGTCACGCAGAGCCCGGACGGCGACATCTCAGATCGACGCTCGACTTTCCGTGAAGGTCAAGTCGTCAGGCGGTGGAAGGGGTGGCTGTGGTTGCGGCGGCCGCTCGCCGGACGGCCGACGGTCGATGAGTCGTCTGGGGTTCGGCGACGCCCGTCAGGCGTCGGTGATTGCGGCCGGCTGGGGTTGCCGGCGTGTCAGCGGTGGTCGCGGCAGCGCTGTCCGGTGTCTTGACAGCGCGGCGCCGCGGCGGGGGTGCTGGTGGGCTGATAGCGGCTGACGCCGCAGCCATGGGTCTTGGCGTGGTACACGGCCTGGTCGGCGTCGCGCAGCAGGTCGCGGGGTGTGTCGCCGAGCCGGCTGGTGGTATAGCCGACGCTGGCTCGAGCGGTCACCCGCACGCCGCCGTCGAGGACTGCGGGTTCGGATGCGACAACGGCCGCCGCGTCCCAGGCGGCGACGCGGACCTCGTCCGGGCCACCGTCCACGAGGACGGCGAATTCGTCGCCGGAGAGCCGGGCGGCCAGCCGCACCGGCGTCGGTAGCCCGGTGAGGCGCTGCCCGACCACGGTGAGCAGGTCGTTGCCGGCCTCGTGGCCGTAGGTGTCGTTGACGGCCTTGAACTGGTCGAGGTCGAGCAGGATGAGCCCGAACGGCCGGCCGTCGACGATGGACCGGCGCAGGGCGGTGAGCAGGGCCCGTCGGTTGGGTAGGCCGGTGGTGTCATCGTGACTGGCTTGGTAGCGGGCGAGCTGCAGCGCGTGTCGCAGCCGCAGCAGCGGCACGGCCACCACGGCGATACCGGCGAGGACACCTCCGGCGGCGGTGAGCACGGACTCGAGAGCAGTGGACAATGGGGACGCTCCTGGTGTTGGGGAGCGCCGAGGGTGGGCGTGGTAGGTCCGACTTCCGACGCCCGCCCTCGGGCGATCCGATCCGGGCTCAGGTCAGGTGGATGCGGTGACCGACGTCGGCTCAGCGACCGTCGCCGCCGCAGCGGGACTGGCCGGGTTGGCCGGGTCGGCGAGCAGTTGGAAGCTGGTCGGCTTCTCCACCGCCAGGACGGCCTGACTGCGGGCGACGAGGCGCTGCGCGGCGAGGACGACCGCTCCCCCGCTGGCCTTCGGCAGGCCGGTCCCCTCCTCAGCGTTGTTGATCAGCTTGCACAGTTGGCCGACCTTGTAGACCCGCTCCGGATGGGCCTGCAGAATCCTGAGGATGCTGCGGTCCAAATCTCCCGCGGCCCGCCGCGCAGGACGCGGGCTGTCGCTCGATGCCGTCGCCGCCTCGCCGCCCGTGCCGCCCACGCTCGTGACGGTGTTGTTGTTCGATGTGCCAGGATTGGTGGCCGTTTCGGTGTCGCCTACCGCGAGGGCGTCTGGGCCATCGGCGGTGGCGGGCTGCGGGTCTGCGGCTGTCAGCTCGTCGGCGGTGCCCAATACGTCGTCCGCCGTGGACGTCAGGTCGTGTTCGTGCTCGGTGCCGTCGGCGTCGAGCGCGATGGTTGCCGAGTCGTCGGGGTCGCTCCTCTCACCACCGTCCGGGTCGGCGTCCTGCGTCGGCATGTCCGGTGCATCGGTGACTGCGGCGCCGGCCGCAAGTTCGGTGCGGGTGTGCTGGCCGACCTCCTGACCGGCGTGCCGTTCCAGGTCAGCAGGTGGTGGCGTCACCGCCGACGTGCTGGTCGCGGCTGCGCCGGCGGGTTCCGCGTCAGCGGCGTTTGCTTGGGCCGCGAGGACGACGGCCAGTGCCTGACCGTCGCCGGTCAACTTCCACACTGTTTGACGGTTGTCGGCCTTGGCGGATTCGGCGACCCCGGCGGCGTTGAGCTTGCGCAGCTTGGGGGTGACCGTGGGATAGGCGATGCCGAGGTGGGTGGCGAGGTTACCGGCGCTCTGCGGGCCGAGTTCGGCGAGTGCGAGGACGATCCGCTGCGATTTGTCGTCCAGCGGCGGTGTCCCGGCCGTGGTGGTCTCGCTGGTGGTCTCCGAGTTGACCACCATGGCGGTGTCGATGGTGTCGAAGGCGGTGCGTTCGGGCATGTCAGGCCCCTTTCTCCCTGCGCTGGCAGGGTTTCGTGGTGAGGCGTGCACTGATGCACGCTTGGTCGGCGCACCGAAAGCAAGTCGTTCGACTGACCTCGGCGGGTCGCCGGAGACAGCGATGACGGCCGGTCCACGCAGGCGCGGACCGGCCGGGGGCAAGGTGGGCGGGGGTTCAGCGGGACCCGGCACGCGGGTTTGTGCGCGGTGCGGCGGCGAAGGCGACCCGGACCGCGTGCGGGATGGCGCCGCGGCCTCGGTACTCGGGCAGGTCTTTGCGGTCCGAGTTGGTCGCCCACCAGGAACGCACGGCTTCCGCGTCGCCGGTAGCGGCGTAGCTGCGGGTGAGCGGGCGCTGCTGCTTGGGCAGGCGCCGGCCGGCGGCGACGAATGGGGCGAGGGCGCCGCGGAGCGTTGCCAGGTTGGCCTCGGACAGGTCGATCTCGTAGTCGACGCCTTCGAGGGCGAAGCGGTAGGTGCCGACGCCGTCGGTGCTTGCGTCAAGGTCGTCGGTGACGACGGTGCGGATCAGTTTCGCCATGGTGCTTGGCCTCCTTGGAGATAGGGATGCAGTGATGAGCACCGGTGCGTCGCTCGGCCCGCCGGGACACACGGTGAGTGCCGGCGGATGCGGTGAGCGGACGGGGCCGGTGGTGTGCCCGGCGAGTGGGTGCTGTCAGTCCGTGCACAGCCGGGTGTGCATGGGCAGGTCATCCGGTGCGGGGGCTTGCGGACGTGCGTGCGGCACATCGGGGTGGACCGCCCGATGTGCTGGCGTGTTTCCGCAGCGGCCGTGCAGGCGGCCTGGGGTGGAGCCGGTCGGGCAGCACAGGCGTTGCGTCCCCTGGGTACAGGGATGCGGTGCGTGGCTGGCCCGACCGGTTCTGGTTGTGGTGTCAGACGGCGACGGCAAGCAGTTGCTGCTCCTCGTCGTTGTAGGCGAGGTAGGTGTTCGCCTGCTTGAGGCAGGTCACCGGTTCGGTCGGTTCGTACTGGTGGAGTCAGGACACCCGCCGCAGCATCGGCAGGCTGCTGCTGTTGCTGCCGTAGGGCAGCGGTTGCGTCGAAAGGCGTGGCCGTCCGCCCAGGGTCGCGAGGTGCGGGCCGGTTGGTGTGGCGACGCTGCGGATACGGCGGCGGCCGACGCCCAGATGGAGTGTGGCCGGGTTGAGCACGGCCAGTTGCATTCCTGCGGCGAGACCCCGGTACAGGTCATCGATCAGCGACGGCCCATCCGGGTTCAGGAGTGGCAGTACTGCGGCGTGACTGCGGTCCGGGGGGCGTACGGCCGGTGTGGTGAGCGCGGCGTGCGATTGCGCAGAGACGTCGGCTGGGCTGCGGGATTGCAGGTGGTGCCGCATGAATCCGTTGCCGTGGAGGTGTACCTGTCCTCCTTCTCGGAAGTACCACAGCGCGGGGCGGGCGGCGACGTCGGTGGCGGCCTCCTGCTCAGTCCTCAGGTTGTAGTCGGCGAGGACGGCGAACCGGGCGTGCTCGAGCACTGCCTCGAGCTCGAAGTACAGGTGTACGGGCATGGCTACTCCCTCGTTTGTTCTGTCGTTTGTGCGGATCCGGCCGGCGGCACCGCTGGCCTGTGCCGGCCGAGGTGGTAGGCCGGTCGGGCAGTGCACGCGTTGCGTCCCCCGGATGCAGGGATGCGGTGCGTGGCTGGCCCGACCGGTTCCGGTTGTGGTGTCAGACGGCGACGGCGAGCAGCCGCTGGTCGGCGTCGATGCAGCCGAAGTAGCGGTTGGTCTGCTCCAGGAACGTCACCCGGTCGGCGAAGGCGTCGCTCGCGGGAGCGAAGCGGTGTCCCTCGGCGGTGAGCACGGTGTCACCGGCCAGCGCAGTGGAGGCGCTGTAGTGCTGGTACGCGATGCAGCCGGCTTGGAACATCTCCAGCTCGCGCAGGTTGAGACGACCGGCGCCGTAGGTGACGGCGTTGTGCATCCGGATCGCGTTGACGCGCGGCTGCGCGTTGTACGCCGCGATCGCGGCGTCGCGCGGGAGCTTGTCGGGGTCGGCGAGGTGCCGGACCAGGAACTGGGTCCACGGGGTGGCAGGGCGGGTGCCGTGCACGACCCGTGACCACAGCTGGTAGCGGACTGCTGCGCCGACACCGACGGCGTGGCGCATGCCGTCGAGGTTGAGCAGCCGGGCGGGTCCTCCGGCGCAGTAGACAGGGTGACCCTTGCGGGGGTCGACCAGCTGGCTGCGCTGCCACACCCACATGCTGGGGATGGCCCAGAAGCGGTGGGTGAGGGTGCCCTGCACGTTGAAGTGCTGGTCGAGCGCGCGGTTGGTGAGCGCCTCACCGGGCAGCTCGTCCGGCACAGCGACGATCATGATGCGGACCGTCGGGGTCAGCGTCGCAGCGCGATTGGCGCCGTGGTTCGTGCTCGTCGATGACGTCGTGGACGTGGTGCGGTGCTTCTTGGACATGAGGGGCCTCCTGCAGGGTTTTGGGCGCCGTGCGGGCGCGCAGCAAGGACCGGCCCACCGGGTTCGTGGGTCGGGTGCTGGAACGGGTGCTGGGGGTTGGCTGGCGCTTGAGTGCGGCGCCTGGCGTGGGCTGGGGAGGTGCTGGGGTTGTGCTGGTTGGCTGGTGCGACCTGAGGGTCGCCGCGCGGGTGCGGGTACCGACCGGCCCGAGGGCGGGTGGGTGGCGGGCACCTGGTGGTGCGGCGGGTGGCCCGAGGTGGGACCGAACCGGGTGGAGAAATATATGAGGTGGGATGTAGTGCCGTGAACGGTAGCGGCCGTCGCTCACAGACCTGGCCGTCGCGCTGGTCGACGGAAAGCGGTCATGACCTGCGCTGTGAGCGGTTGTGCGGTGCGGGCCGCGTCGTGCGTGGTGTCGTGGTGAGACGGCACCACGCTCACAAACGATCTTGCACCGGGACAGTCACCGCAGTGGCTGTGTACCGGCCGGTGGCAGCGCGGCGTTGACCTGCGCGGTGAGCGGGTACGGCGCCAAGGCGGTTGGATGACCGCAGGGGTGGGCGCCGCAGCGCCGGTCCGTCGTCGCTGGAGTCGTCGCTGTTCAGTCGTCGTAGTGGCCGGGGTTGGTGCCGGAGCGCGGGCCGTGGTCGGACGGTAGTTCGTGCAGCCGCCGGCGGCGTCCGGGGCTCGCCGGCAGGTCGGTGGCGAGGGTCCATACCCGCCCGGCTGGGTCGGGGCCGTGCACGGCGGTGGCGACGGGCATCGGGGTGTGCACCCCGGCGAGCAGCCGCAGGATGTTGGCTTCCCGCTGCGGGGTGGGCAGCCACAGCAGCACCGGGTAGCGGGGCCCGAACTCGGTGAGCCGGGCGTAGGCGCGCAGCTTCGCCACCACGCGCGGCAGGTCCTCGGTGCCGCGGTCGTGCTCGAGGAAGAACCCGACGGTGTGCTCGTGGGCGTGCCAGATGCCGTGCCCGTCGGGGCGGATGCCGGACTGGGCGTAGACGTCGGTGGCGTGCTGCTCGGACCACCACCGCACCAGCTGCGCTCCGGCGGTGTTGGGTAGGCGGGTGGCGGCGATCAGGTCGATGAAGAACTGGTTGACGCCGAGCAGGTGCGTTGCGGTGGCGCTGGCAGCGATGCGCCGGGCCCGTTCCAGGGAGGTGCGTGGCGTCTTCGCGTGGCGGCCGTCCGGGTCGTGGTAGGCGTCCGGGTGCAGCTGCAAGCCGACCGGGCCGAGCGTGTACAAATACGGCACGGCGGTGTTCGCGGCGTTGGGGTAGGCGAAGCGGTGCACCGCGCCGAGCCGGTGCAGCACGGTCAGGCGCCGCTGCGCGATGCGGCGGCTGTCGAAGAACGCCGCCGCGATCTGTGTGCTCGACAGCAGGTAGTGCTCGGCGAGCAGCGCGAGCAGGGCACGGTCGCGCGGCACGATGCGCCGGAACACGGCGAGCGGATCAGCACGCCCGGCACGGGCATCGGCGCGCACGTCGTCGGCCCCGCCGGGTCGGTCTGACCCGGCGGGGCCGGCAGCGTTGGAGCGACCGGGACCGGGAGGGGATCCGGACGAGGCGGGACGAGGAGCAGCGGGGCGGAGCGAAGCGGATTCGAGTGACATGGGTACTGAGCTCCCGGGCGGGAAGGGATCCCTCGTTTGCGAGGGTGTCTGGCGGGCAGGGGCGGCCGGGCCGGGCGCTGTCAGGCGCACGTACTGCACTGACAGCGCAGGTCAGGCATGCGATGGCGGGGTCGTGGCGGAGCGTGTGACCGTCCCCCACCGCGACCGGGTGGACGACCACCTCGGCGGCATCGCTGACAGCGGGGGCGCGTCCATCCGCTGCCGGCGTGGCCGGGGAGGCGGTGCGGCGCCGGACGGCGGCAGGTGCCCGGTGCGGGCGGGGGCGGTTCAGGGTCTGGGCTGCCGCGGCCGGTCTCGGCGGCTGTCGGTGGGCTTTCCGTCGGGTTGCCGGGGCTGGGACAGCCGCTCGACGAGCGCGTCGATGGCGCTGGTGTCCTGTTCGGGCACCGCTGTGGCGGCGGTCTGCCGGATGGCGAGGGCTTCGCCGATGGCGGGCTTGGGCGGCCGTGTGCGCATCGTGAACGCGGGGGTCTGCCGGCCGTTGACGACGAGGCGGGCGGCGGCGGTGTACGCGTCGAGGTGGGCCAGGTCGTGCTCGTCGAGTTCGGGCAGGGTGTGCCGGCCGAGGACCCGGGCGTCCTCCGGCGCCACCGTGAAGTAGATCTTGTTTCTGGCGTTGGACGACGCGGCGGCGAGGAGGTCTTTCGGGAACTGGGCGAGGTCCTGGTGGGCCAGGACCAACGAAAGCCGGTACTTGCGGGCTTCGGCAAGCATCGTGTCGAGGCTGTTGGCGAGGGTGAGGAAGTTCTGCGCCTCGTCGATGATGAGTGTGGCGTCGCGGCGCCTGTCAGGCGCGACGGTGGCGCGGGCGGTGGCGGCCTGCCATACCTGGGCCAGGACGAGGGATCCGAGGAGTCGGGTGGTGTCCTCGCCCAGCTGCCCTTTCGGGATGCGCACGAGCAGCGCGCCGCCGTTGAGCACCTTGCCCATGTCGAAGCTCGACTTCGGGAACCGCATGGTCTTCTTCACGAAGTCGCGCAGCAGGAATGCTCTGAGGCGGGCGAGGACGGGGCCGATGACCTGGGAGCGCAGCGCCGGGTTGAGTTCGTCGTACCACTGCCAGAACCCGGACAGCCCGGCCGGGTCGTCGAGGTCGACGGTCATCGCCGACCGGAACTTCGCCGAGTTCAGCAGGGGCGGGATGTGCTGCAGGGTCACGTTCGCGTGCCGGAGCAGGGTCAGGCAGGCGACGCGCATGACGTCGTCCATGCGGGGCCCCCACGCCTTGGCGAAGATGTTGCTGAAGATGCTGACCAGGTTGTCGACGACGAGGTCCGGGTCATCGCCCTGGAGGGGGTTGAGGCACGGCGGGTTGGGCTGGTCGGGGTCGTAGATGACGAGGCGGTCGGCGACGGAAGTGGGGAGCCGGTCGAGGATGTCGGTGATCATGTCGCCGTGCGGGTCGATGACGACGGTGCCGCGGCCGGCTTTGATCTCATCCACGGCCATGTTGACCAGCAGGGTGGTCTTGCCGGAGCCGGTGGAGCCGACGACGTGCAGATGGTAGCGGCTGTCCGGCACGGACAGGCCGACGCTGTGGCCGCCGACCTCGGCGTCGCCGAGGACCTTGATTCCGCGGCCGCCGCCGGGCACCGCGACCGGCGCCGGCATCGGTTTGGCGTGTGCGCGGTCGAGGCCGGGTACGGCGAGGTCGCGGGGCAGCGCGGCGAGGACGGCGAGCTCGTCGGTGTTGACGAGGAACCCGGCGCCGAGCCGCCGACCGGCCAGGACCGTCACCGGTTGCGACATGCCGGCCCGGTGGGTGAGGCGGTTGCGGGCGGCGTACATGGCGAACGAGCTCGCGACCGCGTCGGCGATCCCTCGCAGCCGGTCCTGCGGTGAGGCTCTGCCGCGTTCGCTGGTGCTGGCGAGGCCGTAGCGGATACCGACGGTCCACAGCGGCGTAGCGGTCTTGTCCAGGATCGCGCGGACGTCACGGTCGACGCCGGGGTCCCGGCGGCTGGCCTGGTTCGCGGTGCTGCCGCGCCGGGCGGACGTCCCAGCCTGGAACGCTTCGAGCAGCCACAGCAAGGGCGCGGCCGGGTTGAGCGCGGGGACGGCGGTCTTGCCGTCGCGCAGCCTCCCGGCGGCCCGTCTGGCTCTCGCCGTGCGCCGCGGCGGCGCTGGCCGGGTGAGGATCTGCACGCAGGCGTGCTCGCCGGGGCGCAGTTGCGCGCCGGCGGCCATGAGCGCGCGGAGCGGGTCGGCGTCGAAGTCGGTGTTGTACGGCAGCCATTCGGCGGCCTGGGGCAGCAGGTGCCCGCCGGTTGCCGGGCCCGCGGCGAGGGGGATGGGCGGTGCGGCGTTCGGGTCGGTGGTGGTGGCGGCGCCGGGCCAGGCGGCGCGGATCGCGGCTTCGACGGCGCCGGGCGGGACGGTGCCGGGAACCCACACCGTGATCCGCAGTTGCCGGCCGGTCCACGTGTACTGCCACACCACGTGCGGCGACCCGTACAGCAGCCGCCGCTTGCGGGACGGGGTGAGTACGCCGTGCAGGTTCGCCCACAGCGCCGCCGCCGCGTGTTCGTCGACCTCCGGCGGTGGGGCGATGGTGACCATTCGGGCGCCGGCGGCGTGACGGGTGTGCCGCCACCCGGCTAGGAGGTTCCGTCCGGCCACCCAGGCGACGAGGACGGCGATGGCGATGGCGGGCAGCCACGGCCGTGCGGCGGCCCAGTGCATGGCGTTGAGCAGCCACGCCGCCACCGGTGCAGGAGGTGAAACGAAACCAGCGCCCGGCCCGGAAGGGCTGGACGCCGGTGACGGCGGAGCGAGGAACAGCAGGTCGGGTGGCGGATGGCCGGGTGGTGCCAGTGCGTGGGCCGCCGACGCGACGGCGGGGAGGGTGCTCACAGCGGGTCCTCCTCGTCGTCAAGGTCCTCCAGGTCGAGCAGGTCCGCGGGTTTCGTTACCTGAACTGCACGAAGTTCCTTTGAACTCGTGGTTGGTTCCGTTGTCGTTGCTGCTGGCC
>NZ_JBHSIU010000064.1:0-5506 GCF_042653625.1 Dactylosporangium cerinum | reverse complement strand
GTCATCCTCGACAACCACCACGAAGCACTCGCCGCCCTCGCCACAGACAGTCCCCACCCGTCGTTGGTACGTGGCACGACACGGCCCGCGGGGAAAACCGCCTTCCTCTGTACCGGGCAGGGCAGCCAACGCCCCGACATGACCATCAACCACCCGGCCTTCGACGCCGCCTGCACCGAGCTGGACAAGCACCTCGACCGGCCCATCCGCGAAGCCATGGCCGACCCCTCGCTCATCCACGAAACCCGCTACGCCCAACCCGCCCTGTTCGCCGTCCACGTCGGCCTGCACGCCCTGGCGTTGAGCTGGGGCATCACCCCCGACTACCTCACCGGCCACTCCATCGGCGAACTCTCCGCAGCACACCTCGCCGGAGTCCTCAGCCTCGCTGATGCCGCATTGTTGGTCACCGCCCGCGGTCGGCTCATGAACGCCGCCACCCCCGGCGGCGCGATGATCGCCATCGAAGCCACCGAAGCCGAACTGACACCGATGCTCGACCCAGCCCTGGCCAGCATCGCCGGACTCAACTCACCGACCAGCACCGTGATTTCCGGCGACACCGACACCGTCACCCAGGTAGCCGCACACTGGGCCGCGCTCGGACGACGCACCAAACGACTGACCACCTCCCACGCGTTCCACTCCCCACACATGGACGCGATCCTCGACGAATTCGCCGCCATCGCCGCCACCGTCACCTATCACCCCGCCACCACCCCCGTCATTTCCAACCAGACCGGCAACATCGCCACCGACCAGCAACTCTCCAGCCCCGAATACTGGACCCGACACATCCGCGAAGCCGTCCGCTACCGCGACATGATCACCACACTCGAGCGGGCCGGCACCAACACCTACCTCGAACTCGGGCCGGACAACACCCTCAGCGCCCTCACCCACACCTGCCTACCCGCCGAGCACACCGCCACCATCACCGCCGCGCACCTCGGCGACCACGCCCAAGCCGCGCTGCACGCCGCAGGCCAGGAGACGACCTGGACCACCACCACCCCCGCCGGACGGCACACCGACCTGCCGACGTACCCCTTCCAGGGAGACCACTTCTGGGTCCGGGCGCAGCCCGGTTCCGCGGCGCTCGGGCTGGCGGTCAGCGGGCACCCGCTGGTCGAGGCCGCGCTGCCGCTGGCCGACGACGACGGGTGGCTGCTCACGGGCAGGATCTCGCTGCGCAGTCACCGCTGGCTGGCCGACCACGCCGTGCTCGGCACGGTCGTGCTGCCGGGGACCGCGCTGGTGGAGCTGGCCGTGCACGCCGCGGACCGGGCGGGCTGCCCGGGCGTGGAGGAGCTGACGTTGCAGTCGCCGCTGCTCATTCCCGAACGGGGAACGGTGCGGTTGCAGGCGACCGTCGGCGGCCCCGACGTGCGGGGGCGGAGGCCGTTCTCGGTCCACTCCCGCCCGGACGGCGCCGGCGCGGCGTGGACCGCGCACGCGACCGGCACGCTGGCGGGTCCGGCCGACGGCACCGGCGACGGGCCGGGTGACCTGGCCGAGTGGCCGCCCGCGGGTGCCGTCCCGGTGGACACGGGCTCGCTCTACGACCGGCTGGCCACTGCCGGCTACGGCTACGGACCCGCCTTCCAGGGGCTGCACGCCGCCTGGCGGGACGGCGACGACGTGTACGCCGAGGTCACCCTGCCGGGCGAGCAGCACGCGGACGTCGGCCGGTTCACCCTGCACCCGGCGCTGCTCGACGCCGCGCTGCACGCCACCGCCGCCACGGCCGAGACCCTGGACGAGGCTCAACTGCCGTTCGCCTGGTCGGACGTGCGGGTGTTCGCCGCGGGCGCAACGAGCCTGCGGGTGCGGCTACGACCGGTCGCCGGGGGCACGTCGGTGCTGGTGGCGGACGAGTCCGGCGCTCCCGTGGCGGCCGTGGCCTCGCTCGCCACCCGGCCGGTCACCGCCGCGCAGCTGGCCGCGACCACCGCCCGGGCCGGTGGCACGCTCTACCGCCTCGGTTGGAAACCGCTGAACGGCACGGCGGCCGCCGGCGCGATCGAGCCGGTCGCCGTCCTGGGCGACGGTCCGGCCGGGCCGGGCCTGGTCGGCTATCCCGGCCTGGCCGAGCTCGCCGAGGACGCCGACCGGCCGGCCGTGGTGCTCGTCGCGGTCCCGGCGGGCCGGCACCCCGCCGATCACGGACCGGTGCGTGACGTCCTGCGGCTGGTGCAGGACTGGCTTGCGGAGGATCGTCTCGCGGGCACCCGGCTGGTGCTCGTCACCCGGGGCGCGGTCGCGGTCGAGCCCGGCGAGGATGTCGCCGACCTGCCCGGGGCCGCCGTCTGGGGCCTGGCCCGGACCGCCCGCAACGAGCACGCCGACCGGGTTCACCTGCTCGACACCGACGACGCCGGGATCCCGGCCGACGTGCTCCGGCGGCTCATCGCCGGTGTGGAGCCCGAGCTGGCGGTCCG
This sequence comes from Dactylosporangium cerinum, assembly GCF_042653625.1. Lineage (NCBI taxonomy): Bacteria > Bacillati > Actinomycetota > Actinomycetes > Micromonosporales > Micromonosporaceae > Dactylosporangium > Dactylosporangium cerinum. The sequence continues at coordinate 3,065 of NZ_JBHSIU010000064.1, read as the reverse complement.
TGCCGGCCGGTGCAGCGTCCCGCGCCTCATCCCGGTGGGCGCTCCGGAGGTTCCCGGCGCCGGGCTCGACCCGGACGGCACGGTGCTGATCACCGGCGGCACCGGCGCCCTCGGTGCCCTCCTGGCCCGGCACCTGGTCACCACCCACGGTGTCCGCCGGCTGCTGCTGACCAGCAGGCGCGGGCCGGACGCTCCCGGGGCGGCCGAGCTGTGCGCCGACCTCACCGCCCACGGCGCCGAGGTCACCGTCGCGGCCTGCGACACCGGCGACCGCGACGCCCTGGCCGGGCTGCTCAGTGGACATCGGCTGGCCGCGGTCGTCCACACCGCCGGCGTCCTCGACGACGGGCTGTTCACCGACCTCACCGCCGAGCGGCTCGACGCCGTCCTGAACGCCAAGGCCGACGGGGCCTGGCACCTGCACGACCTCACCCGGGACCACGGCCTCGCCGCGTTCATCACCTACTCCTCCATCGCCGGCACGCTCGGCAACCCAGGTCAGGCCAACTACGCCGCCGCCAACACCTACCTCGACGCCCTCGCCGCCCACCGGCAGGCCAACGGGCTGCCGGGCACCTCCCTCGCCTGGGGTCCGTGGGCCGCGGACGGCGGGATGGCGGCGGACGGCGGGCGGGGCCGGTCCGGCCGGGGTGTCGTCGCGCTCTCCGCCGACGAAGGGCTCGCGTTCTTCGACGCAGCGCTGTCCGGAGAGCGCTGGCCGATCGTCGTACCCACCAAATTTGATCTTGGAAAGCTGGCGGAGGTGGACCCGGTCCCGGCCGCGGTGCGCGACCTGGTCCGGACCCGGGCGCGGCGCGCGATCGACGGTGCGGGGCTGCGGCTCGCCGGGCTGGCCGGGGCCGAGCGGCGGGCGGCGCTGCTCGACCTGGTCCGCGGCCGGGTCGCCGCCGTGCTCGGGCACGGTTCGGCCGCCTCGGTCGACCCCGCCCGTGCCTTCCAGGACCTGGGCTTCGACTCCCTGACCGCGGTCGAGCTGCGCAACCAGGTCGGCGCGGTCACCGGGCTGCGGTTGCCCGCGACGCTGATCTTCGACTACCCGACCACGGACGCTCTGGTCGGGTACCTGATGACGGAGCTCGGCGGCGGCCGGGAGACGGCGACGGTCCGGGCCGCGACGGCGGTCGACGGCGACCCGATCGCGATCGTCGGGATGGCCTGCCGCTATCCCGGCGGCGTGACCGATCCGGCGCAGCTGTGGGAGCGGCTGGCGTCCGGCGCCGACGGGATCGGGGCGTTCCCGACCGGCAGGGGCTGGGATCTGGACACCCTCTTCGATGCGGATCCTGACGCGGCGGGCAAGTCCTACGTCCGGGAGGGCGGTTTCCTCTACGACGCGGACCACTTCGACGCCGACTTCTTCGGGATCAGCCCGCGGGAGGCCATTGCGATCGACCCGCAGCAGCGGCTGCTGCTGGAGACGTCGTGGGAGGCGTTCGAGGCGGCCGGGATCGATCCGGCGGCGCTGCGCGGCTCCGCCACCGGCGTCTTCGCCGGCGTGATGTACGGCGACTACGGCGCCCGGCTCTACGGGCAGGTGCCGGACGGGCTCGAGGGCTACCTCGGCACCGGCAGCGCGTACAGCGTGGCGTCGGGCCGGGTGGCGTACACCTTCGGCCTTGAAGGCCCGGCCGTCACCGTCGACACGGCCTGCTCCTCGTCGCTGGTCGCCATGCACCTCGCCGGTCAGGCCCTGCGCAGCGGCGAGTGCGATCTGGCCCTCGCCGGCGGGGTGACGGTGATGTCGACACCGGGCACGTTCATCGAGTTCAGCCGGCAGCGCGGGTTGGCCCAGGACGGGCGCTGCAAGTCGTTCGCCGCCGCGGCCGACGGGGTCGGCTGGGGCGAAGGCGCCGGCATGCTGGTCTTGGAGCGCCTCTCCGACGCCCAGCGCAACGGGCACCCGGTCCTCGCCGTCATCCGCGGAACCGCGGTCAACCAGGACGGTGCCAGCAACGGCCTCACCGCTCCCAACGGCCCCTCCCAGCAACGCGTCATCCGCCAGGCCCTCGCCAACGCCCGCCTCACACCCTCCGATGTGGACGCCGTCGAGGCGCACGGCACCGGCACCACCCTCGGCGACCCGATCGAAGCGCAGGCCCTGCTCGCCACATACGGCCAGGACCGGCCCGCCGACCGGCCGCTGTGGCTGGGTTCGGTGAAGTCGAACATCGGGCACACGCAGGCCGCCGCCGGGGTGGCCGGGGTCATCAAGATGGTCCTCGCGATGCGGCACGGCCGGTTGCCGCAGACGCTGCACGTGGACGAGCCATCCCCGCACATCGACTGGTCGGCCGGAAACGTGGCGCTGCTGACCGCGGCTCAGCCATGGACCCCGAACGGTCACCCGCGCCGGGCCGGTGTCTCGTCCTTCGGCATCAGCGGCACGAACGCGCACATCATCATCGAGGAGCCGGCCACCGGCCCTGCGCCGCGGGAAAGCTCCGCGACACCGCTGCCGTGGCAGCTGTCCGCGAAGAGCCCGGCCGCGCTCGCCGACCTGGCCGCCCGCCTCGCCACGCACCTGGGTAGCACGCCGGAGCTGGCCGGCGACGACGTCGCGTACACCCTCGCCCGCCGGCCGCAGCACGCCCACCGCGCTGTCATCCTCGCCGAGCACCAAGCGGCACTCGAAGCACTCGCCACCGACGGTCAACACCCGTCCCTGGTACGCGGCACCACCCGACCCGCCGGGAAAACCGCCTTCCTCTGCACCGGGCAGGGCAGCCAGCGCCCCGACATGACCATCAACCACCCGGCCTTCGACGCCGCCTGCACCGAGCTGGACAAGCACCTCGACCGGCCCATCCGCGACGTCATGACCGACCCCACGCTCATCCACGAAACCCGCTACGCCCAACCCGCCCTGTTCGCCGTCCACGTCGGCCTACACGCCCTCGCACGCAGCTGGGGCATCACCCCCGACCACCTCACCGGACACTCCATCGGCGAACTCTCCGCAGCCCACCTCGCCGGAGTCCTCAGCCTCGCCGATGCCGCGCTCCTCGTCACCGCCCGCGGCAGGCTGATGAACGCCGCCACACCCG
>NZ_JBHSIU010000063.1:0-1028 GCF_042653625.1 Dactylosporangium cerinum | reverse complement strand
CGCAGCATCCCGGCCCCGGCAGCGAACAACGACACCCCCGACCACGCAAACGGCAACCGCAACCCGTCATCGCCATCGAGCAGGGCCGGGTGCAGCGCCGCGTCCAACAAGGCCGGGTGTATCCCGAACAGGCCGGCCTCCTGCGCAGCCGGCTCCGGCAGGACAACCTCGGCGAACACCTCGCCGTCACGACGCCAAATGGCCTGCAGCCCCTGGAACACGGGCCCGTATCCGAACCCGGTCTCAGCCAACTGCTCATACGAGCCGTCGATGTCCACCGCCACCGCGCCCTGCGGAGGCCAGACGGTCAGGTCAAACGAGGGCGCCGGCGTCGCCGGGGACAGCATGCCGGTGGCGTGGCGGACCCAGACATTGCCCATGTCTTCACTGTGCTCGGGTCGGGAGTAGATGTTGACCGGTCGCCGACCCGACTCCTCCTGCGGTCCACCGACCCACACCTGCACCTGGACCGCACCGTCCGGCGGCAGGACCAGCGGCGCCTGCAACGTCAGTTCCTCCAGCGCACCGCACCCGGTCTCCTGCCCCGCACACACCGCCAGTTCCACAAACCCGGTCCCAGGGAACAACACCGCACCAGCCATCACATGATCGGCCAGCCACGGATGCGTACGCACCGACAGCCTGCCTGTCCACAACACCCCCTCGCCCTCAGCCAACGCCGTCACCGCACCCAACAACGGATGCCCAGCCGCCCCAAGACCTGCCGCCGTAACATCCCCGGCAGACGACGCCGGCTGCAACCAGAACCGCTCCCGCTGGAAGGCGTATGTGGGCAGGTCGACCCGGCTGGTCCGGACCCCGGCAAACATTGCCGACCATTGGACAGCCACTCCAGCAGTGAACGCCTGAGCCAGCGCCAGCAGCAACGACTCGACCTCGGCACCTTCACGACGCAACCCAGCCACAAACACCGACCGCTGCCCCGCCGCTGTCTCGGGGAGGTTGTCCTGGACCATCGCGGTCAACGCCGCACCCGGACCCAACTCCACGAACACCCGCACACCCTG
>NZ_JBHSIU010000062.1:0-4297 GCF_042653625.1 Dactylosporangium cerinum | reverse complement strand
CAAACGGGCGACTCGGATACAGGGATGGTGCACCAGTGAGCAGTGAAGTCATCGATCCGCCCACGCTCGTGGCTGCCGCCGATGTCAGCGTTTGCCGACTTCCGGTTCCCGGCCGAGGTGATCGTCGTCGCAGTGCGCTGGCACCTACGGTCCAGCTTGTCCTACCGCCGCGTTGAGGAACTGCTGGTCGAGTGTGGCGTCGAGGCCGACCACGTCACCGTCTACCGGTTTGCCCAGGGCGGTGCGCACGGTGTGCTCCAGCGCGACACCAGCGAAGCCGACCGGGATGGTGGCGATGATCAGCAGCCAGGTCAGCCGCTGATCGCCGGCGGTGATGCGCCGATCGCGGATCGAGGTGACGAGCCCGGCGGACGATACGCAGCCAGTCCCGGCGGACGAACACGACCAGGGCGATCGCCGTGGCCGCGTGTACGGCCACGGGGAACGCCAGGTATGGGGAGTTGGCGGCGGTCAGGTCGAGATTGCGGGCCCACGAGCCGTCGAGCAGTGCCGGGATGAGGGCGGCCGCCCGGCGCCAGCGCGGCGCTGGCCGGGCTGGCGTTCGGCGGTACCGCGCTGTGTGCGCGTGCGCTGATCCGGCTCGTTCCGTCGCCGCCGGATCTTCCGAGGACTCTGGGAACCGGCGGGCAGCAGCGGGCTCGTGCCGAGCAGGTCCCGCAGCTAGTCGTCGCGCAGGCCGCCCGAGCGGCCGACGGCGAACGACTCGGCCAGGGCGACCACCTCCGAGAGCAGCAGGAGGTTGGTTGAGGAGCACAGTGACACGTCCAACTTCCGTGTTGGCCGCCGTCGGCCTGGCGCCCGCCTCCGCCGCCATCATCGCGGTGGCCGGTGGCGGCACGGCGCAGGCGAGCACGCAGCTCTGCGACAAGTACGGTTCCACCGTCGTCCGGGACCCGCTACGTCGTCATGAACAACCGCTGGGCGCCGACACCCCGCAATGCCTCAGCGTCACCGGCACCGGCTTCGCGGTCACCGCTGACCACCACAGGCCGACCAACGGCGCGCCCGCGTCGTACACCGCCGTCCACTACAGCTGCCACTACGGCAACTGTTCGCCGGGCACCGACCTGCCCATGCGGATCGGCAGATCCGCAGTGCCAGCAACAGTGTGCGCTTCTCCTACCCCGAGCGGCGGTACACACAGCGTCTCCTACGCCATCTGGCTGGACCCGGCGCCCAATACGCAGGTGGTGAGCAAGCAGGAGCTGATGATCTGGTTCGCCAAGCGCGGCCCGATCCGTCCGGTCGGCGCGAAAGTCGCGACGGCGACCGTCGACGGCGGCGCCTGGAATGTCTGGTTCGGCTTCAACGGTACGAGCTACGTCGTCGCGTACGTCGCACGGTCATCCATCACGATGTGGAGCTTCGACGTCCGAGGCTTCATCACCAACGTGAAGAAGCGTAGCAAGGTCATCGACGCGTGACACCTGGCCAGCATCCAGGCCGGATTCGAGCCGTGGGTCGGCGGCACCGGCCCGGCCGTCAAGGACTTCAGCGCGCGGGTCGACGGCAACGGGTCGTCGCCGAGCGGTGGTGGGTGTTCCTGAACCGTCTGCTGTCACCGGTTTGAGGTGCGTGGGATGCCGTCGTATGGGCGGCATCCACGCACCCGCCGTCAACCGTCGCTGACGCTCATCACCAGCCCCACAGCAGACGCAGAAGGCTGCGAAGGAGATTCCAAGCCGATGATCCGGCCGTCTGCGACGGTGCCGGTGTAGCGGCAGTCGGTGACGGGCCCGGTGATCCGGCTGTTGATGACGGTGCCGGTGCAGCGGTCGTCTGTGACGGTGACGGGTCGGCGGTGTTCGCCAGTTGGACGGCGACGTCCGGCGAGAACGTGCCGGCACCGCCCTGGCAGCCGTCCGCCTCTCCCGGCGGTTTGATCCACAGGAACGCGTCCACGGCCGGGTCGGCGGTGTTCAGGGTCGGTGTCTCGCCGATGGCACGCCCGGCGGGGTCGCACCACTCGTTGCCCCGCGGCCCGTTGCCGTTGCGGCTCGTGTCGACGACGAAGTGCAGCCGCGGCGCGCCGAGTTCGGCGAGAACCGCCTTGCCGTACGCCACCTCGTCCGCCGTGCGGCGGAAGTTTGACGCGTTGGTGAAGAAGCCGTCCGCGCTCTGCACGCCGGCCGCAGTGAGGCGCCGGGCCTGTTCGGCGGGCGGGTTCCAGTCTGAGTGGCCGCCGTCGAGGTACACCTTGGCCGCGGGGTCGGCGTCCTTGACGGTCTTCACCGCGAACGCGATGGCACCGTCGCGTTCCGCGATCCGCGCCTCGTCGAGGCACGTCTGCAGGGCGAGCGAGTCCGGCTCGACGATGACGATCGCCGGCCGCGAACCCAGTCCCTCGGCGAAGTTCCGCACCCACGTCTTGTAGCCGGCGATGTCCGGGGCCCCGCCCGCGCTCGCCCCGCCGCAGTCACGGTTCGGCAACGCGTACATGACGAGCAGTGGCACGCTTCCGGCAGTCCCGGCCTTGCCGACGAACCCGGCCACCTCCGCGGTGACGGTGTCGGGCTTGTAGGTGGTGAACCACCGGCCCTGGGGCTGGTTCGCGATGCGGTCGCGGATGACGGCCGCCCTGGCGTCGTCCGGGTGCGCGGCCAGCCAGCGCGCCGCCTGCGAGTCCGGGTCCCGGAACAAGGTGCTGGGAGTGGTGACGGCCGATGCATTCGTGACGAGCATCATTGTCCCTGCCGAAACGGCCACCGTGACCCCGGCGATTGCTGCGGTCACGGCACCGCGTGATCTGTTGCGCGACAAGAGCGGCTCCTTTCAGTGATGTGCATGAGCAGGGGAGCGCTCCCAATGGACCGTATCGGTTTGCGCGGCCGTCTCAAGATCTGAGCTGGTGATTTAAGGAAAGCTTCAGACATCCAGGTCTGCGAATAGTCACCCATGTCGACAGCCGCCGCGCGGCGTTTCCCGGCGGCCGGTTAAATCGGCGGAATCGCGGTGCCCGCTAGCCGGTCATTCCTGGAACTTCGTTGGAACGGCCTTCATGGCGAGTGAGAAGGAATTTATTTCCGACAATGGCAGGACGATAGCCGGAGTCACCGTCCCTGATACCGAGCTGGCGCGTGCGACCACCGAGCTGGCGCGGGCGTTCACCTGGGACCTGGTGTACCCACCACTCCCGCCGGGTGTTCTGGTTCGGCAGCCTGCAGCAGGTCGGTACAACCGCGGAGCCTTATGGCGGGCCGGCCGTGCCTAGCTCGAACAGTGGCGCTGCCATCGTGGGTCAGCTCCTCGAACTGGACAGTTCCGGCGCGTGGGTCGACACGGTGGACGGTCAGCTGTGCGGTGCCGCGATGGCGGGGCTGCGGGAGGGGCTGTGTTACCTGGCTCACCTGCATGTCCGGCCGGCCCTGCAGGGCCGCGGCGTGGGCCGGCGGCTGCTCGAAGCGGCGTTGCGCTACGGCGCCGACGCGCGCGGCCGGCTGCTGCAGCACTCGTGGCTGGATCCGTAGGCGATGCGGTGCTACCAGCGGGCCGGATTCGCGCTCGAACCTGCCATGCGGGCGATCGGAGTGGTGCGGGCAGTACTCCGGCACCGCGGGGCGGGTCGAGAACTGCCAGCTCGGGGTGTTTCTGGCCTACTCGAGTCCGCGTGGGCGGGTGTTGCTGGACCGGGAGCTGTATCTGCCCCGGACCTGGTGCGATGACCTGGCACGGCGGCGCGAGGCGGGGATCGATGACGCAGTGCGCTTCGCGACCAAACCCGCGCTCGGTCTGCAGATGCTCGCCCGCGCGGTGGACGCCGGCCTGCCAGCGAAGTGGGTGACCGGCGACGAGGCCTACGGCAAGGACGGCAAGTTCCGGCTGTGGCTGCAGCAACGGCACATCAGTTATGTCCTGGCCGTGGCCAGCAACCAGAAGATTCCGACTGAGCGCGGCAGCGCCCGCGCTGACGCTCTGGCCGCCGCTGCTCCGGCGCTCGCCTGGAAGCGACGCAGCTGCGGTGACGGCGTGAAAGGCCCACGGGTCTATGACTGGGCGGTTGCCACGCTGCCGGACGCCGGCACCGCCGAGCACGGCCGCACCCGCTGGCTGCTGGTCCGCCGTAGCATCGCCAGACCGAACGAGCTGGCGTACTACCTGTGCTACGGGCCGGACGGCACCAGCGACGAGGAACTGATCCGGGTCGCCGGGACCCGCTGGGCGATCGAGGAGTGCTTCCAGACATCGAAGAACGAGACCGGTCTGGACCACTACCAAGTTGAGTCGGCCTGGAGCGCGGTGTCAGTGTTGCCGCTGGTCCGTTTCTCCAGGCCGCTCG
>NZ_JBHSIU010000061.1:0-561 GCF_042653625.1 Dactylosporangium cerinum | reverse complement strand
CACCGCATCCAGAAGGACCTACACCACCTCAATCCCTCCCTCAGCGTTCGTGACACACCAGCCAACTCAAACACCGGCTCAGACCGACGCGCGGACTACGCACCGACCGGACCGCGCAGACAATCATCGCTGGACACGCCTTCACGCAGAACCTGCGCCGCGGACACTACCAACTCGGCATCGACGCCCCGCGCGGACTCCGCATCGCCGCGGCGTTCACCGAACTCGCCACCGCCATCTGAAGACCGACCGCACTCACCAAACGCGCCCTCCAATCGGCGAACGCAACAGCGCCTCTCATGCCGTGGTGTGGTCGACCTCCGGGCCGGCCTTTGGCAGGGTGACCGTCACGTTCAGCCCGCCGTCGGGTATGGGCTGGGCGGTGACTGTGCCGTCGTGGACGGCGGAGATCGACGCGACGATGGCCAGACCGAGCCCGAAGCCGTCGTTGTCGGAGCGGTCGTGGAGTCGCCGGAACGGCTCCAACAGCCCGTCGACAGCGTCCGGGGCGATGACCGGACCGGTGTTGGCGACGGTCAGGACGGCCCGGCCGTCCACAGT
>NZ_JBHSIU010000060.1:0-106078 GCF_042653625.1 Dactylosporangium cerinum | reverse complement strand
GTGGCGTCGAAGGCTGCGGCGTCGGAGGGTGCTTCTCCGGTCGTGGCGTCGAAGGCTGCGGCGCCGGAGGGTGCTTCTCCGGTCGTGGCGTCGAAGGCTGCGGCGCCGGAGGGTGCTTCTCCGGTCGTGGCGTCGAAGGCTGCGGCGCCGGAGGGTGCTTCTCCGGTTGCGGCGTCGAAGGCTGCGGCGCCGGAGGGTGCTTCACCGGTTGCGGCGTCGAAGGTTGCGTCGCCGAAGGCTGCGGCGCCGGTTGCGCGGCCCGTTGTGCGGTCGCCGGTGAAGGCGGCCCGGAAGGCGGCGCCGGCGCGTGGGGTGCCCGACGACGACGAGATCGAGGCGTTCTCCACCTATGTCGTCGGCTCGCCCTGGGCGTGGCTGGTGCAGCCGGACCGCGGGTTCGTCATGCCGGGCCGGCCATGGTTCGAGGCACCGATCCATCCGCTGCACGTCACGCTGCCGTCGGGGCGGGGGTACACGATCCGGGCCTGCTTCCAGGACCCTGACGAGATCGGGTTCCTCGACCGGGACGGCCGCCCGCTGCTGTTCCGCTCCACCGAAGGGCTCGCCCGGCACCTCGAGCGGGACGACCACCTGCTGGCCGGGATCGAGGGCTGGGCCCGGGTGAAGGACTGGTTCGCCAACCTCGTCCTGACCCCGGACGACGAGGACCGGGTGGACCTGGAGATCGTCCCGCTCATCCTGCAGCACCCGCCGGCGCAGTGGCTGCCCGACCTGCTGGTCAGGAGCCGGGACCTGGTCGCCGAGCTGGCCGCCGCGTTCGCCCTGCGCGAGGTGTCGCGGCTGATCGCGCGCGGCTCGCGCCTCGACGAGCTGGACGACGTGCTGCGCCGGTCGCAGCGGTCCGTGGCCGGCTGGTCGACCCGCCGCCGCCTGCGCACCGTCGACACCGTGCGGGTGGTAGGGGACTGGCGCCGCATCCTGGACGCCGTCGACCGCGCGGTCGTCTGGGAGGACTGACCCCACACGTTCCGCGCCGCGGGTCCTTCCCGGTGATCGGCCACCGGGCACGCGGCGGCATGCGACTCCGGAGGCTCAGGAGGGGCGCGGGTGGTCCTGGGTGCGGGCGGCGCTGGCGCGCACGACCAGCGATGGGGCGAGGTGGACCGGGGCGGTGGGGGCGGGCGTGCCGGCGAGCCGGGCGACGAGCAGGTCGACGCTGCGCCGGCCGAGCTCGGCGAAGTCCTGGTGCACGGTGGTGAGCGGGGGCAGGAAGTAGCCGGACTCCGGCATGTCGTCGAAGCCGACGATGCTGGCGTCGTCAGGGACCGAACGGCCCGCCTCGTGGAACGCGCGCAGGACGCCGAGGGCGATGTGGTCGTTGCCGCAGAAGACGGCCGTGACGCCCGGGTCGGCGGCGAGGAGCTGGCCGCGCAGGTACCCGGAGCGGGCGGACCAGTCGCCGGCGGTGACCGGCGGGACCGGGGCGCCGGCGGCGTGCAGGGTCTGCCGCCAGCCGTCGATGCGGTCGCGGCCCTCCGGCCAGTCGGCCGGGCCCGGGACGTGGTGGACCGTGCGGTGGCCGAGGTCCAGCAGGTGGCTGGTGGCCAGGCAGGCGCCCCGCACGTTGTCGACCCGCAGCATCGGCACGGCGCCGTCGTCGGCCCCGCCGACCCCGACGGTCGGGGTGCCCGGCGGTGCCTGGGCGAGCGCGTCGGCGACGGAGTTCTTCGGCGCGATGGCGATGATGCCCTCGACGGCCTGCGCGCAGAGCTGCTCCAGGGCGTCGAGCACGGCGTGGCGGTCCAGTGAGCGCACGGTGGCGATGCTGACGTAGTAGCCCGCCTCGCGGGCGGCCTTCTCGATGCCGTAGATCATCGAGGCGGGGCCGGCCAGGGTGGTCTCGAAGCCGATCAGGCCGATCGTCCTGGACCGGCTGGTCACGAGGGTGCGCGCGGCGAGATTGCGACGGTAGTTGAGGATCCGCACGGCGTCCAGGACCCGGCTGCGGGTGCCGTCGCTGACGTTCGGCAGGTCGTTGAGGACCCGCGACACGGTCTGGTGCGACACGCCCGCGAGGCGGGCCACGTCGCGCATCCCGACCTTCCGTGGCGGCGGCACAGACACCGCGTCGGGGACGGCGCCCCCGGCGTGTGCGACCGGCCCCCGCCGGCTCCGGTCCGGCCCCGTCGGCCCCGGCACCCCCACCCGCCGCAACGGCGCCGGCGACCCGCCGCCCGAAGGCCGTGCCGGCGACCCGCCGCCCGAAGACTGTGCCGGCAATGCACCGCCGGAAGACCGTCCGCCGTTGTCCGAGGGCCGCGCGCCGGCATCCGAAGGCCGTGCCGGTGACCCGCCGCCGGAAGACCGTCCGCCGTTGTCCGAGGGCCGCGCGCCGGCATCCGAAGGCCGTGCCGGTGACCCGCCGCCGGAAGGCCGCCCGCCGCCGTCCGAAGACCGCCCGCCGCCGTCCGAAGGCCGCCCGCCGCTGTCCGAAGGCCGTGCCGGTGACCCGCCGCCAGAGGACCGTGCGCCGCCGCTCGAAGACCGCGCCCCGTCGGAGGAGGGCAATCCCGGCGACCCGGCGCCGGTCGCGGAACGCCGCCTGGCGTCCTCGCCGCCCGGGGACGGTGCGCCGCCCGCGCCTGGCACCCTCGTCGCGGGCCCCCCGATGTCCGGGGACCGCCCGCGGTTGTCCGGGGACAATGCCCGGCCAGCCGGAACATCGCGTTCGGGAGGTGCAGTGTCACGGTCTGTGGAAGGACCGTCACCACGACCCCCGAAGGCGATACGTTCCGTAGGCATGACGACACGATCGGTCGAGTTTGCAGCGGCGGAGGCGGCACGAGCGGAGGCTCCGCGGTCCCGCCCGGAGCGCGCGGGGTGGGCCAACGAGCACCTCCGGTCACGAATCGACGTCACAGACTTGACGCCGGGGATGAGAACGCTAACACTCTCGACATACAACCGCGACGGCCAATGTAACCATGGCCGGAGCAAGGTACCCCCATCGCCACACACCCCGGCGGTGGGGCGGTCCGCCCTTGAATGTGAACGTTCACGCGAACTGCACCAGACACCCCGTTAGGAGAAGGCGTAGTGCTGAAGAAGTGGTCCGCAGCCGTGCTCAGCGGCCTGTTGGTGGTAGGCGCGCTCAGTGCGTGCGGCGGCGAGAAGGCCGACGACGCAGGCAGTGGCACGAAGGACGACGGCAAGATCACGATGGGCTTCGCGCAGGTCGGCGCCGAGTCCGGCTGGCGCACCGCGAACACCAAGTCGATCCAGGAGGCCGCCACGGCCGCCGGGATCGAGCTGAAGTTCTCCGACGCGCAGCAGAAGCAGGAGAACCAGATCAAGGCGATCCGCAGCTACATCGCGCAGAAGGTGGACATCATCGCCTTCTCGCCGGTCGTCGAGTCGGGCTGGGACACCGTGCTCAAGGAGGCCAAGGACGCCAAGATCCCGGTGATCCTGACCGACCGCGCGGTCGACTCCAAGGACACCTCGCTCTACAAGACCTTCATCGGCTCCGACTTCGTCCTCGAGGGCAAGAAGGCCGGCGAGTGGCTGGTCAAGGAGTACCAGGGCAAGACCGATACGGTGAACATCGTCGAGCTGCAGGGCACCACCGGTTCCGCCCCCGCCAACGACCGCAAGTCCGGCTTCGCCGACGTCATCAAGGCCGACCCGAAGTTCAAGGTCATCGCCTCGCAGACCGGTGACTTCACCCGTGCCAAGGGCAAGGAGGTCATGGAGGCCTTCCTGAAGGCCAACCCCAAGATCGACGTCCTGTACGCGCACAACGACGACATGGGTCTCGGTGCCATCGAGGCGATCGAGGCGGCCGGCAAGAAGCCCGGCGTCGACATCAAGATCATCACGGTTGACGCGGTCAAGGACGGCATGACGGCCCTCGCCGCTGGCAAGATCAACTACATCGTCGAGTGCAGCCCGTTGCTTGGCCCTCAGCTGATGGACCTGGCCAAGAAGGTCATCAAGGGCGAGACGATCCCGCAGCGCGTGCTGACCGAGGAGTCCGCGTTCACGCCGGAGCAGGCCAAGACCGAGCTTCCGAACCGCAAGTACTGAGAGGCGCAAACATGGGGACCGCACTGCTGAGCATGAGCGGCATCAGCAAGCAGTTCCCCGGCGTCAAGGCTCTTGAGGGTGTGGATTTCCGCCTGTACCAAGGGGAAATCCACGCCCTCATGGGCGAGAACGGCGCCGGGAAGTCGACGCTGATCAAGGTGCTGACCGGCGTCTACGACATCGACGAGGGCGAGATCGCACTGGACGGCCGTCCGGTCCGGTTCGCCGGACCGCAGCAGGCCACCGAGGCCGGGATCAGCACCGTGTACCAGGAGGTCAACCTCTGCACGAACCTGTCGGTGGCGGAGAACATCTTCATCGGCCGGGAGCCGACGAAGTTCGGCCGGATCCAGTGGGGCGTCATGCGGCGCCGCGCCACCGAACTGCTGCAGCGCCTCGAACTCGACCTCGACGTCACGGCCCAGCTGTCGACCTACTCCCTCGCGGTCCAGCAACTCGTCGCGATCGCCCGCGCCATCGACGTCGACGCGAAGGTCCTCGTCCTGGACGAGCCGACCTCCAGCCTCGACGCCGGTGAGGTCGCTCAGCTGTTCCGGATCATGCGGCAGCTCAAGGCGCAGGGCATCGCGATCGTGTTCGTCTCGCACTTCCTCGACCAGATCTACGAGATCTGCGACCGGATGACGATCCTGCGCAACGGCCGGCTCGTCGGCGAGCACCTCGTCGCCGACATCAGCCAGCTGCAGCTGGTCAGCCTCATGATCGGCAAGGAGCTGGCGCTGCTGGAGCGGCTCGAGGACGCCGGCAAGCGGTCCTTCGACGCCGCGCCGGCCGTGGCCCAGGCGCACGACCTCGGCCGCACCGGCGCGGTCGAGCCGTTCAACCTCACCATCCACAAGGGCGAGGTCGTCGGACTCGCCGGGCTGCTGGGCTCCGGCCGCACCGAGCTCGCCAGGCTGTTCTTCGGCGCCGACAAGGCCGACAGCGGCCGCCTGGAGATCGACGGGATACCCGTCACCATGCACGGCCCGCGCGCTGCCATGAACCACGACATCGCGTACTGCTCGGAGAACCGCAAGACCGAAGGCCTCGTCGAGGAGCTGTCTGTCCGGGAGAACATCATCCTCGCCCTGCAGGCGGCCCGCGGCTGGACCCGCCCGCTACCGCGGCGGCGCCAGGACGAGCTCGTCCAGAAGTACATCGACGCGCTCAACATCAACCCGAAGGACCCGGAGCTGCCGGTCCGCAACCTCAGTGGCGGCAACCAGCAGAAGGTCCTGCTCGCCAGGTGGCTCATCACCGAGCCGCGGCTGCTGATCCTCGACGAACCGACCCGCGGCATCGACATCGGCGCCAAGGCCGAGATCCAGCGGCTGGTCGTCGAGCTGTCCGACGGGGGCATGGCCGTGCTGTTCATCTCCGCCGAGCTGGAGGAGGTGCTGCGGCTCAGCCACCGCATCGGCGTCCTGCGTGACCGGCGGCTGGTGACCCAGCTGGAGAACACCGACGCGGTCGACCTCGACCGCCTCACCGAGACGATTGCGAGCGGCACCTGATGGCGGCGATCACCGAAACCCGGCTGTCGATCACCAGAGCCGCCCGGCACCGGCTGTTCTGGCCGGCGGTGATCCTCGTGATCCTGCTCGTCACCAACGTGTTCTTCTCCGGCAGCTTCTTCAAGGTCGAGTTCCGCGACGGGCACCTGTACGGCAGCGTCATCGACATCCTGCGCGCCAGCGCACCGCTCGGCCTCGTCGCGCTGGGCATGACCCTGGTCATCGCCACCGGCGGCATCGACCTGTCCGTCGGCGCCGTCGTCGCGATCGCCGGGGCGCTCGCCTGCCTGCGCATCAGCGGCCTGGACGACCAGAACAGCGTCACCGGCGTCCTCCTCGCGGTCGGCCTCGCCCTGCTGCTGTCCCTGGCACTGGGGGTCTGGAACGGGTTCCTCGTCGCGACCGTCGGCATCCAGCCGATCATCGCCACGCTGATCCTCATGGTCGCCGGGCGGGGGCTCGCCCAGCTCATCACCGACGGGCAGATCATCACGATCAACAGCAGCCCGTACAAGATGATCGGCGCCGGCTACTGGCTCGGCCTGCCGCTGTGCGTCATCATCGCGGTCGGCGTCGCCGTGGTGGCCGGTCTCATCGTGCGCCGCTCGGCGCTGGGCCTGCTGCTGGAGTCCGTCGGCGGCAACGCGGAGGCGTCCCGGCTCGCCGGGATCAAGTCGCGCTGGCTGATCCTCATCGTCTACGTGTTCGCCGGGCTCTGCGCCGGCATCGCCGGGCTGATGATCAGCTCCAACGTGTCCAGCGCCGACGGCAACAACGCCGGCCTGCTCATCGAGCTCGACGCGATCCTCGCCGTGGTCATCGGCGGCACCTCGCTGTCCGGCGGCCGGTTCTCGATCGCCGGCACCATCCTCGGCGCCGTCATCATCAAGACCCTCGACATCACCATCTACACCGTCGGCATCCCGCCCGAGGTGACGCTGCTGTTCAAGGCGGTCGTCGTGGTCGTCCTGTGCCTGGCCCAGGCGCCGAAGTTCCGCGAGAAGTTCCAGCGCCGCCGCCCGTCCGCGCCGGCCCCGCAGGCGCCGCAGCAGAAGGTGGAGGTGACCGCATGAGCGGCCAGCGGAGCGGCTCGGGCCGCTCATCGGAATGGCAGGTTGGCTCAGGCCGGCGCCGGAGCGCAGCGGAGGTGACGGCATGAGCACCACATTCGAAGTCTTGCAGAAGCGGGTGATCCGCAGGCCGCAGCAGCGGCACATCCCGGTCCTGGCGACCCTGGCACTGCTGTGCGTCATGTACGGCGCCGGCGTCGTGCGGTACACCGGCTTCAGCGACACCCAGATCGTGCTCAACGTCTTCATCGACAACGGCTTCCTGCTCGTCGTCGGCGTCGGTATGACCTTCGTGATCCTGACCGGCGGCATCGACCTGTCGGTCGGCGCGGTCGTCGCGCTCACCACGATGATCTTCGCGTCACTGGTGCGGGCCGGCTGGTCGCCGATCGCGGTGCTGCCGGTGGTGCTCCTCGTCGGCGCCGTGATCGGGCTGGCGATGGGCAGCATCATCCACTTCTTCGACATCCAGCCGTTCATCGCCACGCTCGCCGGCATGTTCCTCGCCCGGGGCCTGTGCTACGTCATCAGCACCGAGGCGATCCGGATCGACAACGCGCTGTGGACGTCCCTCGCGGACTACAAGATCCGCTTCGGCGGGTTCCACATCTCGTGGAGCGTCGTCATCGCACTCGTCGTGGTGCTCGTCGGGGCGTACGTCCTGGCGTACACCAGGCTCGGCCGCAACATCTACGCCATCGGCGGCAACCAGCAGTCGGCGCTGCTCATGGGCCTGCCCGTCGGGCGGACGAAGATCGCGGTCTACACCATCAGCGGGCTGTGCTCCGCGCTCGGCGGGGTCCTGCTGACCTTCTACACCTCATCCGGCTACGGGCTGCACGCCCTCGGCATGGAGCTCGACGCGATCGCCGCCGTCGTCATCGGCGGGACCGTCCTCACCGGCGGCTCAGGCTTCCTGTTCGGCACCGTGCTCGGCGTCCTCGTGCTCGGCCTCATCCAGACCATCATCACGTTCGAGGGCACCCTCAGCTCGTGGTGGACCAAGATCGTCATCGGTGCGCTGCTGTTCGCGTTCATCGTGTTGCAGCGGGCCGTGGCGCGGAGAACCTCATGACGAAATATGTAGTCGGGGTCGACTACGGCACCCTCTCGGGACGGGCCGTCGTGGTCCGGGTCGACGACGGCACCGAGGTCGGCACCGCCGTCCACGAGTACCGTCACGGCGCGGTCGAGCGGACCCTGCCGGCCACCGGTGAGGCACTGCCGCCGCACTGGGCGCTGCAGATGACCACGGACTGGGTCGACGTGCTCCGCCACGCGGTGCCCAAAGCCCTGGAAGGCATCGACCCGACCCAGGTGGTCGGCATCGCCACGGACTTCACGGCGTGCACGTTCCTGCCGGTGCTCGCCGACGGCACGCCCCTCGGCGACGTCCTCCCCGACAGGCCCCACGCCTACCCGAAGCTGTGGAAGCACCACGCCGCGCAGCGCCAGGCCGACAGGATCAACCGGCTCGCCGGGGAGCGGGGGGAGGGCTGGCTCAGCCGGTACGGTGGCAAGCTCTCCTCGGAATGGCAGCTGGCGAAGGCGCTGCAGGTGCTGGAGGAAGACCCCGACGTCTTCGCGCGGGCCGAGCGTTTCATCGAGGCCGCCGACTGGATCGTGTGGCAGCTGACCGGGGTGGAGACCCGCAACGCGTGCACCGCCGGATACAAGGGCGCCTACCAGGACGGCGGGTACCCGTCCCGGGAGTTCTTCGAGGCACTGCACCCCGGCTTCGGCACGTTCGTGGACAAGGTCGACGGCCCGCTGTCGCCGCTCGGCGGGCTGGCCGGCCGGCTCACCGCCGAGGCCGCCGCGTGGACCGGGCTGCCGGAGGGCATCGCGGTCGCCGTCGGCAACGTCGACGCCCACGTCACCGCGCCCGCCGCGCAGGCCGTCGAGGCGGGCCAGCTGGTCGCCATCATGGGCACATCCACGTGCCACGTGATGAGCGGCGCCACCCTCGCCGACGTGCCCGGCATGTGCGGCGTCGTCGCCGACGGGATCATCCCCGGCCTGTACGGCTACGAGGCCGGCCAGTCCGGCGTCGGCGACATCTTCGGCTGGTTCGTCGACTCCCTGGAAAGCAGCCTGACGCACGACGAGCTCACGGCGAGAGCCGCGGCGCAGCGCCCCGGACAGCACGGCCTGGTCGCGCTGGACTGGCACAACGGCAACCGGTCCGTCCTGGTCGACCACCACCTGTCCGGCGTCATCGTCGGGCAGACCCTCGCCACGAAGCCGGAGGACCAGTACCGGGCGCTGATCGAGGCGACCGCCTACGGCACCCGCACCATCGTGGAGACCCTCGAGACCGCCGGCGTGCCGGTGACCGAGTTCATCGCCGCGGGCGGCCTGCTCAAGAACACGTTCCTCATGCAGCTCTACAGCGACGTGCTGCGCCGCCCGATCAGCGTCATCGACTCCGAGCAGGGCCCGGCGCTCGGCTCGGCGATCCACGCCGCGGTCGCCGCCGGCGAATACCCGGACGTGCGGGCCGCCGCGGCCGCGATGGGCAAGGTCAAGCGGGCCGTCTACACGCCCGACGAGGCCGCCGCCGACGTCTACGACCGACTTTACGCCGAGTACCAGCAGCTGCATGAGTACTTCGGAAAGGGCGGCAATGACGTGCTGCACCGCCTCCGCGACCTGCGCGAAGAGGTGGCCCAGTGATCGAGGCGATCAAAAAGGAGGTCTGCGAGCTGCACCGCGAGCTGATCCGCTGGGGCCTGGTCACCTGGACCTCGGGCAACGTCTCGGCTCGCGTCCCCGGTGAGGACCTGCTCGTCATCAAGCCGTCGGGCGTCTCCTACGACGAGCTGACCCCCGACGCGATGGTGATCTGCGACCTCGACGGCAGGCTCGTCGAGGGGGCGCACGCGCCGTCCAGCGACACCGAGGCGCACGCGTACGTCTACCGGCACATGCCGCACGTCGGCGGGGTCGTGCACACGCACAGCCCGTACGCGACGGCGTGGGCCGCGCGGGGCGAGCCGATCCCGTGCTCGCTCACCGCGATGGCCGACGAGTTCGGCGGCGACATCCCGATCGGGCCGTTCGCCCTCATCGGCTCCGACGCGATCGGCCGCGGCATCGTCGAGACGCTGACCGGGCACCCGTCGCCGGCGGTGCTGATGCTGCAGCACGGCCCGTTCACCATCGGCGCCACCGCGAAGGCCGCCGTCAAGGCGGCGGTCATGTGCGAGGACGTCGCCCGAACCATGCACTACGCCCGCCAGCTCGGGTCCGTCGACCGGCTGCCGGACCAGGCCGTCGCGTCGCTGCACGACCGCTACCAGAACGTCTACGGCCAGCCCCAGAGCGGGCAGAGGAGCACATCATGACGCACGAGGTCTGGTTCCTGACCGGCAGCCAGGGGCTGTACGGCCCCGAGACGCTCGACCAGGTCGCGGCCCAGTCGAGGCAGCTCGCCGCGACGCTGGACGAGTCGCCGGACATCGCGGTGCGCGTGGTGTGGAAGCCGGTGCTGACCAGCGCCGGCGACATCTTGAGGACCTGCCTGGAGGCCAACGCCGACCCGCAGGTGGTGGGTGTCGTCGCGTGGATGCACACGTTCTCGCCGGCCAAGATGTGGATCTCCGGCCTGGACGCGCTGCGCACGCCGCTGCTGCACCTGCACACGCAGGCGAACGTCGCGCTGCCGTGGGCGGACATCGACATGGACTTCATGAACCTGAACCAGGCCGCGCACGGCGACCGCGAGTTCGGCTACATCCAGTCCCGGCTCGGGGTGGCCCGCAAGACCGTCGCCGGGCACGTCACCGACCCCCGCGTCACCGCCCGGATCGGCGCCTGGGCGCGGGCCGCGGCCGGCTGGACCGAGATGCGGTCGCTGCGGCTGGCCCGCTTCGGCGACAACATGCGCGACGTCGCGGTGACCGAGGGCGACAAGGTCGAGGCGCAGTTGCGCTTCGGGGTGTCGGTCAACACGTACGGCGTCAACGACCTCGTCGAAGCGGTCGACGCGACCCTCGACGCGGACGTGGAAAACCTGGTCAAGGAGTACCACGACACGTACCGGGTCTCTGATGCCCTGAAGAGCGACCGGGCGGACTCGCTGCGCTACGCCGCCCGCATCGAGCTCGGGCTGCGCACGTTCCTGGACGCGGGCGGGTTCAAGGCCTTCACCACGAACTTCGAGGACCTCGGCGGGCTGCGCCAGCTGCCGGGCCTGGCGGTGCAGCGGCTCATGGCCGACGGGTACGGCTTCGGCGGCGAGGGCGACTGGAAGACCTCGGTCCTCGTGCGCACCCTGAAGGCCATGTCCCCGGGCGGCGGCACGTCGTTCATGGAGGACTACACCTACGACCTGACCCCGGGCAACGAGGTCATCCTCGGCGCGCACATGCTGGAGGTGTGCCCGAGCATCGCGCTGGACACCCCGTCGTGCGAGATCCACCCGCTCGGCATCGGCGGCCGCGAGGACCCTGTCCGGCTCGTCTTCGACGCCACCCCCGGCCCCGCCGTCGTCCTCGGCCTCGCCGACCTGGGCGAGCGGTTCCGGCTCGTCGCCAATGAGATCGACGTGGTCGCCCCGACCGCGCCGCTGCCCAAGCTTCCCGTCGCCCGCGCCGTGTGGAAGCCCCGGCCGGACCTGTCGACGTCGGCCGAGTCGTGGCTCACCGCGGGCGGTCCGCACCACACGGTGTTGTCGTTCGCCGTGGGTACCGAGGAGCTTCAGGACCTCGCGGACATGACAGGCACCGAACTGCTCGTCATCGACGGCGACACGACGGTCCGGCAGTTCGCCAAGGAGGTCCGCTGGAATCAGGCGTACCATCGCCTCGCGCGGGGCTTCTGAGAAAACGGGTTGCCGGATCTGGTGAGGTGGGTGCATGACCGTACGAATCAGGCACATCACCGTCGACTGCGCGAAGTGCTACGACCTCTCGCTGTTCTGGAGCGCCCTCACCGGCTTCCGTGAGAACCCCGACGACCCGAACCTGCCGGAGCACGTCCAGGCCGCGATCGAGGCCCCGGACGGCTCGGCCGCGATGTTGTTCGTCGAGGTGCCGGAGGGCAAGGCCGGCAAGAACCGCATCCACCTCGACCTGCAGCCCACCGATGCCACCCGGGACGAGGAGGTCCAGCGGATCCTCGGGCTGGGCGCCACCATCGTCGGGGACTTCCGCAAGGAGGACGGCACCGGCTGGGTCACCATGGCCGACCCCGAGGGCAACGAGTTCTGCGTGGAGCGCAGCGCCACTGAACGCGCAGCTGGGCGCGCCGCGTCCTGACCTGTCCCTGCGCCGTTTCTTGCGGGCGGCGCAGGGACAGCCGCCGCCGGCCCGGCCACTGCCGCCGGTCGCGCCGTGGCAGCCGCTTGCTTCACGCTCGTTCAGGGCGGACGATGCAGCCATGCAGCGCGAGGAGCACAGCCTCACCGGTGGCGGCGGGGTCCGCATCGTCTACGACGCGTGGACGCCGGCAGACGTCGACGGTGTCGTCGTGCTCTCCCACGGCATGGGGGAGCACGCCCGGCGCTATGACCACGTCGTGGCCCGGCTCGGCGAGCTCGGCCTGGCCGTCTACGCCCCGGACCACCGCGGCCACGGCCGCTCCGGCGGCAAGCGGATGTATGTGCGCAGCATCGATGAGTACACCGCCGACCTGCACCTGCTCTTCGGCGAGGTCACGACCCGCCACCCCGGCCAGGTCCCGTTCCTGCTCGGGCACAGCATGGGCGCCATGATCGCGCTCGCCTACGCGCTGGAGCACCAGGCGTCGCTGCGGGCCCTCGCGCTGTCCGGCACGCCGGTCGTGCCCGGCTCGGGCATCGGCAAGCCGGCGATCGCGGTCGCGAAGGTCCTCGGCCGGGTCGCGCCCGCGACCCCCGTGCAGGCCCTGGACTCGAAGTTCATCTCCAAGGACCCGGCGGTCGTCGCCGCCTACGACGCCGACCCGCTCGTCTACCACGGCAAGGTCCCGGCCGGCGTCGGCGGCGCCATGCTCACCACGATGGGGATGTTCCAGCGCCGCCTGCCGGAGCTGACCCTGCCCACGTTGGTGCTGCACGGCGCCGAGGACCGCCTGGTCGACGCCGCGAGCAGCCGCCTCATCGCCGACACCGCCGGTGCACAGGACCTCACCGTGCACATCTACGAGGGCCTGCACCACGAGGTGTTCAACGAGCCCGAGCGCGACCGCGTCCTCGACGACCTGGTCGCGTGGCTCAAGGCGCACTGACGTCCCGGTCGGGCGTCGGCGGCGACGAGGCCGGTGCGCTGCCCGGACGCCGCAGGATCACCGCGGCTGCCCCGCCGAGCGGGATCAGCAGCCAGCAGGACAGCAGCCGGTAGAGCAGCACGGCCGCAGCCGCGGTGATCGCCGTCGCGCCCGACGCGGTCAGGCCGGCGACCAGGGCGGTCTCGATCACGCCGATGCCGCCCGGCGACAGCGGCACCTGCCGCACGATCTGGACGCCGAGGTAGATGCCGGCGAGGGTCGGCAGGTTCACCGGCAGGCCCAGCGCGTGGGTGCACGCCGCCAGACAGGCCAGGTCCGTCAGCCAGTTCACCGCCGCGTACCCGACCACGGCCCACCAGTCCCGCGCGCGCAGCCCGGCACCGGCCCGCCACGCGTCCCGGGCCGAGGCGAGCAGGCGCTGGACGTACCGTTGCAGCCGCCCCTGCCGCTCCGGCTGCTCGCGCCGCTCGGATTCGTGGTCGTCGAACAGCCGGCGGCCGACGACGACCGCGAGGGCCGTCAGCGCGACGATCGCCACGACGACCGCCAGCGGCCGCCAGGTCAGCGACGTGGTCGTGCCGTACGCGAGCAGTGCCGCCCCGCCGGCGGCGTAGATGAGGGCCAGGCCGCCGATCGACGCCAGGCCGGAGACGATCGCGGTGACCGCGCCGATCTCCTTCGGCGCGCCGGCCCGCTCGTACTCCCGGATCGCATACCCGGTGGAGACCGCCGCGCCGGCCGGCACGGAGATCGAGATGGCGGTGCGGGCCAGGGTGATCGCCAGCACGCGGCGGCGGCGGATGCGGGTGCCGAGGACCGCGAACAGGTATTGCTGCTGTCCGGCGAACGCGACGATCGACCCGGCCTGCAGCAGCACGGCGAGCGCGACCCAGCCGTAGCCGGCCCCGCTCAACGCGGTCAGCAGCTCCTGGGGGTCCGGCAGCCGCCCGCGCAGCCCGATCGCGGCCAGGACCAGCACCGCGACGACCACGAGCAGCAGGCGCAGCCAGCGGCTCCGCCAGGTGCCGGGAGGCGTGGCGTCCGGCGGCTGCATCGTCTGATCCTCCCAAACCGCGCGAAGTGCACGGCCCGCACCCCCTTCGCCGATGACCGGCAACGATCATCCAGCGATGCTGACCGATCAGCTGTCGTCCGGGCGGCCACCGGGCGGCGACCGCCGCGATACCGCCCGGCCGGGTCGCCGGTCGGGACGTCCACCTGGCCGAGTGCTGCTGTAACTAATCGGTTTAGCTGCTGTCAGGCCGCAGATTCGAACGTTAGGGTCGGGTGCATGCAAGTGCTGCGATCCGATGCAGAAACGGGTGCGCCATGACGGCGGACAGGGCGGTCATCGTGTTCGACGAACGCGACTACCGCTACGGCACCGGGCCGCTCCGGCTGCGGGTCGAGGCCGTGGACCGCGCCGGCGCGGTCACGCTCGACGGTGAGGCGTGGCTGCCGGTGCGTGGCGTGCGGCTGCGCAGCGACGGGACCGAGGTCGGCCCGGTGCAGGTGCTCGTCCGGGCGGCCCAGCTCCCGCCGGGGTGACCTCCGGGACTTGCCGGAATGTCGATCCGACCTGATGATCATCGCTATGCCCTCGCGTGCCCGCTCCTCGGCGATGAAGGTCGCCGTCGCCCTGCTCGTCCTGCCGCTGCTGCTCGGCTGCGGCTGCTGCGCCCTGCCGGGCCTGCTCTTCGACGAGATCTTCGGCGGGTCGCGGCACACCTTCACCGAGCAGGACCTGGTCGGCGACTGGACCAGCGACTGCGGCGGCACGGTGAGCATCCGGGCCGACGGCACGGCCACCGTCATCGACCTGCCGATCCACCGCACCCGCAACGACGCCGGCGAGCTGGTGGAGACCAAGGCCGCCGGTGAGTACAACTGGCACATCGAGCCGGAGACCGACAACACCGACCAGGAGGTCCGCTTCACGACCCCGCCGTACGACGAGGAGATCTTCGCCGCCCACGCGGAACGTGACTGGACCAGCTTCGACGACCTCGAGTACTACCTGTCGACGCCGAGCGAACCCATCTACTGCAGCCTGGACAAGTGACGTCAGGGCCGCCAGGTGAAGGTGGTGCGGTCGCCGGCCGCGGCGCTCGTGCCGTTGCCCGTCGTCACCAGCACCTGCCCGGCGCCGGCCGCGTGGGCGGGCACGGTCAGGGTCAGCCGCTCCGCTGACGTGACGACGAACGGGACGGTGACCCCGGCGACGGTGACCCGGGTGGTGCCGGTCTTCTGCGAGATCCAGTCCCTCGACGTGCGGAACAGGTCCACGAACGGCCACTCGGTCGTCCAGTCGACCGGCGCGTTCAGGTTCACGCCGAGCGACGGCGTGGCCGCCTTGGCCGGGCTCGTCGCGGCTGTGGTTGCCGCTTTGGTGGTTGCCGCTTTGGTGGTGGCTGCCGCTGTGGCGGGGGTTTCCGCTTTGGTAGGGGTTTCCGCTTTGGTGGGGGTCGTCGCGGCGGCGTGGGCCGGCACTGCGGGCAGCATCGCGGCGGCAGTGAGCACGACGGCCGCGATCCGGGCAGGCACACGCGTCATGGGACCTCGTCGGTGTTCGGCAGGGACAGGTCCGTCCAGATTCGGCGGCGGATGGTGGTGTACGGGCACCGCAAGGGTTGTCCTCGGGTTGCTCTGGAATGCGGGACGGAATGCGGGGACGGCCGGCGCCGTTGCACTCGTTCATGAACGACGTCATGGCTGAGTACCGCAGGGGAGTCCTCTACTTCGACGCCGGCGACCCGATCGAGGCCGCGAAGATCCTCACCACCGTCCTGGACGAGGAGCCCGGCAACGCGGAGGTGCGGCTGTGGCTGGCCCGCGCCTACTTCGCCTCGGCGCAGCTGCACCGTGCCGAGACGCATCTGCGCGCCCTGGTGGACCGCGACCCGACCGACCACTACGCACACCACCTGCTGGGGCGCACCCTGGAGCGGCAGAACAAGCCGCGCGAGGCGCTGCCGTTCCTGCGCCTGGCCGCAGCGATGGCGACCGTCCCCGACTACGCCCAGGCCGTCCAGCGCGTGGAGGGCACCTGCTGACCCCTGGGGCTGGTTGCCGGAGCGCAATGACCACCAGGAGTTCAGCAGCTACGATGCGTAGATGACCGACAAGTTATTTTTTCGGTTGTGCTAGTGTCTAAAGAGCAGTGCGGCGACACGGGCCACAGGTGTGAGCGGTGGTTCCAGCGTCGCCGCGGCGGTCTTGCCTGCCGGCGACGCTGACGCACTGTTGAGCAGGCCAGCACGTGGGCAGCGTCAGCACGTGGGCAGCGTCGCCGGCAGGCAGCGTCAGCACGTGGGCAGCGTCAGTGAAGCAGGCCGGCACGCGGCAGCTCGGTGCGGCGGGGTGCCGGGAGCAGGGCGGTGATGAGGGCGAGGAACGCAACGACGGGGAGCCCGCTCCTGACACCGTCGAGGACGTCGTCCCAGTCGACCGGCCTGCTCCACCAACTGCCGTCCGTCCACCCGGGCGGCGTGTCCTGATAGTGCCGCGAGGACAGGGTGGAGCGTTCGGCCCGGCCGTATTGCTCGCCGAACCGGGCCTGCTGCTTCAAGTTGGCCTGTTCGTTCAGGAAGTCGTGCATCTCCTGCTCGTCGAACGTGATCGTCATCGGATAGCCGGGCTCGATCTTCACGTGGGGCTCGGGCCCGCGGGCGACCTCGCTCAGCGTGGCCGCGTGCCACGCCTGCGCCGAGTGCGGTGGCTCGGGGGTGTACCGGTCATCCCCGCCCCGCGTCCAGGCGACCGGCACGGCGAGGACGACGAGCGCGGCCGCGGCGAGTGCCACGCCCCGGCGACCCGGTCGGCGCAGGTTCAGGCAGGCGACGATGGTTGCGGCGAGCATGGCGAGGACGATCGGCACGGTGGCCAGGAACAGCCCGACGCGGTCCGGGGATGCGGTGAGGGGCAGCTGCCCGTAGGTGTCCGGCTCCCACATCGGCCCGGTCGCCAGCAGCAGCACCAGCGTGGTGACCGCGACGCCACCGGTCAGGGCGAGGCGGGCCCGCCACCGTCCGGCCGGGCGGCGCGGCCGGACGGCCGGCGCCTCGGGGACCGTGCCGTGCGGCTCAAGCACCCCGAGGTCGAGCATCGGAGGCGTCCCGTGTGGGTCGAGCACGGAAGGCGTTCCGTGTGGGTCGAGCACCGAAGGCGTTCCGTGTGGATCGAGCACGGAGGGTGCGCCCGCGCCGGTGGCCGGCTCTGCCGGGGGTGCTGTGGAGTGGGAGTGGAGGTCGAGCACCCAGGTGCGCCGGTCTTCGCGCCAGGCACCGAACCGGGCGTGCAGCGCGCGTAGCCGTTCCTCGGCGCCGTGCTCCGGGAGCAACGCGGCCGCCGACAGCCCCACGACCGCGACCGTGAGCAGCACCGCCTCGACCAGGACCTGATCGTCGTCCGCCGGAGCCCCGGCCAAGAAGAACGACCAGCCGCCGTGGTACTCCACCTCGGCCACCAGCAGCACCACGGCCGTCAGCCCGGACAGCAGGGCGAGGCTCCGGAGGGTGCCGGTCGCTGCCCGTACCGTGGCGGAAAAGGCCACCACGAGCAGCGACGCCGCCGCGAGCGTTGCCGACCACGGCACGGAATGGTGGGTGAGCAGGCCCCCGACGTGCACCGAAGCGAACGCGAGGACCGACCACTGTGACGCGTTGTCGACCAGCACGCCGGCGATCTTGCCATCGGACCGTCGACCTCGTTGTCGGCCGTACAGGTGGCATGATCGCCGACCGCCGTCAGGGAATCAGCCGGAACGCCCGGTGCACCACGCGGAAGTCCTCCGGCACGACCGGTTCGTCGGGCCGGCCGGTGTGGTCGACCACCTGCTCATGACGGGGTGTGAACAGGCGTCAGCGGCCCTGCTCGTCGCGGAGGCGGCGGGTCTCCCGGTTCAGCTGGTTGGTGCGGGCCTGCATCGCCTCGAGGTCGAAGCGCGGGTCGCCGGCGAGGTCGAAGATGGCCTTCAGGGTGGACGGGTCGTACTTCACCTGGACGACGTCGGCCTCGACCGGTTTGCGCTCGGCGATGTAGAACGCCTGCCGGACGTGAGCCTGGAACGGTGCGCGGTCCTCGGGCCGGACCTCCAGCACGAAGTCATAGCGGGGCTTCTCGTTGGAGCTGAAGGTGGAGTGTTCCTTCGCGGACAGCACCAGTGCCGGTGCGGTGTGGCCGTGCTTGCGGATCCGGCGGTTGTCGAACATGGCTGCACTGTATTGATCATTTCGGGCCGACGGTTGTCGGTGTTGTGACTCGCCCGTTCTGCGAGCCGTTCCATGAGCCGTTCCATGAACCAGGCTGTGAGCGATCACAGCGTGCCGATCTGGCAGTCGATCGACGGAGTTCTTGACAGTGCAGTCATCGGCGTCAACACTTTGTCACATCCACGAAACATCCAAACACTTCCACATGTACGGGAGCATTGTGAGCGCTCACATTCAGCAGGGCCGATGCGGATAGCCGCGGCGCTGGCGCTGTGCGTGACCGCGGCGGGTGTCGTCGTCGTGGTGACCGCCGGGCCGGCCGCCGCGGCCACCGTGCCCACGGGTGCCGTGTCCCTCGAGTCCGTGAACTACCCGGGCCGCTACGTCCGGCACCTGGACTCGCTCGGCCGGATCGACCCGGTCACCACCGCGAGCACCGCCCAGACGAAGGCGGACGCCACCTTCACCGTCGTCAACGGGCTCGCGTCGCCGGGCTGCTACTCGTTCCAGACGAAGAGCGGGCTGTTCCTGCGGCACCGGGACTTCCGGCTGCGGGTCGACGCCAACACCGGCGACGCCACCTTCCGCGCGGACGCCACCTTCTGTGCGGCGGACGGATCGGTTGCCGGGTCCGTCTCGTTCGTGTCCTACAACTACCCGTCCCGGCGGATCCGGCACCGGGACTTCGCGCTGTGGCTGGACCCGATCCAGAGCGCGGCCGACAGCTCGTTCCGCGTCACCGCCGCCTGGGCACCGAAGGCGAACCGGAACCCGGTGATCCCGGGGCTGTTCGCGGACCCGCAGATCGCCAGCTTCGGCGGCCGCTACTACCTGTACCCGACCACCGACGGCTACGCGGGCTGGGCCGGCACCTACTACAAGGCGTTCTCCTCCACCGACCTGGTCACCTGGACCGACCACGGGGTGATCCTCGACCTCGCGCCGGACGTATCCTGGGCCGACAACTCCGCCTGGGCGCCCTCGATCGCGAACCGGAACGGCCAGTACTACCTGTACTTCAGCGGCGGCCTCGCCACCGGCAACACCGCCAAGCAGCTCGGTGTCGCGGTGTCCGCCGCGCCGACCGGGCCGTTCCGCGACGCGCTGGGCCGCCCCCTCGTCGCCGCGGGGCAGTTCGCGGGCGGGCAGGTCATCGACCCGGCGGTGTTCACCGACGACGACGGCCGGTCCTACCTGTACTGGGGGCAGGGCGTCGCCCGCGTGGTCCCGCTGAACGGCGACATGATCTCCTACGACCCCGCCCAGGTCCGCACGATCACGCCGGCCGGATACAACGAGGCGCCGTTCGTGTTCAAGCGCAACGGCACCTACTACTTCATGTGGTCCGAGAACGACACCCGCAGCGAGGACTACCGCGTCGCCTACGCCACCGGACCGTCACCGGTGGGGCCGTGGACCAACCGCGGGGTCGTCCTGAGCAGAAGCGGGAGCATCCGGGGGACCGGGCACCACTCGGTCGTGCGGGCGCCCGGGACCGACGTCTGGTACATCGCCTACCACCGCTTCGCCGTGCCCGCCGGCAACGGCACCAACCGCGAGACCGCCATCGACCGGATGCAGTTCAACGCCGACGGGACCATCCAGCCCGTCCTGCCAACGCTCTGAAAGCGAGACTCCCATGCTGAAACGGATGGGCACGTTCGTCGTGCTCGCCTGCCTGATCTTCGCGTCCTGGTCCGTCACGGCACCGGGCCGGGCCGACGCGCTCGACCCGTTCACCGGCTACCTGATGGCGCACTTCACCGGTGAGACCGCCAACGGGGAGCAGCTCTACCTCGCGCACAGCAAGGACGGCCTGCACTGGACCGACCTCAACGGCAGCGCCCCGGTGCTGCTGTCCACCGTGGGCACCCGGGGCGTGCGCGACCCCGCGATCGTGCGGTCGCCCGCCGGTGACCGGTACTGGATCATCGCCACCGACCTGCGCATCGCCAGCGGCACGTCCTGGGGCGACGCGTCGAGCCGGGGCAGCACCTCGCTGGTCGTCTGGGAGTCCCGGGACCTGGTGAACTGGTCCGCCCCGTGGCTGATCAACGTCGCGGGCAGCATCTCCGGCGCCGGCGACGCGTGGGCGCCCGAGGCGATCTGGAACCCGGCCACCAACGACTACGTCGTCTACTGGGCCACGAACTCGCTCCGCAACGGGGTCACCAAGCACCGCATCTTCTACGTGCGCACCGGCGACTTCCGCACGTTCACCGCGCCGCAGCTGTACCTGGAGCGCGGCACCGGCCAGGGGGTCATCGACACGCAGATCATCGAGGTGCCCGGCAGCGTCGGCGGGTACCGGTACTACCGGGCCTCCGCCGACGGCCAGATCACCATCGAGGGCAGCAACACGATCCTCGGCACCTGGACCACCATCGGCAACCTGTCGCACCTGGGCATCTCCAACGGCGCCACCGGTGGCAACGTGGTCGAGGGTCCGATGTGGGCGCAGTTCAACGGGCGCAACGAGTGGAACCTGTGGCTCGACCAGTACGCCACCGGCCGCGGCTACATGCCGATCAGCTCGACGAACCTGGGCAGCACGCAGAACTTCCGCACCCGCACCGACTACAGCCTCGGCACCGACCGCAAGCGGCACGGCTCGATCCTCAACCTGACCGCCGCCGAGGAGACCCGGGTCCTGGCGAAGTGGGGGACCACGACGGCGGCCAAGCGGCTCCAGTCGTACAACTTCCAGGACCGCTACGTGCGCCACTCGAACTTCGACGTGCGCATCGACCCGAACGTCTCCCCGACCCAGGACGCACAGTTCCGGGTCGTGCCGGGGCTGGCCAACGCGTCCGGCTACGTGTCGTTCGAGTCGGTCAACTTCCCCGGCTACTACCTGCGCCACTACGCGTTCGACTTCGTCCTCGCCGCCAACGACGGCACGTCGACGTTCGCCGGTGACGCCACCTTCCGGCAGGTCGCCGGGCTCGCCGACGCCTCGTGGTCGTCGTTCCAGTCGTACAACTACCCGGACCGCTACATCCGGCACTCCAACTATCTGCTGAAGCTGGAGACGATCACCACCACGCAGGCCCGCGCCGATGCGACCTTCAGGGTGGTGTCGTGATGCGATTTCACTACAAAATAGCCGTCCTGCTCATGAGCGCGGCCCTCCTGGTGGTCCCGACCACGCAAGCACAGGCCTGGAACAACGGCGCCGCCAGCACGCCACCGATGGGCTGGAACAGTTACGACTCCTACAACTGGAACGTGACCGAGGCGCAGGTGAAGGCCAACGCCGACTACATGCGCGACAACCTGCGCCAGTACGGATGGCAGTACATCGTCATCGACTGGGCCTGGTACTACCCGGGCAGCGGCACCGGCAGCCCCAACCAGGACGCCAACCTGCAGCCGCGGCTGCGGCTGGACGGTAACGGCCGGCCGCTGCCGGACACCACCCGGTTCCCGTCCGCGACCGGCACCAACGGGTTCAAGCCCCTCGCGGACTACCTGCACGCCGCCGGGCTCAAGTTCGGCGTGCACCTGATGCGGGGCATCCCGCGCCAGGCCGTCGCCGACAACCTGCCGATCCAGGGCACCAGCTACACCGCGAACCAGATCGACAACACCACCACCGCGTCCTGGCTGAACCTCAACTGGGGCCTCGACATGAGCCACCCCGGCGCCCAGGCGTACCTCGACTCGCTGTTCCGGCTGTACGCGAGCTGGGGCGTGGACTACGTCAAGGTCGACGACATCGCCGCCCCGACCTACCGGCAGGGCGAGATCGAGGGGTACCGGCTGGCGATCGAGCGCAGCGGCCGGCCGATGGTGCTCAGCCTCTCGCCGGGACCGACACCCCTCGCGAGCGGCGCGCACGTGGCGGCAAACGCGCACATGTGGCGGATCGTCAACGACCTGTGGGACAACTGGGCGTCGCTGGACGCGCTGTTCGACAAGCTGCGGGACTGGACCCCGTTCCGGTCCACCGGGGCGTGGCCCGACCCCGACATGATCCCGATCGGCCGGCTCTCCAAACAGGGGCCCGTCGGCTCGCCCCGCTACTCCAACCTCACCGCGGACGAGCAGCGCACCCTGATGACGCTGTGGTCGATCAACCGGTCGCCGCTCATGTGGGGCGGCAACCTCACCGAGAACCGGGCCGCCGAGCTGGCGCTCATGACCAACGCGGCGGTGCTCGGCGTCGACCAGAACAGCACGAACAACCGGCAGCTGACCGGCGGCACCCGGCAGGTCTGGGCGGCCGACGTGCCAGGCAGCGACCACCGGTACATCGCCTTGTTCAACCGGGAGTCCGCCGCCGCGACGGTGTCGGTCAACCTGGCCGACCTCGGCATCGGTTCGGCCACCGTCACCGACCTGTGGTCCGGAGCCGGCCTCGGCACCGTCTCCGGATCCCTGTCGCGCACCGTTGCGGCACACGGCGCGGCGTTGTACCGCGTCGCGCCGCTGACCACGGTGCCGACGACCCCGTCGTACACCATGACCGCGCGGCACAGCGGCAAGCTCGCCGACGTCTACAACGGCGCCACCACCGACGGTGCGGCCGTCGTGCAGTGGGCGGCCAACGGCCAGACCAACCAGCGCTGGCAGTTCCGCGACGCCGGCGGCGGCTACTACCAGGTGGTTGGGGTCGCGAGCGGCAAGTGCCTGGACGTCAACGGCGGCACCGGCACGACCGGCGACGGGGTGCAGGTGGTGCAGTGGACCTGCCACACCGGCACGAACCAGCAGTGGCGGCTGCAGGACGCCGGCTCCGGCTACGTCCAGCTCGTCGCCCGGCACAGCGGAAAGTGCCTGGACGTCTACAACGCCGCCACGACCGACGGCGCGCAGCTCGTCCAGTGGACCTGCGGCACGGGCACCAACCAGCAGTGGCGGCGCACCGCTGTCTGACCCGCGGCCGGCGCCCGCCCCCCGTGTGCGGGCGCCGGCCCAGTTCAGGTGGCGGCGGCCGGGAACGTGCACCGGAACGTGGCGCCCTCACCGGGGGCGCTGTCGACGGTGAGGTCACCGCCGTGGTCGCGGACGATCTGCCGGGCGATGGTGAGCCCGAGGCCGCTGCCGCCGGTGGCGCGGTCGCGGGCCGGGTCGGCGCGCCAGAACCGCTGGAACACGAACGGCAGGTCGGCGGCGGCGATCCCGCAGCCGGTGTCGTGGACCTCGACGACGACCCGGTCCGCGTCGGGAAACGCGCGTAACGTCACCATGCCGCCGCGGTCGGTGTACCGGACGGCGTTGCCGATCAGGTTGCCCAGCACCTGCCGCAGCCGGTCCTGATCCGCGTGCACGGGCAGCGGGCCGGCGGTCTCCGCGGTCAGCCGGACCCCGGCGGCCTCGGCGACGGCGAGGTGCGCGACCCGGGCCGTCTCGACGAGGTCGGCCAGGTCGAGGGCGCCGCGGCGATACGCCAGGTGCCCCGCCTCGGCGAGCGTCAGGTCCTGCAGGTCGTCCAGGATGCGCCGCTGCAGCATCGCCTCGTCGTGCAGCGAGCCGAACAGGTCCCGGCTCGGCGCGACGAGGCCGTCCTGCAGCGCCTCCAGGTAGCCGAGCAGGTTCGACAGCGGCGTGCGCAGCTCGTGGGCGACGCTGGCGACCAGCCGGCGCTGCGCCTGCTCCGACGCTTCGAGGGCCGACGCCATCCGGTTGAACGACGTCGACAGCTGCCCGAGCTCGTCCCGGCCGACGGAGGGCACCCGCGTGTCGAGGTGCCCGTCGGCGAGGCGCCGGGACGCGGCGGTGAGGTCGCGCACCGGCCGGCTCACGTGCCGGGCGATGACCGCCGTGCCGAGAATGACCAGAACGAGCACACCACCGGCGGCGATGAGCCCGGACCGGCCGACGATGTTCGCCGCGTTGTCGGGGACGGCCCCCAGGTAGAGCTGCAGCGGCTCCGGCGCGAACGAGCCGACCCGCTCCCCGAACGCCCTCGTCAGGCACGGCGCCGGTTCCTTCTCGCCGCGGCAGCCGACGACGTACGACATGTCGTCCGTCTGCTCCAGGCTGACGGCTTGCGCGATCTGCTTGCCGCAGCCGCTGTCGTCGCCGCCGGTACCCTGGCTGACCGGGATGCCATAGCGGTTGGTGGTCAGCGGCGGCGGTGGCTGGAACAGGTCGGTGAGGCAGCGGGCGAACAGGACGGTCTGCCGGAACTCGGTGATGTTCTGCAGGGTCACCGCCTCGAGCTTGTAGCCGATCTTCGCCGGGTCGCCGGCCGACATGGCCCTGGCGACCTCGTCGGGCGGGAAGGTGAGCCGCGGGCGCGGGTCCACGAGGGCGGGCGAGGTGACGACCTTCCGGGCGGCGCGCCCGGCGAGGTGATCGCTGTCGACGGTCACCTGGCCGTAGAGGTTCGTCAGGCGGATCCGCTGCTGGTTGTCGGCCGACAGGCGTTGCACCACCGTGTCGATCCCGGCCCAGGTGCCGTGGTGCAGTGCGTAGGTGCGGAACGTCTCGACGGTGCTGGCCTCGCTGCGGGTCGCGGTCTGGTTCGCGTCGATGATCTGCCGGGCGGTGAGCTTGATGCTGAGCCAGGCGGTGACGCCGATTGCGGTGCCCGCGACCAGCAGCACCAGCCCGAACACCCGGAATCGGAAGCTCATGCCGTCACCTCCGCTGCGCTCCGGCGCCGACCTGAGCCAAGGCTGAGCCTCTGATTCGCGGCTCCTGCGCTGCGCTCCGGACCGCTCATGCCGTCACCTCCGCTGCGCTCCGGCGCCGGCCTGAGCCAAGGCTGAGCCTCTGATTCGCGGCTCCTGCGCTGCGCTCCGGACCGCTCATGCGGGCTCGTTCAGCCGGTAGCCGCGGCCGTACACCGTCTGCACGTAGCGCGGCTCGGCCGGATCGGACTCGATCTTGCGGCGCAGGTTGACCACGTGCGCGTCGACGGTGCGCTCGGAGACGTCGCGCTCGAAGCCGAAGACCCGGTTGATGATCTCGCCGCGGGTGAAGACCCGGCCGGGTTCGCCGGCGAGCAGCTCCAGGATGCCGAACTCCTTGGCGGTCAGCACCACCACCGCGTCCTCGACCCGGACCTCGAACCGCCCGGCGTCCACCACCAGGTCACCGACGCGCAGCACCTGCTGGTGGCCGGGGCTGCCGATGCCGGAGCGGCGCAGCAGCGCCCGGACCCGCGCGGCCAGCTCCCGCGGGCTGACCGGTTTCGTCATGTAGTCGTCGGCGCCCAGGTCCAGGCCCAGCAGCAGGTCGTCCTCGGTCGAGCGGGCAGTCACGAGCAGGATCGCCACGGTCGACTCGGCGCGGATGATCCGGCACACGTCGAGGCCGTCGACGAGCGGCATCATCACGTCCAGGACCAGTAGGTCGGGGCGGCGGGACCGGCACTGCTCGAGTGCCAGCCGGCCGTTGGGGACGGTCAGCACGCTGTGGCCGTCCCGCTCCAGGTACAGCCGGATCAGCTCAGCCTGCTTCGGGTCGTCGTCCGCGACCAGGATCCGTGCGCTCATCGCGGCCATTGTCGCGCGCCGACTGTGAAGAACCTGCGAAACCCCGGCCGGGTTTCGATCCGGCCCACGGTTCTTCATCAGTTCCCAACGACCGGCTTCCTACCTTCAGCGCCATGTGTGGATTCCTGGTGTTCGTGAGCACGGACGGCACGGTTGCGGCGGACGACCTCGCCGCCGCCCTGGACCTCATGCGCCACCGCGGCCCCGACGAGACCTCGCTGCGGGTGGACAACGGCGTGGCCTTCGGATTCCAGCGCCTGGCCATCATCGACGTGGCCCACAGTCATCAACCGGTGACCTGGGGCACCTGGACCGTGGTGTTCAACGGCGAGCTGTACAACTTCCGCGAGCTGCGCGCCGAGCTGAGCCGCGACTTCGACGCGGTCTTCGCCACCGAGGGGGAGGCGGAGGTCCTCGCGGCCGCGTTCCACCACTGGGGCCCGTCCGCGGTCCGCAAGCTGCGGGGCATGTTCGCGTTCGTCCTGCACGACCGGGCCACCGGCGCCGTCCTCGCGGCCCGCGACCCGTTCGGCATCAAACCGCTCTACCACCTGCGGACCGCGGACGGGCTGTACCTGGCCAGCGAGAAGAAGGCGCTGCTGCCGTTCGCCGGCACCGCGACCCGCGTCGACACGGCGGCCCTGTCGCACTACCTGACGCTGCAGTACGTCCCCGAGCCGGCGACCCTGCACCCGGCGGTGCACCGGCTCACCGCCGGGCACACCCTGACCTGGAAGCCTGGGGAGCAACCGGCGATCACGGCGTATTTCCGGCACGCGTTGCGGGCGTCGGCTCGGCCCGCCGAGGAAGCGATCGCCGCCGTGCGCGACGCGTTGCGCGACAGCGTCCACGCGCATCTGCAGTCCGAGGTGCCGCTCGGCGCGTTCCTGTCCAGCGGGATCGACTCGACGGCCGTCGTGGCGCTGGCGCGGGAGCAGCGTCCGGGGATCCGCACCTACACGGTGGGCTTCGACGACGAGCGCTACAGCGAGATCGAGGCGGCCACGGAGACCGCCGCCGCGCTCGGCGTGGACCTGACCGCGACCGTGGTCCACGACGCCGACGTGATCGCCGTGCTGCCCCGCATCGTGTGGCACCTCGACGACCCCGTCGCCGACCCGGCGGTCGTGCCGCTGTGGTTCCTGGCCCGCACCGCCGCCCGCGACGTGACGGTCGTGCTGTCCGGGGAGGGCGCCGACGAGCTGTTCGCCGGCTACGAGATCTACCGCGAGCCGGCCGCGCTCGCCGGCGTCGCCGCCCTGCCGACACCGCTGCGCCGCGGCCTGCGCGCCGTGTCGGCGGCCATGCCCGAGGGGTTGCGCGGCAAGAGCTTCCTGGACCGGGCCACCACGCCGATCGAGGAGCGCTACTACGGCAACGCCCGCATCTTCGGCGCGGACGAGAAGGCCCGCCTCATGCGCGGCCCGGCGGAGGCGCACACGACGGTGACGGCCCCGCTGTTCCAGGCCGCCGCCGACCTCGACGACGTCACCACCATGCAGTACGTCGACCTGCACACCTGGCTGCCCGGCGACATCCTCACCAAGGCCGACCGGATCTCGATGGCGCACTCCCTCGAACTGCGGGTGCCGTTCCTGGACCGGGCCGTCTACGCGGCCGCCGCGGCGCTGCCGACGTCGTTGAAGGTGGCGAGAACCACCAAGTACGCCCTGCGGGAGGCGATGCGCGGCATCGTGCCGGACGCCGTCGTCGACCGGCGCAAGCTCGGCTTCCCCACCCCGACGAGGGTCTGGCTGCGCGGCGACATCGGCGCGTGGGCCGGCGACGTCTTCGCCGACGCGGGCGTGGACCACCTGCTGGACCTCCGGCACGTCCAGCGCCTCCTCGCGGCGCACCGCCGCGGCGACGCCGACCATTCCCGCAAGATCTGGACCGTGTTGATGTTCTGCCTCTGGTACGGCCAGCAGAACACCCGCTCCCACGTGATTTCCGGATCCCGCGGGGAGTACACCAAGTAGTCAAGAAACTACGAAGAGTAGGCACGCGGAGCGTGACGAGATGAGCGGTGGAACGGGCACAGGCAGCTGGCGGCACGGCGGCGGCTTGCGGCGGTCGGCCGTGCCCGTGTCAACCTGGCCGGTCGGCAGCCGTCCGTGCAACGCCTCGCCGACCTGGTCGCCGGCTCGACCGGGGTGCCGGTGTCGGTCGTGTCGCTGGTCACCGCCGACAGCCAGATCATGCTCGGCGTCGCCGGCGGGGGTGCCGGCTTCGAGATCCCGCTGTCGGCGTCGCTGTGCCGCGAGGTCGTCATCACCGGGCTGCCGTTCATCGCGCGGGACGCCGCCGCCGACGCCAGGTTCGCCGGCACGGAACTGGTCGCCGTCCACGGGATCCGGGCCTACGCCGGATTCCCCGTCGCCGACGAGGACGGCCTGATCCTCGGGGTCGTCTCCGCCGCCATGCACGAACCCCGGGCGGCGGCGTCACCGCCGACGTCCGCTTCCCGCTGCGGCGGCCCTGACCGGCGCCGCGTCTACGGGGCGGGTGCCGGTCTGCGGCGGGCCCGCCGGTGGGTGCCGATGGCACCGAGGGCGCCGCAGCCCGCCACCCCGGCCACGCCGGCGGCGGTGAACGTGCCCATGAGCCCGCCGATGAAGCCCCACGGGTCCGGGCCCGTCGTGACGAACCAACCGCCCGGGTCGTAGCGGATCCGCACCAGGTCGCCGACCTTCGGCCGCGCGTCGGCCGGATACCGCAGCTCACCCCAACCGGCGAGGGCGATGTCGGGGTGCTCGTCGTCCCCGCCGTCCGCCTCGACCGCGCTGACCTGCCCGACGGCGGGCACCCCGCGGGCCGCCATGTACAGCGGGCAGACCGAGAACGCGAACCCGAACGCGAACAGCGCGAGGAACAGCCCGACGCCCCGCGACCCGACCCAGGTGTAGTCCCCGACCCGCGACGTGTAGACCCACCACCCGAGCACCGCCGAGGCGATGGCGAGGGCGATGCCGCCCACCATCCAGCCGGTCCCCTGATGCCCGCCGATCACGCCCGCGGCGCCGGCCGGCACCAGCGCCGCCGCCAACCCGACCAGGGCCCAGCCGGCCGCACGGAGGTAGTCCATCGCGGCATACTACGGACCCGGTGCGGATCGCGGTGAGGGGTGAGCGTTCGTGCGGTGTGACGTGTGCGGCGGGGAGCTGCGCGCCGGCGACGAAACGCCGTGGGGGACGTGGTGGTCGTGCGGGACGTGTTTCGCGACCGCGCTGACCCGGCCCGGCGAACCGCCGGACCTGCCACCGTTCCGGCCGCTGGGCGACCGGTGGACCACGCTCGTGGAGGAGCAGGCCGCATCGGTCGTGTGGCACGCGCTGGTGTTCTCGACCTTGACGGGCTGCGGCCGGTCCGGCGCGGGGATGGCGGCGGAGAACTTCAGCTGGAAACCCGACGACAACCGGGCGTGTGAGCGGTGCCGCCGGGTGCTGCGGACGGCGGACGCGCACTGGCCACGCGGCGTCCGCGGGCGGCCCGGATGACGGCGGGCGGGCGGTTGGTGGCCGTGGCCGACGGCCCGGCGGGGCGGTTCGCCACGATCAACGATCACGGGATCGTGTCCGTGTGGGGCGGCGCCGGCGAGCCCGTCGCGCAGTTCGGGACCGGCATCGACGCCTCCGCGTCCGACCGGATCGCGATCACGACCGACCCCACCGGGACCGGCCCGGAGATCGTCGTCAGCACCTGGCGGCATGGGGTGACCGGGTTCGACCCGGACGGCGGCGTGCGGTGGCGGCGCAGGGACATCCGTCACGCCTGCGGTGTCCGGGCGCTGCCGGTGGACGGCGGGGCGCGGCTGGTCGCCGGGGTCGTCACCGACCGCACCGGCGGGCTCGTGCTCGGTGCGACCGGCGGCACCCGCCACCGGGTGGCGCGGGCGGACCTCCTGGCCGGCTGGCCGGACGGCTCGCTGTTCGTCGCCGACCGCCACGGCACCGTCCGCCAGCAGACGCCCGGCGGGCTCACGTCCGCCGGGACGACGCACTGGAAGGAACCGCTGGGCAGCTTCGGGGTGCTCGACGCCGCAGTCGGCGACGGGGTGCTGATCGGCGGCGGCTACGGCCGGCTCACACACATCGCCCTCGACGGCACGGTCACCTGGCGGGCGCGGCTCCCGGTGCCGGAGTCGATCACGAAGGTCTCCGCGACCGGGTCCGGCTGGGTCTGCCTGAGCACCGCGGTCCGGCGGATCACCCCGGCCGGCACGATCGGCCCGCCCACCGAGGTGCCCGGACCGCCCGGCGGCTGGATCGGTTTCGCCGCCGCCGGCCGGTACCTTGTCGGCGCCGACGGCCAACTGGTCGACCTCGAACGCCGATGACGGAGACGGAATCGGGCATGCTCGCGAGGATCCGGCGGGACGCCGCGCCGGCGGAGGGGGCACGGCTGCTCGCAGCGGTCGAGTGCACGGAACCCGACGACGCCGTCGAGGACGGTGGACCCTATGGTGGGCTCGTCGGGACCTCGCGACCCGAGCGCAACCCGCTCGGGCGCTGACGACGGGGGCGCGCGCGTGGGCATGGAGCTGATCGGGCGGTGGTTGACGGCCGCCGAGCTGCGGGAGGTCCTCGACGACCCGGACGCGGTCGAGGTGCTGCTCTTCGGCGACGACGGCGACGAGGACGACGACGAAGTCGGCGAGATGCCCGAGCCGGACCTGGACCTCGGCAAGTCCTGGCACGTCGTGCAGTTCCTGTTCACCGGCACCGCCTGGGGCGTGACCGAAGGGCTGGGCGAGGCGATCCTCGGCGGTGCGGACATCGGCGAGGACGGGGGCTACGGACCGGCCCGGCTCCTCGACGCGGCAACGGTCACCAGGGTCGCCACCGCACTCGACGCCTTGGACGTCGAGACGCTCCGGAGCCGGTTCGACCCGGCCGCGATGTCGGCCGCCGAGATCTACCCGGAAGGTTGGGACTTCAGCCCGGCCGACTTCGAGGAGATCGTCCGCCCGCTGATCGGTGACCTGCGGGCGTTCTACCGCAAGGCCGCCGCCCGCGGGCAGGCGGTCCTGCTCGCCATCGCCTGACCACCACCGTCGTGGCGGTGATCACTTCGGGGTGAGTGCTGCAGACAGATCGCTCCGGCGGGGTGAAGGCTGAGGCGCATGAGCGCCACCAGCGAGGTCCAGCAGCCACGCAAGTTCGCCGCGCTGCGGAACAAGGACTGCCGGCCCTACCTGTTCGGCGCGGCGCTGGCGATGATGGCCGACAACATCGAGCACGTCATCACGTACTGGGTGCTGTGGGAGAAGTTCCACTCGCCGGCGCTGTCCGGGTTCCAGGTGATCAGCCACTGGGTGCCGTTCCTGCTGTTCTCGGTGTACTTCGGGTCCCTGGCCGACCGGTTCGACTGCCGGCGGGTCATCCAGGCCGCGCAGCTGCTGTTCGCGTCGGTGTCGGTCGCGTGGGGCGTGCTGTTCCTGACCGGCACGTTGCAGGTCTGGCACGCGTGTGTCCTGCTGGTGCTGCACGGCCTCGCGGGGTCGCTGTGGGGGCCGGGGGAGCAGCTGATGCTGCACGACTTCGTCGGCGACGAGGAGCTGCCCAGCGCGGTCCGGCTCAACGCCACGTTCCGCAGCCTCGGCGTGCTGTTCGGGCCGGTCGTCGGCTCGGCGCTGCTGCTCGGGCTCGGCCCGACCGCCGGGATCTTCGTCAACGTGCTGTTCTACCTGCCGCTGACGCTGTTCCTGTTCCGCACGAAGTTCACCGGGCACACCCGCGACCACGGGGCGCCCCGGGCGCGGGTCGGGCTGATGGAGTCGGTGCGGGTGCTCAAGGCCGTCGGCAGCAACCACACCCTGGTCAGCATGATCATCCTGGGTGGGCTCGGGTCGTTCTTCGTCGGCGCGTCGATGCAGTCCGCGATGCCGATCTTCGCGCAGGATCTCGGGGCCGGCGGCGCGGCCTCCGGGGAGGGCATCGACGGCGCCAGCCTCGCCTACGGGGTGCTGCTGTTCGCCAACGGCGCCGGCGGGGTCCTCGGCGGCATCCTGCTCGAGGCGACCGGGCGGATCAGACCGACCGTCCTGGCCGCCGTGATCAGCACCGCCGTCTACGGCGTCACCAGCCTGTTCTTCGCCATGAGCACCAGCTATCCCCTCGCGGTGGGGCTGCTGCTCATCGGCGGGGTGGCGAACCTGGCGTCGATGTCGATCGGGCAGACCGTCGTGCAGCTGCTCGCGCCGCCGGCGGACCGGGGGCGGGTCATCGGCGTCTACGGGGTGTCCGCCAACGGGCTGCGGGCCGGCAGCGGCTTCACCGTCGGGCTGCTCGGCGCCGCGATCGGCGTGCACTGGTCGCTGGGGCTGAGCGCGGCGGCGCTGTGCGTGGGCACCGTCCTCGCCGCCGTCTATGCGCTGCGGGGCGGAAAAGCGGTTCCCGTGGGTGGCGCGGCCCCGGTATGATCTCCGTGTCGTGCTGAGGAAGGGGGAGACCGCCATGCGCTATCGCGTCGCCGTCGTCATCCCCCTGTCCCGGCACGAGGTGATCCTGGTGTCTTCCTGCCCGCTGGTGTGAGCCCGCGCGGCCGCACCGGCTGGACCCTGCCCTGAAACGCTGCACGGCGACCAACGCCGGCGGCTGAGGCGTGGGGTAATCGCGCTGCCCTGTTCAGACACCACGCTGAAAGGCCGCAGGCCGTGCGCACCCATCACCTGTCCCAGACCCGCAACATCGGCATCCTCGCCCACGTCGACGCCGGCAAGACCACCACCACCGAACGGATCCTGTTCCGCACCGGCGCCACCTACAAGCAGGGTGAGGTCCACGACGGCACCACCGTCACCGACTTCGACGCGCAGGAGCGCAAGCGGGGCATCACGATCTTCTCCGCGGCCGTCAGCTGTACCTGGGACGGCCACCGGATCAACCTCATCGACACGCCCGGGCACGTCGACTTCTCCGCCGAGGTGGAGCGCGCACTGCGCGTCCTCGACGGTGCCGTCGCCGTGTTCGACGGGGTCGCCGGGGTCGAGCCGCAGAGCGAGTCGGTGTGGCGCCAGGCCGACCTGCGCGGGGTGCCGCGCATCGCGTTCGTGAACAAGCTCGACCGCTCCGGCGCCGACCTCGACGCCGCGGTCGCCTCGATCCGGGCCCGGCTGCACGTCACGCCGCTGGTCGTCCAGCTGCCGATCGGCGCCGAGGAGCAGTTCGTGGGCGTGGTCGACCTGGTGACGCGCCGCGCGTACACCTGGGACGAGCAGACGATGACCGAGGTCGACGTGCCCGATCCGGCCGCGCTGCACGCGCGGCGCCGGTTGCTGGAGGAGGCCGTCGCCGAGCTGCACGCCGGCGCCCTGGAGGAGTTCGTCGCCAACGACGGGCTCAAGGACGCCACGCTGCGCGACGCACTGCGGGAGGTGACCAACAACCGGACCGGCGTGGTGGTGCTGTGCGGCTCCGCGTACAAGAACCGGGGCATCGAACCGTTGCTCGACGCGGTGGTGGCCTACCTGCCCTCGCCGCTGGACGTGCCGCCGGTCCACCCGGACCGCCCGGCGGCCCCGGACGCGCCGTTCGCCGGCCTGGTCTTCAAGGTGCACGCCGCCACGACCGGGCGCCTCACCTACGTGCGGGTCTACTCCGGCACGATCACGAAGGGAGCCACCGTGCTCGACACCGGCACCGGACGCACCGAACGCGTCAGCCGGATCCTGCACGTCCAGGCGGACCGGCACACCGAGCTGGACGACGCCGCCGCGGGCGACATCGTCGCGGTGGTGGGCGTCAAGCACGCGAAGGTCGGCAGCACCCTGTGCGCTCCGGATGCGCCGCTGGTGCTGGAGGCCGCCGGCGCCGCGGAACCGGTCGTGTCCGTGGCGGTGGAGGCCCGCGTGGCCACGGACACCGACCGGCTGTCGGTCGCCCTGGCCAGGCTCGTCGACGAGGACCCGTCGCTGCGGGTGCGCAGCGACCCGGAGACCGGGCAGACGGTCCTGTCCGGCCTCGGTGAACTGCACCTGGAGGTGGCGGTGGAGAAGCTACGGCAGGCGAACGGGCTGACCGTCAACGTCGGCCGGCCCCAGGTCTCCTACCGCGAGACGGTCCTGACCGGTGTCAGCGGCCTGCTGTACCGGCACGTCAAGCAGGAGGGCGGCTCCGGGCAGTACGCGCACGTGCTCATCGACGTCACCTCTTCGGATCAGGCGTTCGCGTTCGACTCGGCGGTCGTCGGCGGGCGGGTCCCGAAGGAGTACGTCAAGGCGGTCGAGGCCGGCTGCCGCGACGCGCTGCTCGAAGGCCCGATCGGCGGTCACCCGGTGACGGGCGTCCACGTGACGCTCGTGGACGGCCAGACCCACTCGAAGGACTCCTCCGAGCTGGCCTTCCGCACCGCCGGCCGGCTCGCGCTGCAGCAGGCGCTGCGGCAGAGCACCATGGCGG
This sequence comes from Dactylosporangium cerinum, assembly GCF_042653625.1. Lineage (NCBI taxonomy): Bacteria > Bacillati > Actinomycetota > Actinomycetes > Micromonosporales > Micromonosporaceae > Dactylosporangium > Dactylosporangium cerinum. The sequence continues at coordinate 72,177 of NZ_JBHSIU010000060.1, read as the reverse complement.
TGCTCGAACCGGTCGCGGAGGTCACCGTGACCGGTCCCGATGACACCGTCGGCGCGGTCCTCGGCGATCTCGCGGCCCGCCGCGGCCGGGTCACCGACTCCACGACCCGGGGTGGCACGGTGGTGGTGACGGCGACGGTGCCGCTCGCGGAGCTGTTCGGCTACGCGACCCGGCTGCGCAGCCGCACCCAGGGCCGGGGCACGTTCACCACCCGGCCGGCCGGCTACCAGCAGGCTCCGGAAGGCACGGCCTGAACGACAGTGGGCGCCCGCCAGGTTCGGCGGGCGCCCACTCTGCTCGTCTGGGTGGCGGCTTCAGCGCGTCATCGTCGAGTACAGGAAGCCGACGATCACCAACACGCCGATCACCCCGAAAAGGATCAACGCACCGGAGCCGCTGGTGCTGGCGCCGCCCTCGTCCTGAATCTCGGACGTCTCGGGCTCTTCGTCGGAATTCACGGGATCTCCCACTTCGGACTTGCGGGACATCCTACCGTGACACACCGGCTTCCCGGAGTCAGGCCCTCCGTTCGATCGGCAGCCGGGCCCTGGTGAACAGGGCCGTGCCGAACATCGCGACCAGTGGCACGACCAGGACCGCGACGGCGATGTTCAGCCACGGGATCTGCATCGTGTACAGCGTTTCGCTCGGCCACGTGGACCCCGCCACGCGGTTGAGCGAGGCCAGTACTGCCCACCCGGCGCCGATGCCCGCGACGGCGCCCAGCAGCGAACCGAAGCCGGCGATCACCCCCGCCTGGCTCAGCGTCAGCCGCCGGCGGACGGCGGGTGAGGCCCCGACCGCGCCGAGGGTCGCCAGGTCCGGCCGGCTGTCGACGGCGGCCAGTCCGGTCGAGATGCCGGCCGCGCCGAGGGCGATGACGGCGGCGACGATCGCCAGGACGAGCAGTTCGACGGTGGCGTCCGGCCGGTACGGGACCGCGATGCCCCCGTGGTAGTAGTTGCCGAGGCCTTCCGTCGCGGCGTTGAAGGCGCCCTCCTCGGCCCGGGTCGGCAGCCTGGTCGTGGCCGCGACGATGCCCCTCACGTCGACCGTCAGCCCGGTCTTGGCGACCGCCTCCGGCGAGATCGCGACGAAGATCCTGGACACGGCGGTGGTGCTGACGTAACCGGGGACGCTGACGGTGTGTTTCACGCCCTCCGGGTCGTCCGGGCTCGGCACGCCGAGCAGGAGCTTGCCGTCCTCGACCAGCTCGGGGTCGGCCACCACGACGCCGCCGGCGCGCAGGGTGGCCTCGGCGCGGGCGAGGTCCTCACCCTGGGCCGCGGAGATGAGCCCGAACGTGGTGCCGTCATCGACGATCGTGGTGGCGTTGCCCGCGTTGCCGGGCATCATGTACCCGTCGCTGCGGCAGCGCGGGTCGCGGGCCGCCTTGCGCTCCTCCTCCTTGGTGACGTTCCCGGGACGGAACGGGCACCTCCGGTGCTCCGGCCGCACCGGGTTCAGCCAGCACCACGCGTCCGGGGCGGCCGGCTGCGCGCACGCCACACCGCGCAGCTCGACGGTCCGCGACACGGGCAGGGTCGACGTGGCCGTCTCCACGAGGCGCTGGGTGGGCAGCGGGTCGGCCCGCTCACCCCGGTTGCCGACGCCGCGGGTGATCTCCGCGTACCCCTCCGGCAGCGCGGCGACCTGCATGTCACGCTGCCGCTGGATGTCGCTGGCGAGGTACACCCCGACCGTCATGGCGCCGAGCACGGCGGCCATCACCGCGGAGATCGCCGGTGCGGTCGAGGAGCGGTTGCGGGCCAGGTCGCGCACGGCGATGCGGGGGGCGAGCGGGAGCCGCCGGCCGAGCCTGGCGATCAGCCCGACGAGCGTCGGCGTGCACACGACCAGGCCCAGCTCGGCCAGGACGAGGCCGGCCATGACGACGGTCGAGTCGATCGCGACGATGCCGTAGCCCGCGGCGGCCGCGCCGGCCCCGAGGGTGCAGAGCCCCGCGACGAGCCAGCGGCGGCCGGGCCCGGTCCGGTTGCGCCGCCCGGCGAGGGCCGCGACCACGTCGGTGCGCGCGGCCGCGAACGCGGGGACCAGCGCCGCGCCGACCCCGGCGACGAGGGCGAGCCCGGCGATGCCGAGCAGCGCCATGGGGAACACCCGGTACGCGCCGGCCCGGGCGTGGGCGACGTGCTCCTCGAACACCCCCCGCAGCGCGAACGCGATCGCGATCGCGGCGATGGTGCCGACGACACCGGACACCACGCCGAGCAGCGCCCCGTCGGCCAGGACGATGCGGCGCAGCTGCGCCGGGGTGCCGCCGTTGGCAGCCACGAGGGCCAGCTCGCGGCGCCGCCGACGGGCACCGACCGCGAACGCCGGGCCGGCGAGGAGCACGATCTCCAGGACACCGAGGCCGAACACGAGGATGCCGAGGCCGAAGACGTTCTCGCTGCTGCTCGGCCAGATCAGGGCGTCCGGCGGCGGGTTGAGCACGACGACCCGGGACCGCACGAGCAGGCCGTGCTGGTTGAGCGCCCGCACCTGCTCCCAGGTGACCGGGCCGGGCGCGTCGACCAGCCATTCGGTGTTGGAGCTGAGCTCCGGCGCGGGCAGGGTGCCCGGACGCAGCACGGCGACGGGTCGCAGCGTCTCCGGGAACTCGATCTCCGCGACGACCCGCGCGCTGCCCTGCCCGGGCAGCGTGACGGTGCCGCCGAGCTTGACGCCGACCAGTTCCATCGCGGCCTCGTTCAGCGCGATCTCGTCGCTGGACCCGGGTGCGGTGCCGCGCAGGACCGAGACCCGTTTGTGGTACGCGGGGTCGGCGAGGTCGAGCTGGTGGCCGGCGAGCTTCTGCTCGCCGTTGCCTCCGCGCAACCGGATCTCCCGCGTGTCGACCTGGACGACGTGGGTGCCGGCCGGCAGCAGCGCGAGCAGCGCGTCAGTGGTCGGCGTCGGGGGCTGGCCCCGCTCGACGCTGTCCATGCCGTAGCCGTCGGCGTCCTGGATGATCTTGCCGTCGGTCGGCCAGCGCGCCGAGGCCTCGAAGCTGCCCAGCTCCCGGTCCAGCTGCTCGGACCTGGTGAGGGTGAACATGTCGTACATGACGGCGGCGAACGACAGGCCCAGCACCGGCAGCAGGATCAGCGACAGCACCAGCGCGGTGCGGCCCTTCGCCCGGCGCGCCTCCCGCCGGGCGATCCGCAGCGAGACCAGCCAGCCCCTCACGACGAGGCCCCGTCCAGCAGGTGCTCCGGCTCGGTGAGGGGGCCGGACGTGTCCACGACGACGCCGTCGCGCAGGAACACCACCCGGTCGGCCCACGCCGCGTGCCGGGCCTCGTGGGTGACGAGCATCCCGGCCGCGCCGGCGTCGACCTTGGCGCGCAGCAGCCGCAGGACCGCCTCACCCGTCTGCGAGTCCAGGGCGCCGGTCGGCTCGTCGGCGAGGATCAGCCGCCGCTGCCCGACGAGCGCCCGGGCGATCGCGACCCGCTGCTGCTGGCCGCCCGACATCTCGTCGGGGAAACGGTGGGCGTACCCCTCCAGATCGACCTCGGCGAGCGACGTCAGCGCGGCCCGGCGGGCCCGCCGCACCCCGACGCCGTCCAGCTCCAGGGGCAGCGCGATGTTCTCCGCCGCGGTGAGGCTGGGCAGCAGGTTGAGGTCCTGGAACACGTAGCCGATGCTGCGCCGGCGCAGCGCGGCGAGGGCCTTGCGGTTGAGCCCGCCGAGGACGGTGCCCTCGACGGCGACCTCACCCTGCGTCGGGCCGTCCAGCCCGCCGGCCAGGTTGAGCAGCGTCGACTTGCCGGACCCGGAGGGCCCCATGACCGCGACCAGCTCACCCGGCCGGACGGTCAGCGACACGCCGCGCAGCGCCAGGACCGTCGCCTCGCCGCTGCCGTGGGTGCGGTGCACGTCCCGAAGCTCCAGCACGCTCATGCGGTCTTCTCCCTGTCGTGGACCGTTTCCTCGTCCTGGTCCGGCGTCGTCGCCGGGGGCAGGGTCGGCAGTGGGGCGTGCCGGGCCAGGCTGGCCTCGCAGTGGTCCAGCCACCGCACCTCGGCCTCCGCCTGGAAGATCATGGATTCGAGCACGAGCCGCCAGGACAGGTCCGCCGGGCCTGCCGTGCGTTGCTTCATCCGCGTGTACTCCTGCAGCATCCGCATCGTCGCGGTGCGCTGCGCCTGGATGATGCCGGGCACGTCGACCCCGGGCGTCGTCAGCGCGAGGGCCAGCTTGATCGCCAGCTCGTCCCGGGGCCGGTCGCCGCGGCCGATCGGGGTGGCGAACCAGGTGGCGAGCTCCGCGCGCCCGGCGTCGGTGATCTCGTACGGTCGCTGCCCCCCGTCGTGCTCCGGCAGCGACCGCACGAGATCGTCGCGTTCGAGCCGCGACAGGGTCGTGTAGACCTGCCCGATGTTCAGCGGCCACGTGCCGCCGGTCGACTCCTCGAACGAGGTCCGCAGCTGGTAGCCGTACATCGTGCCGCGCTGCAGCAGCGCCAGCAGACCGTACTTGATGGACATAGATACGGAGTATGCATACCCGGTATGCGAGGCGCAAGCGCCTTGCCCTCGCCCGCCGCAGTCCGCCGCGACGGTGCGCCGGATCACCGACCGGGTCGCCGCGCATCTGTACACCTCGCCGCGGGTGCCCGGATAGGGTCGTATCCATGGGGGACGTTCAGCTGGACGACGGACGGACGCTGCGCACGTACGACACCGGCGGCGGCGATTTCGTGATCCTCTGGCATCACGGCACGCCCAACATCGGTGCGCCGCCCGCGCCGCTCTTCGCCGTCTCGGAGCCACTCGGCATCCGCTGGATCTCCTACGACCGCCCCGGCTACGGCGGCTCGACCCCGAGCCCGGACCGCACCGTCGCCTCGGCCGCAAGCGACGCCGCCGCGGTCGCCGACGCGCTCGGCGTGGACCGGTTCGCGGTCATGGGCCACTCCGGCGGCGGCCCGCACGCCCTGGCCTGCGCCGCCCTGCTGCCCGACCGGGTCACCGCCGCCGTGAGCGTGTCGGCGCTGAGCCCGCACACCGCTGACGGCTACTTCGACGGCATGGCGCCGGCGGGGGTCGCCGCGCTGGGCGCCGCCCTCGCCGGCCGCGCGGCCAGGGAGCACCACGCGCTGGCGCCGGGCGACGACGACATCGGTTTCCTCCCCGCCGACTGGGCGGCCCTGTCGTCGGACTGGTCCTGGTTCGGCGAGATCGTGGCCGCGGGGCAGGCGGCCGGCCCGGGCCCGCAGGTCGACGACGACCTCGCGTTCGTGCGCCCGTGGGGCTTCCCGCTCCCCGCCGTCACCGCCCCGGTCCTGCTCCTGCACGGCGCCGCCGACCGCATGGTGCCGAGCGTCCACGCCACCCGCCTCGCCACTCAGCTGCCCACCGCCGAGTCCCGGATCATCCCGTCGGAAGGTCACATCACCGTCATGCGCCACGCCGCCGACGCCCTGCACTGGCTGGTCACCCGATGAGCGACCGGTCCCGTGACGGCTACGTCCTGTTCACCGACCCCGCCCGCGTCGACGTCGACCTGGTGCACCGCTGGCTGTCGGAGGAGTCCTACTGGGCCACCGGCCGCGCCCACGACATCGTGGCCCGGTCGATCGCGGGTTCGCGGCCGTACTCCGTGTGGCGCGACGATGTCCAGGTCGCCTTCGCCCGCGCGGTCACCGACGGGGTCACCTTCGCCTGGATCTGCGACGTCTTCGTCGACACCGGCCACCGCGGTCACGGCCTCGGCCAGTGGCTCGTCGACAGCATCATCGCCGACCTGTCCGCCGGCGGCCTGCAACGCTTCCTGCTCGCCACCCGCGACGCCCACGAGGTGTACCGCCGCTCCGGCTTCGGACCGGTCGCCGGCCCGAGCCGCTTCATGGAGATCGACCGCCGCCCCACCCGCAACGCCATCCTCGCCGCCCTCCCCGACGCCGAGTAGCACTCTCCCTCACCGCCGGCTTGCGGGGTCAGTCCTCGCCGAGGAGGGTGGTGATGTAGCGGCCGATGGTGGCGACGGTCTGTGCGGTGGGTTCGACGAACTCGATGCCGACCTCCCCGGCGGTGTCGGTGTCGAGGTGGCGCACGGCGCGGCCCTGCAGCGGGATGCGTTCGCCGCCGAGGAGCAGGGTGAGGTCCAGGACGGTCTCGAGGGCGGGGCGCCAGCCGGACTTCGCCGCGCAGCGCAGGCCGGAGATGCTCAGGTCGAGCAGGTCCGCCTCGGCCTGCTGGGCGCCCTGGCTGAGCAGGACGGTGCCTTCGACGGCGGCGCGGTTGTGGCGGCGGCGTTCGAGGCGGTCGGTGACCTGGGCCAGGCTCTCGATGCGGGTGATCGCGGTGTGGACCGCGCCGACGAGCTGCTCGACGGAGGCGCGCTGGCGGGCGGCGACCGCGGTGAGCTGGGCGGTGACGTCGCCGACGGCGTTGACGCCCTGGCTCATGTCGGTGATGACGCCAGCCATGGCCGAGGCGTCGGCGCCGAGCGCCTCGACGGTGCTGGTGATCTCGCCGGTGGACTCCTTCGTCTTCGTGGCCAGGTTCTTCACCTCGCCGGCGACGACGCTGAAGCCGCGGCCGGCCTCGCCCGCGCGGGCCGCCTCGATGGTGGCGTTGAGGGCGAGGAGGTTGGTCTGGCCGGCGACGCCGGCGATGAGGTTGGCGATGCCGTCGACGCGGCCGAGGCTGGTGGTGACGGCGTTGATGGCGGAGTCGGCGTCGGCGGCGCGGTCCACGACGGTGCGGGTGACCCGGTCCGCGGCGGCGGCCTGCTGCTCGATCGCGTCGGCGGCGGCGAGGACGTCGTCGGCCTCCGACATGACGATGCGCAGCTCGGCGAGGGCGGACGCGCTGGTCTCGTCGATGACCTCGCCGGCGCGGCGGCGGACGGTCTGCTCGGCCAGCTGCTGGCGTACGTTCGTCGTCATGAGCTGCGCCTCCTTGGCGAGACGCTCGTCGGCGAGGCTGCGCTCCTGCTCCTGGAGGGCGTCGAGCATGGCGTCGACGGCCCGGCCGAGTTCGGCGATGTCGTCGGTGCCGGACGGGTTGATGCGCAGCTGGTGGTCACCGGAGGCGACGATCTGCTCGGTGGTGCGGCGCAGCGGGCCGACCCGTCGGCGTAGCGCTGCCCGCACCGCGAACAACACCGCGATGACGAGCAGGACGGTGGCGACCGCGACGAAGATGAAGAGTTTGACCGCGGTGGCGCTGGCGGCGGCGTGGATCGGGCGGGCGGCGACGACCTCGAGCACGATGCTGCCGCCGTTGACGGTGTCGATGACGGCGTCGACCGCGATGTGATCGGCGCCGAGGACCTTCGTGCCGATGCGCAGGTCGCCGAGGTCGCTGTGCAGCGTCGGCTGCGGGTCGGCGCCCTGGCGGGCCTGCGGGGCGAGCCGCAGCGGCAGGTCCAGCGCCGTGCCGAGCCGGGCGACCCGGGCGTCGTCGAGGCGTTTGAGCAGGATCATCCCGCCGGACGGGGCGCCCTCGCCGCTGCTCTGGAAGGCGCCGACGCCGCAGAACAGGTAGGGCGCGTCCGCCGACACGACGCCGCAGCGCGACACGCCGGGTTCGGCGGCGGGGTCGAACAGCTGCCGCAGCACCGCCGGGTCCTGCAGTTGCGGGGGAGGGGTGCCGTGGGTCGGCGCGTCGGTCGTCATGCCGCCGACCCGCAGCGTGCCGTCGGCGCCGATGCCGAACATGCCGTCGATGTCGTTCGCGGAGTTCTGCGCCTCGGGCGGGAAGTCGGCGGCGAAGCCGTCCTTGTCGCTGTTGCCGATGTCGTTGTACGCGTTGTCCCACACCGCGTTCGTCGCGCCGAAGGCGGTGAGCAGCTGCGCCTGTGAGTTCAGCCCGATCCGGATGCGATCCGCGTCCTGAGCGACCTGGCGCGCCTCGAGCTGCTCGAACGCCCCGGTGGTGATCAGCTGCATCACGAGGAACGCGGCGGCAAGCCCGGCGAACCCGCCTGCTACCGGCAAGAGCAGGCGGGACAACCGGCGTACGTTGGGACCCACGATGACCAGTTCGGCACCTGGGGTCCGGACCTTATGCGATCACGTAGGTGGAGATCGTTAACGCGAGCTGGTAGGCGGCGTACGCGTCGTCGCCGGGCCTCGCCGCCGTCGCGTCCGCGAGGTCCAGGTAGAGCAGCTCGTACACGTGACCCGGCACCGGACCGGGCCAGTCGCGGGGGCGGAACGTGAGCGGAGGGTGCACCGCGGCCATGCCGTTGGCCGGCGCGACGGGCCAGATGACGGCGTCGCCGGGCCCGACCCGGCCGTTGCCGCTCGCGGCGTCGAGCACCCACACGCGGTCCGGCCGCAGCGGCGGGCAGGCGGCCTCGGGCCGGGCGGCGATCGTGAACTCGCCGCCGGACAGCGTCAGCTTCCACGCCGCTGCGCAGGAGGACGGCAGTGCGTTGGGGGCAGCGACGGACGGCGAACCGCCGGGGCGGGACGGCGGCGCGCTGCCGTCCGGCGAGCCTTTCAAGGAAGCGCTCGCCGTCGGGGCGCCCACCCCCTGCGGCGGGCCGGTGCCCGCGGACGCGGCGTAGACGGCGAGGATCGTGACGACGGCCGCGGCGAACGTGCCCACGACCGCGAACCGCCTTCCCCGCGCCCGGCGTCGCGGCGAGAGAGCGACCACATGCGCGTCCGAGTCGTGCGCGGGGCGGCCGGCGCGCCGGACCACATCGGCGAGCCCGTCCTCAGGATCGAAGAAGTCGGAAGGAGCGGAGCCGTACGCCCGCCGGATCAGCTCCCGCGTCGGATCGGTGGGTTCAGGCATCGCCGTTTCCTTCCACGAGCTGCTGGAACCGTTGCACGTACGGTTGGAGGAGCTTGCGCAGCGCCGACACGTGACTGCGCACCGTCGACTCGCTCATGTCGAGCAGCCGCGCGATGTCCGTGGTGCTGTCGTCGTGCAGGAAGAACAGCAGCGCCACCTGCCGGCGCCGGGTCGGCTGCCCGTCGATGACCCGCCGCACCGCCTGCACCAGGCCGGTGCTGTCCGCGACCCGGTCCAGGTCGGTGTCGGCCAGCCCGACGTCGTGCTGCTCGTCCAGCGCGTCGAACCTGGCGTCGACCGCCGCGACCCGGCGCACGTAGTTCTTCGCCGTGGTCAGCACGTACGCCCGCCGTTGGGCGTCCTGCAGCCGCCGCAGCTGTGGCCAGCGTTCCAGCATCCGCGCGAAGCTCTCCGCGGTCGCCTCCACGCCGAGCTCCCGCCCGGCGAACGCGCACATGAACCGTTGCACCCCCGGCGCGTCCCGCCGGTAGAACTCGGCGAAGTCCGGCGGTGCCAGTCCAAGCTCATGCGTCGTATCGATCATTCGATCCTCCCCGGTGCGGCGCCCCTACTGAAGGAGAGAGCACCGGGGGGTCGAATGTGTCCAACTACCGCGAGCCGAGGTGCGCCATCATCGGCTCGGGGTAGCGCGAGCCACGGGCGGCGCCGGCCGGCACCGCGGCCTCGATCGCGGCCAGGTCCTCGGCGGTCAGGGCGACCGGGGTGATCGCCTCCGCGAGCCGCTCGCGGGTCCGCGCGCCGACCAGCGGCAGGATGTCGGCACCCTGCGCGGCGACCCACCCGATCGCCAGCTGCGCGACGGTGACACCTTTCGCCGAGGCGACCCGGCGCAGCGCCTCGACCAGCGCCAGGTTGTGCCCCACGTTCTCGGGCGCGAAGCGCGGCCCGTGTGCCCGGAAGTCGCCGGGTGCCATGGCGCGGTCCGCCTGCCAGTGCCCCGACAGCAGCCCGCGCGACAGCACCCCGTATGCCGTCATCCCGATGCCGAGCTCCCGCAGCGTGGGCAGCACGTCGTCCTCGACGCCGCGCGAAAGCAGCGAATACTCGATCTGCAGGTCGGCGATCGGGTGCACGGCGTGGGCCCGGCGGATGACGTCGGCACCGACCTCGGACAGCCCAATTTTCCGGATATACCCGTCTTTTACCAGATCGGCCAGCGCGCCGATGGTCTCCTCGATGGGCACCGCCGGGTCCAGGCGGGCCGGGCGGTACACGTCGATGTGGTCGACGCCGAGCCGGACCAGGGTGTACCCGAGGAAATTGCGGATCGCGGCCGGCCGGGTGTCCATGCCGCCCCACGCGTTGTCCGGGCCGCGCAGCGCGCCGAACTTCACGCTCAGTTCGACCTTGTCCCGGTCGCCGGGCCGCAGGGCGTCGCGGATGAGCAGCTCGTTGTGGCCCATGCCGTAGAAGTCGCCGGTGTCGATCAGGGTCACGCCGGCGTCGATCGCGGCGTGGATGGTGGCGATGCTCTCGGCGCGGTCCGACGGGCCGTACATGCCCGACATGCCCATCGCGCCGAGGCCGATGATGGTGTTCTGCATGCCCCGACAGTGCCCCCGGCGCGGCGGCGACGGCAGCGGAGCGCTCTTCGTAGGAGCGGCGGTCCCTGGCTGCGCCCGTGCGGCAGGCGGGACGATGGGCACATGCAACGTGACGACCTCGCCGACTTCCTGCGCCGCCGCCGGCTCGCGATCCGCCCCGCGGACGTCGGGCTGGCCGAGGGCCCCCGCCGGCGCACGGCGGGGCTGCGCCGCGAGGAGGTCGCGCTGCTGGCCGGCATGTCCACCGACTACGTGGTCCGCCTGGAGCAGGGCCGCAGCGCACAGCCGTCGGTGCAGATGCTGTCGGCACTGGCCCGGGCGTTGCGGCTGTCCGAGGACGAGCGCGACCACCTGTTCCACCTGGCGGGGCAGCAGCCGCCGCGGGCCGCCGGTGGGGTCACGCACGCGCGGCCCGGGCTGCTGCGGATGCTCGACCTGCTGGGTGACACGCCGGCCACGATCGGGTCGGACCTGGGGGAGACCCTCGCCCAGAACCGGATGGCGATGCTGCTGCTGGGCGACCAGACCCGGCTGCGGGGTGACCTGCGCTTCCACGTGTGGCGCTGGTTCATGGACGCGGACTGGCGCGCGGTGTATCCGGCCGAGGACGCCGAGCACCACAGCCGCGTCACGGTGGCGGATCTGCGGGCCACCGCCGCCCGCCGGCACGGCGACCCCGACGTCGACGGCCTCGTGCGGCGGCTGCTGGCGGCGAGCCCGGAGTTCGCAGCGGTGTGGGGCGAGCACGAGGTGAAGGTCCGCCGCTCGGACCGCAAGCGCATCGTCAACCGGCAGGTCGGCGTCATCCACGTCGACTGCGAGACCCTGGTGACCCCGGACCAGCGGCAGAAGCTGCTGGTGCTCACGCCGCAGCCCGGCACGGACGCGGCGGAGAAGCTGGCGTTGCTCTCGGTGGTCGGACTGCAACATTTCAGTGTATGAATACCCGCTGGTATCGACTTTCTTCGAGACTTACATTGACATCCGATAGTTAACTTTCCTATCGTTTCAGCCACCTGTCATCGTGCCGGTGGCGCCTTCGTTGGTCCCGGGCATCCCCACCCTGCCCATGCCGCCGGCCGACCATCCGAAGGAGCACCTCTTGTCCTCCTCCAGTGAATCCGGGGCCGCCCGTCCCGGACGCCACCGGGCCCGGCGCTCGGCGTTCGCCGCCGGGGCCATCGCCCTCGCCACCGCCGCCGTCGGGGGCATCGTCGCCCTCGCCAGCCAGCCCGCCGCCGACGCCGCGACCCTGCCCAACGGTTTCCGCAGCGTCGGCTACATGCCGTCGTGGGCAGGCAGCGCCAACAGCATCCAGTACAGCAAGCTGACCCACATCAACTACGCGTTCGTGCTGCCCAACAGCAACGGCAGCCTGCAGGGCCTCGACAACCCGTCGAAGCTGCAGTCGATCGTGTCCCTCGGCCACGCCGCCGGGGTCAAGGTCTCCATCGCCGTCGGCGGCTGGAACGACGGCAACGACTCCGGCTTCGAGGGCCTCGCCGGCAACGCGACCGCCCGGACCGCGTTCGTCAACAACATCGTGAACCTGGTCAACCAGTACAACCTCGACGGCGTCGACATCGACTGGGAGTACCCCGACCCGGGCACGTCCGGCAACAACTACACCGCGCTGATGTCGCAGCTGAGCACCGCCATGCACAGCCGCGGCAAGCTGCTCACCGCCGCCGTCGTCTCCGAGGGCGGCACGGCCAACGGCGTCCAGCCGGCCGTGTTCGGCTACGTCGACTGGCTCAACATCATGGCCTACGACGGCGGCAGCCCGCACGCCAACTACGACTGGTCCATCGCCGCCGTCAACTTCTGGAAGGGCCGCGGCCTGCCCGCGTCCAAGGCGGTCCTCGGCGTGCCGTTCTACTCGCGGCCCGGCTACTTCACCTACGTCGACCTGGTGAACCGCGACCCGGCCAACGCCAACCGCGACTGCACCACGATCAACGGCGTCCAGGAGTGCTACAACGGCCTGCCGACGATCCGTCGCAAGACCACCTGGGCCATGGCCAACGCCGGCGGCATCATGAACTGGGAGCTGTCCCAGGACGCCACCGGCGCCAACTCCCTCGTGAGCGCCATCTACACCACCGCGACCGGCGGCACCCAGCCGACCAACAACCCCACGACGAGCAACCCGGGCGGTCGCACCGGCCGCATCACCGGCATCGCCGGCAAGTGCATCGACGTGGCCGCCGCGTCCACCGCCAACGGCACCGCCGTGCAGATCTACACCTGTAACGGCACCAACGCCCAGACCTGGACCGTCGGCGGCGACGGCACCCTGCGCGCCCTCGGCAAGTGCATGGACGTCACCAGCGCCGGCACCGCCAACGGCACGAAGATCCAGCTGTGGGACTGCAACGGCTCAGGCGCCCAGGTCTGGCAGGCCCAGTCCAACGGCACCCTGCTCAACCCGGTCTCCAACAAGTGTCTCGACGTGACCGGCAACGTCTCCACCGACGGCACCCGGCTGCAGATCTGGGACTGCTTCGCCGGCGCGAACCAGCGCTGGGTCCTTCCCTAACACCGCGTCGGCCACGCTCCCCGTTCGCTACAACTGGACGGGGAGCGTGGTCGTGCCGTGGATCAGGACGCCGGGGCGCCAGATCAGCTCGGACGCCGGCACGGCCAGGCGCATGCCGGGGAACGCGGCCAGCAGGTCCCGGAACGCGATCTGCGCCTCGAGGCGGGCCAGGGGAGCGCCCAAGCAGTAGTGGATGCCGTGGCCGAAGGCCAGGTGCTGGTTGTCGGGGCGGCCCAGGTCGACCGCGGCCGGGTCCGGGAAGCGCGCCGGGTCGCGGTCCGCGCTGAGGATCGAGATGGCGACCACGCCGCCCGCCGGGATGGTGACGCCGCCATACGTGACCGGCTCCATCGCCACCCGGAACGTCGCGGTCTCCACCGGGGACTCCAGGCGGAGGAACTCCTCGACGGCGCTCGGGATCAGCGACGGGTCGTCCAGGAGGCGGCGGTGCTCGTCGGGCCGGGTCAGCAGGGTCCACATGCCGTTGCCGATGAGGTTGACGGTGGTCTCGTGGCCCGCGATGAGCAGCAGGAACACCATCGACGTGAGCTCATCCTCGTCGAGGCGGTCACCCTCGTCGGTGCTCGCGATGAGCGCGCTGAGCAGGTCGTCGGCCGGGTCGGCGCGCTTGGCGGCGATCAGGGTCCGCAGGTAGCCGAGGAACTGCGTGGCGGCGGCCGGCACGCCGGAGCGGTCGACGGAGCCCGCGACCAGGATTCCGGTCCAGCGCCGGAACGCGACCTGGTCCTCCTGCGGGATGCCGAGCAGCTCGCAGATGACCTGGATGGGCAGTTGCACGGCGTAGTCGTCGATGACGTCGGCGCGCTCGCCGGTCCGCATGCCGGCGATCAGCGCCGCGCTGAGCTCCTCCACCCGGACCCGCAGCTGCTCGACCCGCCGGGCCGTGAACGCCTTCGCCACCAGTCGGCGCAGCCGGGTGTGGTCCGGCGGGTCGTTGGCGAGCAGGTGCCTGGTCAGCGGCGCACTGATCTCCGGAGCGAGCGCCGCCGCGTTGGCCGTGGCGCCGTTGCGCTTCGACAGCCGCGGGTCACCGAGCGCCGTCCTGGCGTCCGCATACCGCGTGACCAGCCACATCTCCATGCCGGTCGGCAGCTGCAGCCGGTGCACCGGGGCCTGCTCGCGCATCGCGGCGTAGACCGGATGCGGGTCGTCCCAGAAGTCCTGCGTGAACATCGGCGTGCTGGGCGCTGTAGTCACCCATTCACGGTAGCCAATTCTCACGGGTTTCGTTGTCCCGGTCACGGTAGGTGACCCTCCCGGTGGGAATGTCCCTGTGCTGTCCTTCATTAGGATTCCGATCGTGGAGCTCGACGCGTACCTGCGGTCCTACCGCGCCGGCGGCTACGACGTGGACCGGGTCGAACGGTCGGTCTGCGGCAACTGCGGCGGCACGGAGTTCCGGTTGTGGGTGGACGACGAGGTCGGGTATGCGGCCCGGCGCTGCGAGGCGTGCGAGGACGAGTTCGACCTGCTGGACAGCGCCGACACCGCCGACGAGCAGGACGGCGACGAGGCCGGCTGCCCGTGCGGCGGCGAGACGTTCGAGATCGCCGTCGGCTACGCCCTGCGCGCCGACGGCGACGTGCGCTGGGTCTCCGTCGGGATGCGCTGCCGCACCGACGGCCGCTGCGGGGTGTACACCGACTGGAAGATCGACTACAGCCCGACCGCGCACCTGTTCGACTCAGCCTGACAGTCGCGTCTGCCGCAGCAGATAGCACGCTGTGTCGCTGCCCTGCTCCTCCGCCGCCCGCAGCGCGGCCGTGTAGGCGGCGCGATCGCCGGCCGCCCACCAGCGCTGCCAGGCCGGAGTAGACCGGGCCGTCGGTGTACGCGGCCGCGAACCGGCGCACCTCCCGCCAGATGCCGGCCCGCAGCGCGGGGACGTCGCCGCCGTCCGTCACCTTCAGTGAGTAACCGACCGCGCCCAACACCGCTCCAGAAAGTTTCGCCGGCGATGTCGGATCGCGGGCGGCCCGTTCGAGGTCCCGGTGAAGGCAACCACATCCGCGCACCGCCCCCCGGAAGGACCGATCGCCATGCTTCCCAACCAGGTCACCCGCTCCCTGCTCGGCTACGGCGTCATCGCCGGCCCGTTCTACGTGACCGTGAGCCTCGCGCAGGCGTTCACCCGCGAGGGCTTCGACCTGACCCGGCACGCGTGGAGCCTGCTGTCCAACGGCGGGCTCGGCTGGATCCAGATCACCAACTTCGTGCTCACCGGGCTGATGGTCATCGCCGCCGCCGTCGGGCTGCACCGGGCGCTGCCCTCCTCGCCCTGGGTCGGCCGGCTCGTCGGGGTGTACGGCGCCAGCCTGGTCGCGGCCGGTGCCCTGCGGGCCGATCCGGGGCTCGGCTTCCCCGCCGGCACCCCGGCCGGCCCCGGCGCTGTGAGCTGGCACGGGATCGGGCACTTCGCGGCCGGCGGGATCGGGTTCCTGTGCGTCATCGCGGCGTGCCTGGTCATGGGGCGGCGTTTCGCGCGGGACGGGCGGCGGGGGCTGGCGGTGCACTCGTGGGTCTCCGGCGTCCTGTTCCTGGCCGGGTTCGTGGGGATCGCGTCCGGCAACAGTGCCCCCGGGTTCACGCTCGGGTTCGTCGCCGCGGTCCTGGTGATCTGGGCCTGGCTGGCCACGGTGTCGGTGCACCTCTACCGCGCTACCCCGAACTGCTGACGGGCGGCCCGGTTGGCATGAACGTGCGATTCGCGGGCGATTGGGCCGGCGCAGGCTGTCCGGTATGGCTTACGCATACCCTCCGCAGCCGGCGTACGCGATGCGTACCACGGCGCCCGTCTCCCTTCACGTCGTCGCGATCTTCCAGTACCTCGGCGGGCTCGTGACGCTCGGCATCGGCGCGCTGTTCGGCCTCGCCGCCTTCGACGTCGTGCCCCGCTGGCAGTCCGCGCTGGACTCCGCCTACCTGGGCCGCTCGGTGGACGTGACCCCGATCATCGTGGCGATCGGTGCCGTGTTCGCCGTCGTGGGTCTCATCGCCATCGTCCTGGGCCGCAAGGTCCAGCGCGGCCGCAACTGGGCCCGGGTGGTGCTGATCATCCTCAACACGCTCAGTCTTGTGTCGGTGGTGTGGCAGGTGTACCAGACGTCCCTGCTCACCACGTCCACGATCGTGAGCGCCGCCCTGCCGGTGCTGTTCCTGCTCCTGCTCAACACCCGGGCCGCCCGCTCCTGGTGCCGCTACGGCACCTACTGACGGCGCGTGAGGGCGCGCAGCGCGGCGGCGATCTGGGCCACGGCGACCGCCGCGTCGTGGGTCAGGGCGAGCTTCCTCGGGAAGTTGTGGAAGGTGCCCTGATAGCGGGTGGCGATGACCGGCACGCCCGCCGCCGCGAGCCGCGCCGCGTACCGTTCCGCCTCGTCGCGCAGGATGTCGAGCTCGGCAGTGACGATGACGGCCGGGGGCAGGCCCGCCGGGTCGGCCAGGAACGGGTCCAGGTCGGGCTGGTGCCGCTGGACGCCGGGCGGGGCGAACGCGTCCCAGAAGTCGGTCATCTCCTGCGGCTGCAGCCACTCGTTGCCGAGGTCGGGGTAGTCCGTCACGGGGCTCAGCACGGGGCAGATGAGCACCTGGGCGGCGAGATCCCGGCCGGCGTCGCGTTCCCGGCGGGCCGTGACGGCGGCGAGGAGCCCGCCGGCCGAGTCGCCGGCGACGGCCACCGTCGTGGGGTCCAGGGCGTACTGCTGGCCGTGCCCCCGCAGCCAGCCGATCACCACGTCGATGTCCTCGAACGCGGCCGGGAACGGTGCCTCCGGGGCCCTGCGGTAGTCGACGGCGAGGACCGCCCAACCGGTCTCCGCGGCGAGCAGCCGGCACAGCCCGTCGTGGGTGGCGAGGTCGCCGAGGACCCAGCCGCCGCCGTGCGCGTAGAGCAGCACCGGCGTCACCGGGTCGGTGCCGTCCTGGTAGAGGCGGACCGGGACACCGTCCGCGTCGAGGTCCCGCACGATCCGCACGGCCCGGACCGGGCCGACCTGCTCGCCGACCGCGTCGAGCATCGCCTGCCGCTGCGCCACATGATCCATCCCCGAAGTATGCCCGGTTCGGTGGTGGCGGCCCCGGGCCGATGCGTTACTGTCGCGCGCCATGACGCGTGCGCGGTTCCGGCTGGGCATCGACTTCGGCACGTCCACGACGATCGCGGTGCTGCGCCGCCCAGACGGGCGGGTCCAGCAGTTGCTGTTCGACGGCTCGCCGCTGCTGTCCTCCGCGGTCCTGCTCGGCCCGGACGGCCGCCTGCACACCGGCCGGGACGCCGCGCACCTGGCCCGCAGCGCCCCGGAGCGCCTCGAGCCCAACCCGAAACGCCGCGCCGACGAGGCCACGGTCCTGCTCGGCGACAGCGAGGTCGACGTCCGGGACCTGATCGCGGCAGTGCTGCGGCGGGTGGCGGTCGAGGCCGCGCGGGTCGCCGGCCCCGTCGGCACCGTGACGCTGACCCACCCCGCGGACTGGGGTTCCGGTCGCCGCGCGCTGCTGGTGGAGGCCGCCCGGCTGGCCGGGTTCACCGACGTCGACCTGGTCCCGGAGCCCGTCGCCGCCGCCACCTACCTCGCCGCCACGCAGGAGGTGCCTTCCGGTTCGTGCGTCGTGGTGTACGACCTGGGCGCCGGCACCTGTGACGTGACGCTGCTGCGCCGGGACCGGTCGGGTTTCACACCGGTCGCGTCCGGCGGCCTGAACGACCTGGGCGGCCTGGACGTCGACGCGGCAGTGGTCGGGTTCCTCCAGGCGACGTACGGGACACTGTGGACCGACCCGGCGACCCGCCGGCAGCTGTGGGACGACGTGCGCACGGCGAAGGAGATGCTGTCGCGGGCCAGCGGCACCGTGGTCATGGTGCCGGCGCTCGGGCGGGAGGTGCCGCTCGGGCGGGAGCAGCTGGAAGGGCTGATGCGGCCGGTGCTGCGGCCGAGCGTCGCGATGACCCGGTCGCTGCTGGCCGACGCGGGGGTCGGGCGGTCGGAGATCGCCGGGCTGTTCCTGGTCGGTGGTTCGAGCCGGATCCCGCTGGTGGCGACGATGCTGCACGAGGCGCTGGGGATCGCGCCGGTGGTCGCCGAGCAGCCGGAGCTGGTGGTGGCGGAGGGCGCCCTGCCCGGTGCCGCCGTCTCCGCCTCCACCGCCGCTGTCGATACCGCCGCTCTTGCCGACGCCGCCGACCTCCCGGCGACCGGCGCGTCCGCCGCCGTTGCCTGGGCCGCGGGCGCCTCGGCCACCAGCACCTTTGCCGGCGGTGCGCCGGAAACCGTTGCGCCGGAACGTTCCGGCGCCGGCACGCCCGTGCCGGCCCGGGCGCGGCGCGGGTGGCGGGCCCGGCTGCTTGCCGCCGCCGCTGTCGTCGTCGTGCTCGCCGGCGCCGCCCTGCTCATCTCCCAGCTGCAGGACGACGGCGGCGACCAGTCGCCCGACGGCGGCGGACCGTCCACCCAGGCCGTGCGCTACGACCTCACGAAGCTGCCGGGCGACCTCTGCGCCAGTGTGGATCTGACGCTGTTCGCCACCCTGTACGAGAAGGTGGACAGCCCCCCGAAACCGACCCGCCAGATCATGTCCACCGGCAGCGACGCGACGTGCCGCACCGTGCGCCTGCACGGCACCGTCCGCGCCACGTTCTCCGCCGCCATCAGGGTCACCCCGTCGCGGGAGCAGGCCGCCACCGACTACCGGATGTTGGTCGGCGACACCGCCGCCCTCAACACCCGTCCGGAGCCGCTCACCGGCCTCGGACAGGAGGCGGTGATCTTCGAGATGGCCGTCTCGACGTCGATCATGACGCTGATCCTCGGCTTCCGCGACGACAACCTGACTTGGCAGCTGCGGCTCACCGTCGACCGGCAGGACGAGGCCGGCTGGACCGCCGCGCAGAAGCAGCAACTGCGCGACAAGCTCGTCGAGGTGACCCGCGCCGCCCAGCCGAAGGTCACCGCCGGACTGGCCTAGTTTCAGCTCTTGCCGAGCCAGTCGACGAAGTGGATGGCGCCGAGGCGGGCGCCCGGGCCCGGGGTCAGTGAGGTGTCGTCGAGCTCGGCGCCGAAGTAGCGGGCGTGCGGGTCGGTCGTCACGTCCTGGATCGGCTCCGAGCCCTCGTGGGCGGCCAGGAACCGGCGGATGTGCTCGTCCATGCGGACGGGCTCGGGACCGGCGAGCTCGACGATGCCGTTGTGCGGCGCCGCTTGGGCCACGTCGGCCAGGGTCGCGGCGACGTCGTCGGCAGCGACCGGCTGGAACAGGGCCGGTGGGAGCCGGACCGTGTCGCCGACGACGGACGACTGCGCGATGGCGTGGGAGAACTCGTAGAACTGCGTGGCCCGCACGATCGTGAAGGGCACGCCGCCGGCGGTGACGGCGGCCTCCTGCGCGACCTTGGCCCGCAGGTAGCCGCTGTCCGGGTTCCGGTCGGCGCCGACGACGGACAGGGCGACGACGTGCGCCACGCCGGCGGCGCGGGCGGCCGAGACGAGGTTGCCGGCCGAGGCCTGGAAGAACGCCAGGACGGCGGCGTCCTCGAACGACGGCGAGTTCGCCACGTCGACCACGACCTGGGCGCCCTCCAGCGCGGCGGCAAGGCCCTCGCCGGTGACCGTGTTCACGCCGGTCGCCGGGGACGCCGGGACGACGTCGTGGCCGGCGGCGCGCAGCAGGTGGACGAGCTTGCCGCCGATGAGGCCGCTCCCGCCGATGATGACGAACTTCATGGCCGTACTCCTAACTCGGACAAGTTTTGTCCGGGACGAGTACCGACTGTACCCGGACACGGGGTGTCCGAGTCAAGTAGGATGGGTGGGTGAAGATGTCAGGCGGGGTGGAGTGGGCGCTGCACTGCTGCGTGGTGCTCACCGCCGCACCGGCGCCGGTGCCCGCCGCGCGCCTCGCCGAGCTGCACGACGTCTCCGGCAGCTACCTGGCGAAGCAGCTGCAGAGCCTGTCCCGGGCCGGCCTGGTGCACTCGGTGCAGGGCCACGCCGGTGGCTACGTGCTGACCCGCCCCCCGCAGGAGATCACCGTGCTGGACGTGGTGACGGCGGTCGACGGGGCGCAGCCGGCGTTCGTGTGCACGGAGATCCGCCAGCGCGGGCCCCTCGCGACCCCGGCGGAGGCGTGCACGATGCCGTGCGCGATCAGCCGGGCGATGGCCGCCGCCGACGAGGCCTGGCGGGCGGCGCTGCGCGCAATCACGATCGACGACCTCGCCCGGGACGTCACCGGCGACTACGGCCCGGCGACATTCACCGGCATCCGCGCCTGGCTCACGCCCTCCTCATAACCCCTTCTCGTGATCCGGAAGACCTTGTGCACCCCCGACTGCACAAGGTCTTCCGGATCATGACGGGTGTCGGGATGACATCGTTGACACACTGGCATTGATGCCCTTAGCTGTACGCAGTTCGCCGGTCCGGTCCGCCAGCCAGCCCGAGCAAGGAGCCCGCGTGCGCTCGTACACCCGCGTCATGACCGTCGTCGTGGCCGCCGCCACCACCGTCGGTGCCGTGCTGTTCCCCGCCGTGGCCACGGCCGCGACGCCCGTCCGGATCATGCCGCTGGGCGCGTCGATCACCTGGGGCACCAGCTCCACCGACGGCAACGGCTACCGCGAGGCGCTGCGCAAGCACCTCGTGGACGACGCAGGCCTGACCGTCGACCTGGTCGGCTCGCAGCGCTCCGGCACCGCCGCGGACAACGACAACGAGGGCCATCCCGGGTACCGCGTCGACGGCATCGCGGCCGGGGCCGACGCCTGGGTGGCCGCCGCGCGCCCCGACGTGGTGCTGCTCAACGTCGGCACCAACGACATGCTGCAGAACTACGACCTGCCCAACGCGCCCGCCCGCCTCAGCGCCCTCATCGACCAGATCCTGCGCGCCGCGCCGGCCGCGACGGTCGTGGTGTCGACGCTGGTGCCGAACCCGGACGCGACCGTGGAGAGCCGGGTCCGCGCGTACAACGCCCAGCTGCCCGGCATCGTGCAGGCCAAGGCGGCGGCCGGCAAGAAGGTCCGGCTCGCCGACTTCTACGCCAACCTGACCCTCGCCGACATCGGTCCCGACCGCATCCACCCCACCGACGGCGGATACCTGAAGCTCGCCGACGTCTGGTACTCCGCACTGCAGCCGGTCCTCGGCGCCGGCCGGGCGTGGCCGCTGTTCCGCACCGACTTCGGCGCCGCCGCCCCGCCGCTCACCTGGACCAACACGGTCCAGGCCGCCCGCAACGTCACCGGGTACTGCTGCGGCCTCACCTCGATGGAGTCCGCCCGCCGGGCCGAGATCGCACACGGCGGCACCTACGCCCTCATGTACTCGGGCAACGACACCAGCGCGGCCGGATCGTATTCGTACAACCGGGTGTTCGACGTGCACCTCCCACTCACCGCCGGCACGACGCTGAGCTACTGGATCTATCCGCAGTCCGCCAACGGTACGTACGTCGCCATCGACCTGGCCCTCACCGACGGCCGCTCGCTGCGGGACTCGGGCGCCGTCGACCAGTTCGGGGTCCGCGCCCACCCGCAGTTCCAGGGCGACGGCCGGCGGCTCGTGGTCAACCAGTGGAACCTGGTGCAGGTCAACCTCGCCGGCCTGGCCGGCGGCACCGTCGACCAGCTCCGCGTCGGCTACGACCAGCCCGGCGGCACGGGCACCTTCCGCGGCTACATCGACGACATCCAGATCGTCAACGCGGCGCTCTAGTGCTCAACACGCGCTAGGCGGTGAGGGCCCGGAAGCAGGCGCGGACCTCGGCGACGAACAGCTCCGGCTGCTCGAACGCGGCGAAGTGCCCGCCCAGCCCGGGCTCGCTCCAGTACCGCAGGTCGGTGAACCGCCGGGCGGCCCACCGCCGCGACGGCCGGGGGATCTCCTTCGGGAACACCGTGCCGCCCACCGGCACGCTCACCTCGTCCGTCGTCTCGCCGGCGAAGCGCTGCTGGACGGCCTTGAAGCTCTCCCAGTACAGCCGCGCCGAAGACGCCCCGGTCCCGGGCAGCCAGTACAGCATCAGGTTGTCCAGCAGGTCGTCGTCGGTGAACGTGCGGTGCTCCCAGTCGGTCCACGCCCGGAACTTCTCCACGATCCAGGCGCACAGCGCCGCAGGGGAGTCGACCAGGCCGTAGCCGACGGTCTGCGGGCGGGTCGACTGCTCGAGGGAGTACCCGTCCTCGACCTGTCCGGCCCGTTCGAGGTCCGCGAGGCTGCGCCGTTCCGCGTCCGTCAGGTCGTCGAAGGTCGCCGGATCGGGCGCGGCGAGTGGCGGTACCAGATGCAAACCGATGACACGGTCAGGGTCCTGCTGGGCGATGGCGGTGCTGACACTGGTGCCCCAGTCGTGCCCCTGCGCGGCGAACCGCTCGTAGCCGAGCCCCGCCATCAGCTCGACCCAGGCCCGCCCGATGCGTTCGACCCCCCAGCCGGGGCTCGTGGGCTTGTCGCTGAAGCCGTACCCGGGCAGTGACGGGCACACCACATGGAACGCCGGTCCATCCCCGGCCGGCTCGGTGAGCGCGCCGATGACCTTCCGGAACTCCATCACCGACCCGGGCCACCCGTGGGTCATGACCAGCGGGATCGCGTCCGGGTCGGGGGAGCGCACGTGCAGATGGTGGATCCACAGCCCGTCGACCTCGGTCCGGTACTGGGGCAGCGCGTTCAGCCCTGCCTCGGTGGCGCGCCAGTCGTAGCCGTCGGCCCAGTGCCGGCACAGCTCCCGCACCCGGTCCAGGGGCACGCCCTGCGACCAGCCCGGCCCGGTCTGCGCGTCCGGCCAGCGGGTCGCCCGCAACCGCCGCCGCAGGTCGTCGAGCACCTCGTCGGCGATGTCGATCCGAAACGGCACGCTCCTGCCCATGCCGGCCATCTTCCCCCAGCGCCGGCAACCGGGCTCAGCCGACAGTCGCCGGGTGGGCCGAGTTCAGGTGGGCCGGCAGGTCCTCGGCGGGCATCGGGCGGCCGAAGTGGTAGCCCTGGGCGTAGCGGTACCCGAGCCGCAGCAGCACGTCGGCCTGCGCCTGGGTCTCCACGCCTCGGCGACGGCGCGCAGTCGCAGGCCGTCGCTGATGCCGATGAGGGCCTCGGCGATCACCGAACGTTCACCCTGGTCGGTGATGTTGTCGATGAAGGACTTGTCGACCTTCAGCAGGTCGACCGGGCAGGTGCGCAGCAGGCCGAGCGACGAGTGGCCGGTGCCGAAGTCGTCGAGGGCGACGTTCACGCCGAGCCGCTTGAGCTGGTGCAGCTCCTCCAGGCCGGAGCCGCCGTCGAACACGGCCGTCTCGGTGACCTCGACGGTGAGGTGCCGCGGATGCAGGCCGAAGCGGAGCAGGGTGGCCTGGACCTGCGCGGCGAACCCGGCCTCGCGCAGCTGCCGCGGTGACACGTTGACCGACACGTACTCCAGCGCGCCGAGCTCGTCGCGCCAGCGGGCGGCCTGGCGGCAGGCCTCGGTCAGCACCCACTGGCCGACGGGGACGATGAGGCCGGTGCGTTCCGCGGCCGGGATGAACAGGTCCGGGCGGATCATGCCCCGCTCCGGGTGCTGCCACCGCACGAGCGCCTCCACGGCGACGGTCTGCGCGTCGGACAGCCGCACGATCGGCTGGTAGTGCACCCGCAGCTGCCCGGTGTCCAATGCGACGCGCAGGTCGGCGGCGGTGCGGGCCTGTTCGGCGCTGTGCTGGTCCAGTGCCGGCTCGTAGGTGACCCGGCGGCCCTTGCCCTGGGCCTTCGCCTCGTACATGGCGACGTCCGCGCGGCGCAGCAGCTCCTCCGCGGTCACGGGTTCCTGCTGCTCCTGTCGTTCCTGCCGTTCCTGTCGTTCCTGCCGTTCCTGTCGTTCCTGCCGCTCCTGCTTCTGCTGTGACAGCGCGAGGCCGATGCTGGCCTCCACCACCAGGGCGTGCCCGGCGGCGTCGAGGGGCCGGCGCAGCTCCGTGGTCAGCTCGGTGAGGACCTGCCGCGCCCGCGGTTCGTCCTCGGCGCGGAAGACCAGCGCGTACTCGTCGCCGCCGAGCCGGGCGACCAGGCCCCCCTCGGGCCGCAGCTGCGACAGCCGGGCCGCGACCGCGCTGAGCAGGGCGTCGCCCACGGCGTGGCCGAGGTCGTCGTTGATGCCTTTGAAGTCGTCGACATCGATCAGAGCCACCGCGACCGGACCTGTTTCCAGGGTTTCGCCGGTGTACTGCATGAGCAACCGGCGGTTCGCCAGCCCGGTCAGGGCGTCATGGGTGGCCTGCCAGGCGAGGGTCTGCTGGTACTCCTCGAGCTCCCGCAGCCGGCTGTCGAGCGTGTCGACGAGCACGGCGTTGTCGCGCAGCGCGGCGGCCTGCCGGGCGGCGACGAGCAGGACGAGCACCACCGTGCCGCAGGCCACGCCGAACACGTCGTCGCCCTGGTCGGCCGCATCGGCCAGCAGCAGCACCCCGGTGGCGAAGACGGCCAGGTACGGCACGAACGGCCGCCGCTCGCGCCGGGCCGCCGCCGCCGGCTCGACCCCGGCCGCGCGCCGCTGCCGGTCCGCGGCCAGACACAGGAGGAAGCAGGTCAGGGGCAGGACGACGGGCGTACCGTTGAGATATGGCCGGTCGGTGAGCAGCGGCGTCAGCGCCCCGCCGGTCGCGCCACCGCCGCCGGCGAGCGCCAGCAGGTAGAGGGCGCGCCGGTCGAGCGGGCCGGTGCCGGTGAAGGCGACCTTGATGAAGGCGAACACGCACACCGACCCGGTGGCGATGATCGACAGGACCGCCCAGGTGCCGGTGGTGTTCCCGCCCGACCAGCGTTCCCAGTGGCGGAAGATGAAATGCCAGGCGAAGGTGATGACGGTCACCAGGACAGTGGCGGTGTCGAGGCCGAACCTCAGCCACTCGCCCCGGCCGCGGTGGGCGCCGGGGATCCGGAGCAGGCCCCACAGCATGACCAGCAGGCCCATCAGGTACACCACCGACGTGACCCCGCTCACGTGCTGCGGCGCGACGTGTCCCAGCAGCATGTCGACGCCGTTGCTGGCGCCGCCGAGCCCGATGCCGACCATGCCGAGCCCGATGTGCCGCCAGAACCGCCGTGCGCCCGTCGCCAGGCCCGCCGCAGTGGTGGCCGCCCAGCACGCCCGCACCGCCAGCCCCACCGCCGGCGGCACCGCGAGCCAGCTCACCAGCTGCGGCGTCGGCCGGGTCAACCCCACCACGAACCACGCCTCGGCGAGGATCAGCACGGCGCCGGCCGCGAGCAACAGTCGGGTCGGACGCCAGCCAGCCACACCGCTCACACAGGTCGGCATCGGCACGCCGACCCCGATCATGAATCAAATCTCAGCCGGCACTCAGCAGATCCACAGATCCGTGACGCACAGTTGAATCCACGTCCCACCCGGTCACTGGAGGCACCACATGGGTCTTGTTCTCGGCATCGTGAGTCTGGTGCTGCTGCTGATGCAGGTGTTGCTGATCGCGCGCGCCGTCCTCGACTGGAGCGTCGTGCTCGCCGGCCCGTCGGCGCACGGGTCGGTCCGGTCGCGGGTGACCGCGGGCGTCTTCGCGGTCACGGAGCCGATCCTCGCGCCGGTGCGCCGGGCCCTGCCCCCGCTGCGCATGGGCGGCATGGCGATCGACCTGGCGTTCATCGTGGTGTTCCTGGCGATCGTGATCCTGCGCGCCATCATCTGACGCTGTTCTCACCCCGCGTCTCACCCCGCGCCCGCCGCATTTTGCGGCGGGCGCTCTGCTGTTCGGCGCCGGGAAATTCTGTCGTACCCCGGCGATAGGTTCCTGGGCATGACGGGGATCGACGGCTGTGGCAAATGTCAAGTATTGACAGAACTCGGTGGAGCGACGAACCTTCACGGCAGGAAGCCTCGCAACCTTCCGCCAGATTCGATTGAGCACGCACCTCGGTATCGGCGGCCGAGGGCGGTGACCCTCGCTCGCCCGCCCACCCCCGAGTAGCCCAAAGCCATCCCCCACAGCGACCGGCCACGCAACGGCGCACCGCCAGACGGTGCTGCCGGCGGTGGCGCTCGCCCTGGGACACCTGATCGGAGCGTCTGTGAGAAGACTGCGGTTCAGCACACTGCTGGTGGCGGTCGCGGCGGCGGTCGCCGGCCTGCCCGCGCTGCCGGCGCACGCGGCCGTGCCGGCGGACCTGACCACGCTGGTCAACCCGATGATCGGCACCCAGAAGGAGGGCAACACCTTCCCGGGTGCGGCGCTGCCGTTCGGCATGGTGCAGGTCAGCCCGGACACCGGCCACGGCACGGGGTACAACTACGACCACAGCAAGGTGTGGGGCTTCTCCAACACCCACCTGTCCGGCGTCGGCTGCCCGGTGCAGGGCGAGGTGCCGCTGATGCCGACCGTCGGGGCGGTCAACTCCGCCGACCCCAACACCTACGGGCAGACGCTCAACCACGCCCAGGAGCAGGCGACCGCCGGCTACTACCGGCTCGCGACGCCCAACGGGGTCACCACGGAGCTGACGGCGACGCTGCGCAGCGGCTGGCAGCGATACACGTTCCCGTCGAGCACCCAGGCCAACGTGCTGTTCAACACCGCGCAGGCGCGGGGCAGCGGCACCGGCGCGCAGTCCTCGTCGATCTCGATCGTCAACAGCGACACCGTCGAGGGGTCGGTGACGACGGCCGGGTTCTGCGCCTCGGCGCCGGCGCACACGGTGTACTTCTCGGCCAAGTTCAGCCGGCCGTTCGCGTCGTTCGGCACGTGGTCGGGCACCACGTTCACCGGCGGCAGCCGCACCTCCAGCGGCACCGGCGCCAAGGGCGGCTGGGTCCGCTTCGACACCTCGTCGGACCGCGTCGTCACGGCCAAGGTCGGGCTGTCCTACACCGGGATCGCCGGCGCGCAGGCCAACCTCACCGCGGAGACCAGCGCCGCCGGGTTCAACTTCGACACGATCCGCAACGCCGCCCGGGACACCTGGAACGCGAAGCTGCACAAGGCCGAGGTCGACGGCGGCACCACCGACCGGCAGGTCGCCTTCTACACCTCGCTGTATCACTCGCTGCTGCACCCGAACCTGGCCGGCGACGTCAACGGGCAGTATCGCGGCTTCGACAACGTGGTGCGCACCGCGACCGGCTACACGCCGTATCAGACCTTCTCGCTGTGGGACACGTATCGGGCGCAGAACCAGCTGGTCGCCCTGCTCGAACCGCAGGTCGCCCGGGACTACGGGCTGTCGCTGCTCGCGGTCGACCGTGAGCTCGGCTGGCTGCCGAAGTGGTCCCTCGCCAACACCGAGACGAACACGATGACCGGCGACCCGGTCACGCCGTTCCTCGTCGACCTGTGGGCGCGGGGGCTGCTCAACGGCTACGAGTCGCAGATCTACACCGCGCTGAGGAAGAACGCGACAGCGGTGCCGACGAACATCAACGGGCGCAACGGCAACCCGTACTACGCGTCGCTGGGCTACATCCCGACCGGCGTGACGTGCGGCCCGGTGCTGCCGATGGACCACGACTGCAAGTTCCCGAGCTCCGCCACCCTCGAATACGCGGCGGCCGACTCGTCGCTGGCGATCATGGCTAGGGCGCTGGGCAACACCGCCGACGCCACCATGTTCGAGGCCCGAGGCCAGAACTACCGCAACCTGTTCGACCCGTCGGTCGGCACCTTCCGCCCCCGCAACGCCAACGGCGTCTGGGGCAGCCCGTATTCGCCGACGGACGGCTCGCACACGTTCCACGAGGCCGGCGCGTACCAGTACCAGTGGCTCGTCCCGCAGGACCCGGACGGGCTCGTGTCGCTGCTCGGCGGCAAGACCGCCGCGAACAACCGCCTCGACAGCTTCTTCGCCTACAGCAACCTGCTGACCGACCCGTCGGGGACGGCACACAACACGTGGGTCAACGGCGCCTACGACTACTACAGCTTCACCACGTACAACCCGAACAACGAGCCGGACCTGCTCGCGCCGTACACCTACCTGTGGACGGGCCAGCCGTACAAGACCTCGACGGTGCTGCGGGCCGCGTACACCCTGTTCACCAACGGCCCGAACGGCGTGACCGGCAACGACGACCTGGGCACCATGTCCGCCTGGTACGTGTTCTCGTCGCTGGGCCTCTACCCGCTGATGAACGGCGCCAACTTCTACGGGATCAGCACCCCGCAGTTCCCGTCGGCGAAGGTCACCATCGGCTCGTACGGCAGCCAGCAGGGCGGCACGCTGAACATCACCGCACCGTCGGTCAGCGACAGCAACCGCTACATCGGCACGGCGTCGCTGAACGGCACCGGCTTCAGCCGCACCTGGCTGTCCCAGGCCGACATCGCGCACGGCGGCAACCTCGCCTACACGGTGACGGGCACGCCGGGCACGTGGGGCACCGGCGCCGGCGACACCCCGCCGTCGTCGAACCACACCACGCCGCCCGCCCCGCAGACGAACCTGGCCCTCGGCAAGGCCGCGAGCGGCTCCACCGCGTGCGCCGCCGACGAGTCCGCGGCCAAGGCCGTCAACGGCAGTGTCACCGGCGGCAACACCGACAAGTTCTGCTCCACCGTCGCGGGCGCCTATCTGCAGGTCGACCTCGGCTCCACCCAGACGGTGAACAAGGTCGTCGTCAAGCACGCCGGCGCCGGTGCGGAACCGGCCACCTTGAACACCAAGGCGTTCACCGTGCAGCTGTCCACGGACGGCAGCAGCTGGTCGACCCCGGCGACCGTCACCAACAACGCCGACCCGGTCACCATCCACCAGTTCGCGTCGACCTCGGCGCGATACGTGCGGATCAACGTCACCACCCCGACCCAGACCACCGACGGCGCGACGCGGATCTACGAGCTGGAGGCGTATGGCTCCGCCACGGCACCCGTGAACCTCGCGCTCAACCGCCCCGCCACCGGCAGCACCGCCTGCGGCGCCACCGAGGGCCCCGAGAAGGCGGTCAACGGCAGCACCTCCGGCGGCAACAGCGACAAGTTCTGCTCCGGCGTCGCCGGCGCGTGGCTGCAGGTCGACCTCGGCTCCACCAAGGCGGTCAGCCGCTTCGAGGTGGCCCACGCCCAGGCCGGCGGCGAGTCGGCGGACTACAACACGAAGGCGTTCACCATCCAGGTCTCCAACGACGGCACCACCTGGACCACACCGGTAACCGTCACCGGCAACACCGCGGCCAACACCACGCACACCGTGAGCGGGGTGTCGGGCCGGTACGTCCGGCTCAACATCACCACCCCGACGCAGACGACCGACACCGCGACCCGGATCTACGAGCTGCGCGCGTTCGGCTGAGCCCCCTGGGGCGGGGGAACGCCCCGGCACGGTTTCCTGGGGGACCGTGCCGGGGCGCCTCGCTGTCCGGCGCCTGTTCGCTACCCGGGCCGTTCGCTACCCGGGCCGTTTGTTGCCCGGGCCGTTTGTTGCCCGGGCCGTGTGTTGCCCGGGCCGGACCCGAGCCGCCCGTGTCGTTGAAGCGGGTAGCGCAGGGGCGCGGCCGCCCCCACCCGGTTCGCCCGCCCAACGGCAGGCCTCATGATCAGACAGCAGATCCGGTCGCCCGGGGCCGGCTGGCGACTTCGGTGTGTGAAGGTCTTGTCGAGCGGGTGGTGGCGCGACAAGCCGAAGGATCGCCGGGGTCAGGTGCCCCGGGATCCTTCGGGTTGCGGGCAATCCGGCGACGCCGCCGCATGCCCGGCGTCTGGTCCGACGCTGTCGATGTCCGGACCGGCCTCTTTGCCTGCTTGTGCTGCGCCGGGAGTGGGTTCCCGGTGATCGAAGTCGTCGGATGGCTGTCCGCGCAGCCGGTGCGCGGCTTCGATCATGGTCGCAAGACTATTGGGGCAGGGGTCCGTCACCGTGTCGCGGTTGTGCGCGCCGAAAGCGAGTCGGCCGGCGGCGTGCCCGGGCCGGCGGGCGCGATCGTCTGCTGGCTTCGCTGCCGGAGGAATGCCGTCTGGTGGTCGAAGTCGCGTGCTGGTCGTCCGCGCGGCCGGTGGGCGACTTCGATCAGCGGTGTTGCGGTGCCGCGATGTGGGTGCCGCGAGCGGGTTGGCCGGTGGGCGTTACGGCGCTGGCGGACGGGGCGTCGGCTGGCCTCGCTACCGGTTACCGCCTCGGCGGGCGCGACCGTCGGCTGGCTTCGCTGCCGGACGGATCCCAGCTGGTGATCGAAGTCGCGTGTTGGTCGTCCGCGAGCCTGTTGCGAAATGGCCGGCTCACGTTCCGTGCTGAGAGAAACACGGCTGTGCGGCCCGGTCGCGGCCGATCGGCGGCCGTCGAGGGCCGCGGCGACCGTCGACGAGACGGTTTCCGCCAAAACGCAACAGGCTCCCGCTCGGCCGGTGGGCGACTTCGATCAGCGGGGCTGCGGTGAGTGCGGCCCTGTCGGAACGGGGTCAGCCGGTGATCGGGCGGCGGCGGGTGAGGGTGACCCCGACCGCGGTGAGCCCGGCGGCGATGAGGCCGAGGCCGAGCAGCATCAGGGTGCTGGTCCGGTCTCGGCGTTCGCCGGTCCGGTCGCCGGCCGCGGCGGCCGTGGGCGCGTCGGCGGCGCCGCGGGGCAGGCCCAGCCGGCCGCCGGGCGTGCCGTTCGGCGCCCTGCCGGCCGCCTCGCCGGTGTCGTGGGCCTGGCCCGAGCCGCGGACCTTGTCGATGTCACGGGACCTGCCGGTGCCCCGCGCCGCGTCGGCCTTGCGAGCGGTGCCGGTGTTGCGGGCCGGGCCGGTGCGCGGGACCACCTTCAGCGCGCCGAGCGCCGTCTTGACCTGGGCGCTGTCACCCTTGGCGGCTCCCGGGACGGCGAGGAGCCCGTCGGTGAGGCCGGTGACCGTCGCGGGTGCGGAGGCGGCGCTGGGCGCCGAGTCGCCGGCGCCGGGCACGCCGATCGCGCGGACCGTGAACGTGTAGGTGGCCCCCCTGCGCCACGGACGGCACGTCGCAGCTCGTGGCCGCGTTCGTGCGGGTCCGGCAGGTCTTCGTGGCGTCCTCGGCGGCCGTCGCGACGAAGTGGTCGACGATGCCGGTCGCGCTGACGTCGACCGTCCACGACACGGTCAGTGTCGACGTGGTCGAGCTGCTGTGGGTGACCGTGGTGGTGACCGCCGTCGGTGCGGCCGGCGGGGCGACGGTGGCCGGGGCTGCCGCGACGGTGGCCGTGCCGCCCGGGTCGGTGACGGGCGCCGTGCGTGGTGCCTTCCACGTCGCTTTCGTCTTGGCCTTCGCCCGGTTCTGCGGCGTGACCCGGTTCCGCTGCGCGACCGCGGCGTTGGCCTTGGCCTTCGCTTTGGCTTTGGCCTTCGCCTTGGCGGTCGTCTTGGGCTTGGCCGGAGTCTTGGCGGGGGGTTTCGCGGCGATCCTGCCGGCCTTGCGGCCGCTGGCGGTCCGGTCGCCGCCGGCCGCCTGGACGCCGTGCGTCCGCACCTCCGCGCCACCGTCGGGGCTCGGCCGGTTGAACTGGCCGAGACCCGCGAACGCAGATCCGCCGGTCGCGCCGACGACGGCGATCCCGACGGCTGCCAGCACGAGACCGGCCCGCACGGCTCGTAGCGGGCCACGGCGGACGGGACGCGGGACGGATCTGGTCAGCACAGGAACTCCTATTTCGGACATATGCCTACCGATAGCAAGTTAGCGGTTACTCGGCGTGCCTGGACGACATTCGCCACCATTGCAACCCGCGGTACGTGTCAGCGGTCAGACCAGCATGAAGCGCATCGGGCTCGGCCTGCTCGTCATCGTCCTGCTCGCCGGCTGCGGCGATAAGCCGGCCACCCCGGCGGCAACCCAGGCCACCCCGGCGGCGGGCACGGCGACCCGGGCGGCGGAACCACAGCAGCAGGCGGCACCCAGCCCGACCGACCGGCGCTGTGCCGACCCCGACCTCAACGACAAGCAGGTGGCGTTCCCGGGCACCGGCGGGTTCCTCACCGGCCTGCTGCTCGGCACCGGCCGCACCGTGCTCGTCCTCGCACCGCAGGCCTCCGCCGACGCCTGCTCCTGGCTGTCCTGGGCCCGCCAGCAGGCCGCCGCCGGCTACCGCGTCCTCGCGCTCGACTTCGCCGGCGAGGGCCGCTCGCAGCGCGGCACCGGCAGTAAGGCGTCCGCCGACGTGCTGTCGGCGGTGGCGTACGCGCGCACCCTGAACGTCGAACGGGTCGTCCTCGTCGGCGCCTCCCGTGGCGGCACCGCCGTCCTCGTCGCGGCGGCTGACGCCAGCCCGCCGGTGACGGCCGTGGTGAGCCTGTCCGCCCCCGACACCTACGCGGGCGAGAGTGCCGCCGCGGCGGCGCCCCGGATCACCGTCCCGGTCCTGTACGTGGCGGCCACCGGCGAGTCTGCCTTCGCCGCGGCGGCCCAGACGATGTACGACGCCACCACCGACCCGCGCCGCCGGATCGCCCTCGTCCCCGGCAGCCTGCACGGCACGTCGCTACTGACCATCACCGCCGCCGGCACCGTGGAGGCCACCAAGGCGGTGACGGACTTCCTGACCCAGGTCGCCAGTTGACCTTGGACAATCCGACTGCCTATGACCAGTCAGATTGTCCAAGGTCAACAAGTACCAGCGACCCGGGCGCCCGTGACGCCGCGACCCATGCGGCCCGGGACACCTGCCCGGCACGGTCACTGGCATGGACAACGGAACCAGATCAACCAGGGCCTGGGCGCTCACCGGCGCCGCCGGCGGGCTCATCGGGCTCGTCGGCCTCTTCCTCGGCGCGAACCTGACCGCCGATGTCGGCGACGGCATCAAGGACAACGCCCAACTCGTCGCCGCGATCGCCGGGCATCGCGACCTTGTCTGGCTGTACCAGGTCAGCTGCGTGGCCGCGGCGGTCTGCCTGGTCGTGTTCGCGGCCGGGCTGCGCCGGCATCTCGCGGTGCAGGAGCCGGCCGGCAGCCTCGTGCCCGCGGTCGCGGCCGCCGGGGTGGGGCTCGTCGCGGCCGTGGCACTCATCGGCGGCGGTATCTGCACCGAGCTGTACTGGGCGCTCGGCGAACCCGACCGCTGGGACCCCGACACGATCGCGGCGATGGTCGAGGTCTACAACACGATCGCCTGGCTGTGGGCGGGTGCCGGGCTCGCCGCCGCGGCGGTCGCCGTGGGCGGGTTCCGGCACGGGTCGGTGAGCCGGTGGCTGGCGGGCGTCAGCGTCCTGCTCGCGCTGCTCGTCGCCGCGACCCAGGCGTTCCCGGCCCAGTACGGCGCGCTGTTCCCGGGCGCCCTGTGGGTCGTTGTCGCCGGGGTCGGCCTGGGTGCGGGCGGGACGTCCCGCGCGCACCCAGCGGGCGGGACAATGTCCCGCGACGGCGGGACACCGTGATCGTTAGGGTCTGAGGCGATGCACCGTGCAGCCTGGGCCACCCTCGCCGTCGCGGGCGTGGCGGGCTGGCTGGCCATCGGCAACGGCGCCCCGCCCGCCGGCGTCAGCCACCTGCTGTCCGTCGCCGCGTGCGCGGTGGCGGGCGGTCTGGTGCTGCGGCAGCGGCCGGCCAACCCCCTCGGCCGGCTGCTGCTGCTCGGCGCCGCAGGCTTCGCGCTCCTGGAGGCGTTCGGCCAGTACGCGATCCGCGGCCTGCCGGGCGCGACCGCGGCGGCGTGGCCGCAGACCTGGCTGTGGGTGCCGGCGAACCTGGCGCTCGCCGCGCTGCCCGCGTTCTTCCCCGGCGAACGGCCCGGGAAGTGGATGACCCGGGCGCTGTGGACCGTCGCCGCGCTCGGAGTGGTCGCGGCGGTCGCCGGGGCGCTGCGACCCGGGCACAACGACCAGGTCGGCCCCGACGGGCTGCCGAACCCGCTCGGCGTCGCGGGGTTCGAAGCAGCGGCCAAGGCCGCCGAGGCCGGGTTCACCGTCAGCGCCGGGGTGCTGTTCGTCGCGGGCGCGGCCGGGGTCGTCATCGAGGCGGCCACGGCGACCGGTGCGCGACGGGCCCGGGCGCGCTGGCTGGCGTACTCGATCGGGCTGGTCGCGCTCGTCGTCGTCGGCCGGTTCGCGGCCGGGCTCGCCGACGCGGACCCGGACCGGATCTGGCCCGCCGAGGCCGGCTGGTGGGATCTCGCCGGCAGCGTCTCCCTCGCGTCCGTCCCGGCCGGCATCGGCGTCGCCGTGCTGCGGCACCGGCTGTTCGACATCGACCTGCTGATCAGCCGCACCGTGGTGTTCGTCGTGCTGACCGGCGGCGTCGGCGGCGCGTATCTCGTCATTGTCGGCTACCTGGGTGCCTCATCCGTGGTGGCCGCGGTCGCTGCCGCCCTCGTCTTCGGCACGGCCCGCCAGCAGGTGCAGCGTCGCGTGAACCTGCTGGTGTACGGCGAGCGCGACGACCCGTACACCGTGCTCACCAGGCTCGGCGAGCGGCTCGCGCAGGTCCAGGATCCCCTGGCGGTCCTGGCCACGAGCACCGCCACCGTCCGCGATGCGCTCCAGCTGTCCTATGTGCGCATCGACGCGGACGGCGGGCGCACCGCCGAGACCGGCACCCGCCCCGCGCACCCGGCGCGCCTGCCGCTCGTGGCGGGCGGGGTCACGGTCGGCGAGCTGCTGATCGGCCCGCGCCCCGGTGAGGCCGCGCTCGGCCCCCGGGACCTGCGGCTGCTGACCGACGTCGCCCGGCACATCGGCCCGGCCGTGCAGGCGGGGCGCTATGCCGCGGACCTGCAGCGGTCCCGGGAGCAGCTCGTCCAGGCCCGCGAGGAGGAGCGCCGCCGGCTGCGCCGGGACCTGCACGACGGCCTCGGCCCGACCCTCGCCGGCCTCACCATGCGCGCCGAGGCGGCCCTCGCGCTCGGCGCCGGCGAGGCCGCCGCGCCGCTGCTGGAGGAGATCGTCCGCGACGCGGAGACCGCCGTCGCCGACGTGCGGCGGCTCGTCGAGGGACTCCGCCCGCCGGCCCTGGACACGCTCGGGCTGTCCGGTGCCCTCACCGCCCACCTGGCGGGCTGGCCGGCCGGCGGCCCGCAGGTCGTCGTCGCGGCGCCATCCGACCTGCCCGCGCTGCCCGCGGCGGTGGAGGTCGCCGCGTACCGCATCGCGATCGAAGCCCTCGCCAACGCCCGCCGCCACGCCGGCGCCACCGACGTCCGGCTGGCGTTGCGGCTGGACGGCGGCTGGCTGCGGCTGTCAGTCACCGACAACGGGCGCTTCCGGCCCGCGATGACCGAAAGCCCCCCGGCCGCGATGACACAAAGCCTCCCGGCCGCGATGACCGAAACGGGGGTCGGGATGCACTCGATGCGTGAGCGCGCCGCCGAGCTCGGCGGCACCTTCGACGTGGTGTCGGCGGAGACCGGCACCACCGTGAGCGCCCGCCTGCCGGTAGGGGAGCAGCCATGACCGTCCGGGTCCTCATCGTCGACGACCATGCGCAGTTCCGGGCCGGGCTGCGGGCGCTGCTCGCCACCGCCGACGAGGTCGAGGTCTGCGGCGAGGCGGCCAGCGGCGAGGAGGCCCTCACCGCGCTCGCCCGCCACCAGCCCGACGTGGTGCTGCTCGACCTCGCGATGCCCGGCATGGGCGGGATCGCCGCCACCCAGCGGATCCTGGAGACCAACCCGCACGTGCGGGTCCTGGTGCTGAGCATGGCCGACGACGACGACTCGGTCTTCGCCGCGCTGCGCGCCGGGGCCCGCGGCTACGTGCTCAAGGGCGCCCGGCGGGTCGAGATCATCCGAGCGATCCGGGTCGTCGCCGACGGCGAGGCGATCTTCGGCCCGGCGATCGCAACCCGGCTGATGGGCTACTTCGCCAACGTCGACCGGGAGCCGCCCGCCGCCACCATCCCCGGCCTGACCCAGCGCGAGCACGAGATCCTCGCGCTCGTCGCCCAGCACCTGACGAACCCGCAGATCGCTGCCCGGCTCGGGCTGAGCCAGAAGACGGTCCGCAACCACGTCTCCAACATCTTCGCCAAGCTGCAGGTCGCCGACCGGGCCCAGGCGATCGACCTGGCCCGCGAGGCCGGCCTGTGATCATCTATTCCCCGGTTCCGCGGCGGTGCCGCCAGGATTACCCGCACCACGGCGAAATCGGCGACCTGGAGCTCGGCGCGATCTATCTGGCCGGCCTCGACGAGCGCAGCCAGGGGCAGTTCCACGTGCAGCTGACCGTGCTCGCGGACCGCGACCCGCAGCGCAACGCGCAGACGGCGGCCCGGCACATGCCCGACGTCGTGGCCACGGCCACCCCGGAGCAGCTGCGCTCCTCGACCGATCATGTCGTGTTCGTCTGCGCGGTCCTCGGCGAGCTCGACGCCGACAACCCCGACAACTGGCTGCACCGGCACCCCGACGGCCCCACCGCCGCGGACCCGACGAGCAACGTGCTGCTCCAGGTCGTGCAGAACGACCGCGACGCGTCCACCTGGGACACGATGGACACCGCGACGTTCGCGATGCTGGAGGAGGTCCTGTCGATCAAGGGCCCGGACCGGGTCGAGTACTGGCACGTCGACCCCGACGGCCGGCACGGCCGCTGGCTGCCGCAACGCCCGTCCACCGAGCAGATCCGGGTCCCGGCCCTGGTGCACGAGGGCTCCACGATGTGGATCGGCGAGCACGAGGACGCCCCGGTCGGCCTGGACTACCGGCCCCGCGGCGTCGACAACGTCTACGTCACGGGTCGCTCTCTGTGGCCGCGCGGCGGGTCGTGGAACCCGACGATGACGATGGTCGCGCTCGCGCAGCACCTCGCCGACCTGCGCACCGACGAGGCGAAGAACCGGGTCCGCGACCCTTACGGTTCCCTCGAACAGCGGCACACCCCGTACACCATGTCTTAGGGCATCTATCCTTCAGCGGTGGACTGGCTCGATTACCTCGGCTGGGCCGGCTCGGCGGTGCTCGTCTGGTCGCTGTCCCAGGCCCGGATCCTGCGGCTGCGGGTGCTGAACCTGATCGGGTCCGTCGTCCTCGTGGTCTACAACGCCGCGTTGAGTGTCTGGCCGATGGTCGGCCTCAACGTGGCGATGACCGGCATCAACGCCTATCACCTGTACAAGATGCTGAGGACCCGGCACGACGAGGCGACGTACACCGTCGTGCAGGTCGGCACCGACGACACGTTTCTCGCCCACGTGCTGCGCGTGCACTGGGCGGACCTGGCGAAGTTCAATCCGTCGTTCCGCTTCGACGACGCCCCCGACCGGACCGCGTTCCTCACCATGCGCGGCGACGAGGTCGTCGGGGTGCTGTTCCTGCGGCCGGCGGGGGACGGCGTCGCGCAGATCGAGCTCGACTACGTCACGAAACGCTTCCGCGACCTCAGTCCCGGCGAGTTCGTGTTCCGCGACAGTGGCCTGCTGACCGGCCGCGGCTACCACCGCGTGCTGACCCCGCCGGGGATGGTCGCCCCGTACTACGGCCGTCTCGGCTTCCAGCGTCACGGCGACCACTACGAGCTGGAACTGCCCGCCTGATTGTCAGCACGTCTTGACCGGCTTCACCCGGACCAGGTCGGCGCCGGTGAGCACGTCGACGTCGCCGCTGTCGGCGCGCCGGATCCGTACCGCGCCGTCCGCGGTGGACGCCAGGAGCACGCCGCAGGTCACCGAGCCGTCTGGGCGGGTGACCTGCACCGGGGTCGACGCGGCCGGCGTGTCCGGGCCGAAGATCGTCACGCCCACCGCGACCGCGAGCACGGCGACCGTCGCGACCGCGGCGCGGACCGCCTGGCGGAGCCGGTCGACCGCGAGCACGGCCCGGCCCTGATACCGCTCGTACCACTCCCGCAGCCGCTCGTTGTCGTCCACCAGCCGGGTGACGGGCCACCCGTGCGCGGCCTGGTACGCGCGGGCGATGGCGAGCGCGGCACACCCGAGCGCGGCCGCGAACGCCAGTCCGGCCAGCCACTGGGCCCACGGTTCGAGGCCCCGGATCGCGTCCCGGCCGACCGCCGGCACGACCAGCCCGACCAGCCCGATGAGCGCGACCACGCCTGCCGTCCACTTGTCCGCGGCTGCCCGCACCGCCTGTAACTGCCCCTGCAGCTCCGTCCGGTACGCGGTGGCGGCGACGAGCAGGTGCGCGTCGGTGACCGGTTCGAGCGTCACCGAGCCGTCGTCCGCGATCGTTGCTGTGACTCCCCATTCCCGGCCGCAGCCGTCGGTCACCCCGTCGGGCCGGCCGGTGTGCGCACCGCTGCAGCAGCACGGAACCGACACGGTCAACGTCCGGGGCGCCGGGCCGATGCTCTCCAGCGACGTCGTCACCAGCGTCAGGTTTGCCGCCGTCGGGTCGCCGCACGCTGGGCAGGCGCCGCTGAGCACCAGTTCGGTGCCTTGCCTGCGGCCCGTCCATCCGGACAGCCGGCCCGTAGTGGCGGTGATCCGCTTCCGCTCGTACGACGTCATCGGGACAGTATGTCGATGCGTCGACCGTTAGGGAGGAGTCGACACACGCACGGTTGTCGTACAGTGACAGGCGCTCCGGACGGTTGATCGAAGGTGGTGCCGCAATCTCCAGTCCACTGACCGGCCGCCGCCTCGGTGACCTGTCCGAGGCGCTGCTGGCCGCGTATCCGAACCGCACTGACCTGGATCAACTGGTCTTCTTCTCCCTCGACCGGCGGCTGTCGGACTACGTCGGCGACGCCGTCGGCCAGCGTCAGGCGGTGTTTGCGCTGATCACCGCGGCCCGGGCCGAGGGTTGGCTGGCGGCGCTCGTCGACGCGGTGTTCCTCGACCGCGGCGGCAACCCCCTGGTCCGCGAGTGGGTCGCCGCCAACGGCTCGCTGTCCGTGGCGGCGTCCGGGCAGGATTACGCCACCGACGACGTCCGGCTCGAACGCACCATCCGCGGCCACGTGCCTGACCTGGACCCGGCAGTGCTGCGCCGGCGGCTCGAGGACGCCGAGGGCCGCGTCTGCCGGATCGAGACCGACACCCCGGCCGGCCCCCGCCCGCTCGGCACCGGCGTGCTCGTCGGACCCGGGTTATGCCTCACGGCGCAGCATGTGATCGCCGGCGTCCAGGGCGTCGACGTCCGGCTGCGCTTCGACTACCGGTCCGCCACCGCAACCGGGCACGTGTTCGCTCTGGAGCAGGACTGGTTCGCCACCGGCGATCCGCAGTTGGACTTCGCCGTCCTGCGGGTCGACGGGAAACTCGGTGGCGAACCGCGCGGCTGGGTCGAGTCGGTGCGGGTCGACGCGCCCGAGCCCTACGAGGACCTGTTCCTGCTGCATCATCCCGAGGGTGGGCCGCTGCGCATGTCGATCGGCCCACTGCTCGACGTTGACGTCGACGGCACCCGGCTGCGCCACGCGGTCAACACCGCCCCCGGATCGTCCGGCGCGCCGTGCTTCGACACCAGGCTCGCTCTCGTCGCGATGCACCAGGGCGGCGACCCCGACATCCGCCCGCAGCACCGCCCAACCCACAACCGGGCGGTCCCGATCACCGCGATCCGGCGCGCCCTGCCGCCGGACCTCGCCGCGTTCTGAGCCCGCATGCAGCGCCTCCAACTCGGCCGGCTGAAGGACGCGATGATCGACGCGTATCCGGACCGCACCGACCTGGACCTGCTGATGCTGGGGCTCGGCCGCAGCCGGGCAATGCTTGTCGGCGACGGTGTCGGCACCAAGGAAGTCGTCCTCAGGATGATCCAGTCGGCGCATTCGGAGGGCTGGCTCGGCGACCTCGTCCACGCCGTCATCGAGGACCGGCCCAACAACCAGCTCGTGCGGCAGTTCGCCGTCGCGGACGGGCGGGTGGCGGCGGTCGCGTCCGGGCTTGCGGTCCCGACCAACGTGCGGCGCCTGGACTCCGCACACTTCGACCTCGACGCCGCCCGGGACCTGATCCACGAGCGGACACTCGACCACCCGCCAGGCCTGCTCGGGCTGCGCCTCACCACCCGCGACGACATCCTCGTCGGCAAGCTGTGCTCGTGGCTGCAGGACTGCCTCGGCGACGTCGAGCCCGTGCGCCCGATGACCCTGCAACCGGAGTACGGCGAGGCGGACACCTGGGTCAAGCAGGTCCTGCAGCACGCGCCCGGCCCCGACGACGGCGGCAAGCTCTGGTCCGTGCGCATCGACCGGGCATCACCGGAGTCGGTGCGCGACTTCTGGGACGGCGTCCGGGGCCGGTGCCCCCCGCTGGAGCGGTGGTTCGTCCTGGTCTTCACCGACGTGCCCGGCGGGGCCTGTCCCGAGGGTGTCGTCGACCTGGGCCAACCCGCGTTCAAACCGCGTGACGTGTCGAAGTGGGCGCGGGAGGTGCTCGCGGACCTCGGTTGGGACGCCGCGCTGCGGATCCCGTGGAGCCGCTACGTCGAACGCGAGGCGGCCGTCGCCGGTGACCTGAACATCCTGCTCACCTACGGCGCGCTCGACAAGAGCATCGTGGCCCTGCGCAGGGACCCGGACCCGGAACGATTCCTGCACTGGCTGGAGAAGGTGGGCTGACGTGTACGTGCGCCGCAGTGTCGACACTTCGATGCGCCTGGACGTGGGCACCCAGCCCCCGCCGTCGCGGCCGGTCGAGGATGCCGAGGTCCACCCGATCGTCGAGACGGAGCCGCCGACGCGGGTGCTGCACCGCGAGCCATACCTGCTGACACCGCAATTGTGCGAGGCGGTCAACGTCTCGATCACGCTCGGCCGGCCGCTGCTGCTGCAGGGCGACCCCGGCGTCGGCAAGACCCGGCTGGCGCACGCCGTCGCCTATCATCTCGGGCTGCCGCTGGAGCAGGCGCACATCAAGTCGACCAGCCGCGGCCGGGACCTGCTGTACACCTTCGACGCCGTGCGCCGGCTGTCCGACGCGCAGCTCGGCGGCCTCGGCGCGGCGCTGCCGGACCCGGGCACCTACGTCCGGTTCGGCCCGCTCGGCCGGGCCATCGTCCGTGCCTCCTACGGCCGCCGGTCGGTGCTGCTCATCGATGAGATCGACAAGGCCGACCTGGACTTCCCCAACGACCTGCTCCGCGAGCTCGACGAGCTGCGCTTCGAGATCGACGAGATCCCCGGCGAACGGCACCAGGTCCCACCGGACCGGCCCGACCTGCGCCCGCTCATCATCGTCACCAACAACGAGGAGAAGCAGCTGCCGGGCGCGTTCCTGCGTCGGTGCGTGTTCCACTTCGTGGAATTCCCCGGCGACCGCCTCGACGAGATCCTCGCCATGCACGGCATCGAGAGCGCCCAGCTCCGGCAGCAGGCGATCGACGTGGTGCAGCGCCTGCACGCGATGGGGCTCAACCGCAAACCGGGTCTCAGCGAGCTCCTCGACTGGGCCGAGTGCCTCCAGGCCGACAGCGTCGACCCGGCCACTCTGACAACCCTGCCGAACG
Organism: Dactylosporangium cerinum; assembly: GCF_042653625.1. Lineage (NCBI taxonomy): Bacteria > Bacillati > Actinomycetota > Actinomycetes > Micromonosporales > Micromonosporaceae > Dactylosporangium > Dactylosporangium cerinum. The sequence continues at coordinate 31,034 of NZ_JBHSIU010000060.1, read as the reverse complement.
GCGGCGCGTTGCTGAAGCAGCGCGCCGACCAGATCAAGGCCGTGGAACGGTTCAGCACGCCGTGAACGCGCCGATGCCGTCGTTCGTCCGTGGGCTCGTCACCCGGCTCCGCCGGCGTGGCCTGCCCCTCGGTGTCGACGACTGCGCCGCGCTGCGGACCGCGCTCGCCGCCGGGCACGGCCTGGAGTCGACCGAAGCGCTGCGCGACCTGTGCATCACGCTGTGGGCCAAGTCGCCGCGCGACGCCGAGCTGATCGGCGCCGCGCTGCACCTGGCGGATCCGCCCGCCTGGGTCGTTTCCCCAGTTGCTCGTTCCGCGGGCGTCCAGGCCGACCCGCCGGCGCCGGTCGCCGCGCCGTCGGAGCCCGGACCCGCCGCCGATCCGGTGCCGATCACACCCGTGCCGTCGGCGGAGCTGGCCATCGTGCGGCCGCCGCGACCCGCCGACGTGACCGAGCCGCCCCGATCGGGGATCCCGTCGCCGTTCCTCGTCCTCCGGCCGCAGTACCCGGTTTCCGAGCGGGAGGTCGCGCAGATCTGGCGCCGGCTGCGCCGCCCGGTCCGTCAGGGGCCGCCGACCGAGCTCGACCTCGACGCGACCCTGGACCGCTACGCCCGCACCGGCGTGGTCACCTCACCCGTGCTCGTGCCGCCCCGGGCGAACACGGCCCGGCTGCTCCTGCTCGTGGACCGGGACGGGTCGATGACGCCGTACCACGGTCTCGTCGATCACGTGGTGAGCTCGATCGTCCGGGCCGGGCGCCTCGACGCCATCACCGTCGCGTACTTCCGCAACACACCCGGCCGGAGCCTCGACCGCAGCGCGCTCGCGGCCCTGCCCGGAACGGTCACCGCCGAGCTCGACCCGATCCTGGACCGCATCCCCGCCCTCGGCACCGGCCGGGTCTACCGCGACCCTGCGATGCTGACCCCGTGGCCCGTGGCCGACCTCCTCGACGCCGTCACCGGCGGCTCGGCCGTGGTGGTGATCAGCGACGCGGGCGCGCTGCGCGGCTCGTTCGTCATGACGCGGCTCTTCGACACCGTGGCGCTCCTGCTCGCGGTCGTCGCCCGCGGCGCGGCCGTCGCCTGGCTCAACCCGGTCGACGCCGACCGCTGGCCCGACACCACCGCCGGCCAGATCGCCCGGCACGTGCCGATGTACCCCCTCACCCGCGACGGCATGTACGGCGCGGTCGACGCCCTCCGCGGCCACCCCGTGCCGGTCGAGCGTCCGCTGTGAGCGCCTACGGGCACGTGTCGACGGCCGCCGCCCGCCTCGCGCAGGCACGGGCAACGCTGCCGCCGGGCGCGCTCGAACTGGCCTGCCACGCCGCCGTCCCGGTCGCCGTCGACCCGACCCTGCTGCACCTGCTGCGGATCAACTTCTTCGTCGACCCGCCACACGACCTGCCATGGACGGTCGAGGCCGCGCTGCTGACCTCGCCGCTGTTCCGCGACCTCGGCGGCGGCCTGTACGAGATCGACGACGACCTGCGCCGGCACCTGCTCATCAGCCTGCGCACCGCGTATCCACCGGACCGCACCGTGCAGGTGGCGCTGCTGCTGGAACGGTACTGCGACCGCCCCGACGTGTGGAGCGCCCACCCGTTCCTGGCACAGGCCCAGCAGCTGACCGCCATCGGCATCATCGACCCTCCAGCTGCGTCCCGCTGGCTTTCGGACGCGGCGGCGGATTCCGGTGTACAGGTGGGCCTGTCCAAGGACTGGTTCGTGGCCATGCGGGGACGCCTCGACCGGCAACCCGACCCGTCCCGCAGCCTCACCGACGAGATCCAGGACGAGATCGACCGCCTACCGTCCGACGCGGCGGTCCGGCGACTCGCGGAGCTGGGGCTCCTGCCCGGCGCCGACGTCGACCTGATCCGCGCCGAGCTGCGGACCGTGACCTCGGAGGCGGCGGCCGGGGCCCTCGCCGTCCTGGGTCCGCTGCCCGACGTCGATGTCGTCGCCTTCGACGCAGCCGCTGGTCCGATGCCGCTGACCGACCTGCTCGGCATGCCGTTCCCGCAGCGGTTCGACCCGGTCCGGCAGTGGGCGCCCCGGACCGGTCTGTCGATTCCGTTCGGCGTCGACGCCGGCGGAGTGCCGGTCCTGCTCGACTTCGACATGCCCGGGTTGGGTCTGCTGACCGCCGTGGACGGGGGCGGGCGCCGTGAGCTGCTGCGCACGATCGTGCTCGCCCTCGCCGCGACCGCGCACCCTGATCAACTCCACTTGCTCCTGATCGACGGCAATGTCGCCAAGACGCTCGAATCGCTCTCCTCGTTGCCACACGTCGTCGGATTTCACCGGGGGCCGGCGACGCCGATCGGTGCCCGCCACCTGATGAGCGACATCGATCGGTATCTGGAGCGCCGCGCCGGGGCCGGGTCCGGGGCACAGCCTCGGCTGGTGGTGGTCGTCGACGAGTTCGAGAACCTGTCCCGCCACTCCAGCCGGTTCGCCCCTCTGCTGGCGATCGGCAGGCATCCCGGGGTGCATGTGCTGCTGGCCTCGCGCGTCGATCCCACCATGCTGCGGAATCCCGGGGGCAGCATCCCGGACTGGCGCATCGACCTCGGCTCCGCGACGACGCCCGGACACGGCACCTTGTCCGCCGACGGCCAGCGACGGGATTTCGCGGCCGCGGCCACGTTCGTGTGGAGGGGCCCGGACGGCAACGAGACGGTGCTGCAGTGGTTGACGGCAAGCCTCGTGGCCGGACATGCCCCGAACGCATGGGTCACGGTGCCGACGCCGGACCGCAGGCCCGCTTTGTTCGACCTGATCGGCACGCCGCGGCAGGTCCCCGGCCGGGGTCTCGCGGCGGGCGGGAGTTCCGTATACGCCGTGCTGGGCATCGTGAGCAGCCCGGACGGCCTTGACTACGCACCGTTGCGGGTCGACCTTGCGGACGGCAATCTCGCGGTCGTCGGGTCGTCCGCGGTCGCGACAACCGACGTCCTGCTCGCCGCGGTGCTGTCACTCGCGTTGACGCGGACCCCGCAGGAGGCGCACTTCGTCCTCATCGACGGCAGCGGCGGCCTGTCACCGCTGGCCGGGCTGCCGCACGTCCGGCTCGTCGCCGACGGAAACCTGGCCATGGAATCCATGGACGCGGTCGACCTGGTGCTGGACCTGGTGACGCGGCGCGCCGCCAGCACCACCGACGAGCCGGAAGCCCGCGTCTTCCTCGTCATCGACGACTGGAACGGCGCGAAACTGGACCGGACGCGGCTTGCCGCGATCGCCGGTGACGGACCCGGACAGCGGGTTCACCTGCTGGCGTCCGCCAGGACCTGGACCGTGTCCACCATCCTGCAGCAGTTCGCGAACAAGATCGAGCTGGCGTTGGACGACCCACCAGGTTCGGTGATCGACCCTGCCCGGGCCGCGGAACTGTCGTTGGAGCGGGTCGACACCGGTCTGGTGGCGGGCGGGAGGTACTTCATTCCCGCGCTCGTCGGCGAGGACGGGTTCTCCAACGCCGCTGCCGCCGAAGCGCTCGCCGCCCGGATCGCCGACGGCTGGGACGGCCCGGTCGCCCGCGACCTGTGGATTCCCGAGATCGCGCCACGGAACTACTACTTCATCAGCCACGTCGACGGAGGACCGTCGACCTACGGGCGCCGGTTGCACATCGATCTCAGTGCCGAGGTGCGGGTGCTGGCCGGTGTCACCTACGACGTCGAGGTCGGCACCGCGGTGTTCGCGCTGCCGGCAGGGACGGCGGGAGCCGCACGGATCGAGGAGACGCTGAGCGTCTGCCAGATGTTCATCGGCGTCGACGGCGCGGGTTACTTCGATGATCCCGCCTGCGCACAGCAGTGGAACCTCTTCCACACCAGGGATGGCGCCGCCGCCGCAGTGCGCGTGGTGACCGAGGAACTGGACGGCGTGCGCCACCACGCGCTGGTGAGCCGGCTCGCGGAGGAGATCGTGGCGAACGCGCGGGCGCAGCCGGTTCCCGAGGCGAAGCCTGCCCGCCGGCTCGCTGAGATGCCGGCCATCTTTCCTTTGCCGGGCCCGCGTCGTGCGTTGGTGATCGGAACCTCCAAGTATCGCGACCGGAAACTCGTCGATCTGCCCGACGCGCTGCTGCACGCTGCTGCGTTGGCGGGGGTCCTCGGCGATCCGGGCCTCGGTGGCTTCACGGTCAGCACACTGTTCGATCGTGGGACGTACGAGTTCCAACTGACGGTCACGGAGTTTCTGACATCACGTGAACCGGATGATCATGTCCTGCTGTATCTGGCCGGACTCAGCCTCCGCGACATCCGCGGGCAGCGGGTGTTCGCGACCATCGACACCGACAGCGAGCGTCTGCCGGAGTCCGGCATCGAGTTGGCGTGGCTGATCCGCCAGCTGAACAACTGCCGGGCGCGACGGCAGATCGTGATCGTGGACTGCTGCACCGAGCTGCGCAGTGAGCATCTCTACGAGTTGGAGCCATTGCTTGATCCGATGCCTTCCGGGAGCAGTCGAACGGTCCTGACCAGCACGTATCTGCGGGGAAGGCCGTCCTCCACGTTCACTGCGGCGTTGGTGGAGGGCTTGCGGACGGGCGACGCCGACAGCGACGGCGACGGGCGGATCGCGGCGGACGAGGCTTTCCAGTACGCGTTGTCAAAGGTCCGTGACATCGGCCTCGTCACGACCCCGAGCATGAGCGTGTATGGCTCGATGGAGAAGTTCGTGCTGGCCAAGACGGCACGCCGCAGCCGCCGGCTCGGCTAGGACCGGGGCCGGCCAGGACTGCGGGTAATCGCCCGATCGACTAGCCTCTCCAAGGCCATCGGGGGAGGGGTGTCTAAGATGATCGCTGTGCGGGCGTGGGTGGCCATCGCGCTGCTCGTCGGGTTCTACGTGATGACCGTGGTGCTGCTGGCGGGGATCCTGGTCGCCGGGTTCTTCGCGGGGTGGGTGCTGCGGTGGATCGCCATCGGGGCCGCGGTGGCGCTGTTCCTCGCGGTGCTGCAGGTGTTCGCGGCGCGGCCGCCGTCGCCGACCGGGGTGCGGCTCACCGAGGCCCGGGCGCCGGAGCTGTGGCACGTCGTGCGTGGGCTCGCGGCGCTGGCCGGCACCCGCGAGCCCGACGAGATCCGGCTCGTCGCCACGCCCCGGGTCAGGGTCGTCGAGGAGGCCGGGCTGCTCGGCCTGCGCGGTGGCTGGCGGACGCTGGAGATCGGGGCGCCGCTGCTGCGGGCGCTGACCGTCACCGACCTCGCCGCGACCGCCGGCCATCAGCTGAGCCGGTTGACCCGGCGGCACTCGGGCCCGGTCGCCGTCGCGCACCGCGGCCAGGTGATCGTCAACGCGACCGCCGCCGCCGTGCGCAATCCGTTCGTGCGGGCGATGTTCCTCGCGTACGCCGGGCTGTACACCGCCGTCGTCGAACCGATCGACCGGCTGCTGGACCGCGAGGCCGACGGGACGCTCGTCGCCGTCGCCGGTCGGGAGGGTGCCGCGGAGGCGCTGCTCCGGACCGCGCTCGTCGAAGCGGCCTGGCAGCAGTACCGGCAGGAGTACGTCGACCCGCTGCGCGAGCGGGGGTACGTCGCGGCCGACATGTTCGACGGCTTCGCCGAGTTCATGGCCGTGCGCGGGGCACCGGCCCTGCCGGCGGACGCCCAGCAGCGCGTCGCGGCGATCGCGGCCGGCCCGTCCGCGACGGTCACGCCGGACATCAGGCCGGCCCTGGACCTGGTGAGCGAGGAGCGCGACGAGGTGTTGCGCCAGCTGGAGGTCGGCGCGTTCCACGAGACGGGCTTCCGCGTCCTGCCGTGGCACGAGCTGACCGCGAAGGCCGCGACGAACGCCGCCCAGCTCGACGCGAACCGGCTGCTGGAGGCGGCCGGCGGCGACGCGCGCGCGGTCCTGCGGCTGCTCGCCGACGGGCGGCTGCCGCGGGACGCGAGCACCACGAACGCGCTGCGCGGGCTGGTCGCGGTGACCTTGCTGGACGCCGGCGCGGCCACCTGGCGGCACTCGTGGACCGGACCGGCGCAGCTCGTCGACCTGGAGGGGAACCCGGTCGACCGCGACCTCGCGTCAGTGCTGGCCTGACGCGCTCAGGCGTCCTTGGGGGCGGGCAGCCCGGCGACCTCGGCGGCGAGGCGGGCGTGGCCGTCGAAGAGCGCGTCGCGGCCGGCCTCGTCGATCCAGTCGAAGTGCCCGTAGGCCTCCAGGCAGGCGAAGCCGTGCAGCGTCGACCAGGTGTGCAGCATCGCCTGGAACGTCTCCGCGGGGATCTCCGTGGCGAGGTGCTGGTTCTTCTGTTCGGCGCAGGCGGCGATCGCCGGGTGCACGTCGCGCAGCCGGGGCTGGGTGAGCACGCCGAGCTCGATGGCCTCCAGGAACAACTGCGACAGCTGTGACATCGCCCGCTGGGCGGCTTCGGTGGTCGGGCCGTCGACCGGGGCGACGTAGCCGGCCACGGGCAGGCCGAAGATGAGCGCGAACTGCTGGGGCTCCTGCCGCGCCCACTGCCGATAGGACCGGGCGATCGCGAGGAACCGCGCGCCGATGTCGGCGGCCGGGACGGCGTCGCGCGCCTCCGCCACGCAGCGGGCGAGGTCGTCGTACGCGTCGGCGATGAGCGCGCTGAGCAGCTCGTCGCGGTCGGCGAAGTAGCGGTACAGCGCCGGCGGGGTCATCTCCATGGCGCGCGCGATGTCGGCGAAGCGGATGTCGAGGGTGCCCGTCTCCCGCATGTGGGTCAGTGCGGTGAGCTTGATCTCGTCGATGGTGGCCGCCCGCGCCTTCTCACGTCGTGGTGCCGACCGCGCTGGCGTGCTCATGAAGTCCTCCAGATGACCGTTGCGTTAAGCATCGTTACAGACGTGAAGCCGCTTGACAAGTGATGTGGCGTCGTGTTTGTTAATAGTCGTAACGCTACTGATGCCCATTCACCCTTGAGCTCAAACAAGGCGGGGGAACCCCATGACCGACCAGAAACCCCAACCAGGGCCGCTCGGGCGGCTCGCCCGGGTGGCGTACCGGCGCCGCGGCCGGACGATCATCGCGTGGGTCGTCGCGCTCGTCGCGGCCGTCGCGTTGTCCATCAACTTCGGCGGCGAGTTCGCCGCCGACTACTCTGCGCCGGGCTCGGACTCCAAGCAGGCACAGCAGCTGCTCGCCGAGCGCTTCGCGGCCCAGTCCGGGGCGACCGTCACCGTCGTGGTCCGCGCCGGCGACGGCGTCGAGGGCGCGAAGAGCGACGTGCAGGCCCTGCTGGCCAAGCTCGCCACCGCGCCGCACGTCGCCGGCGTCGCCGACCCGTTCCAGAACCCCGGTGGGATCTCCGCCGACGGCCGCACCGCCGTCGCCGACCTGCGCCTGGACTACGTCAACCCCGACGACATGCCGGTCGAGGACAGCCAGCGGCTGCTCGACATCGCCGGCGAGTTCGACCGTGACGGCCTGGTGGTCGCGCTCGGCGGGCAGAGCATCCAGCGCGCCGAGCAGGGCGAGATCGGCTCCGAGGGCATCGGCCTGGCCGCCGCCATCATCATCCTGCTGCTCATGTTCGGCTCGGTGATCGCCGCCGGCCTGCCTGTCCTCGTCGCCATCGCCGGGCTCGCCGTCAGCAGCACCCTGACCGGCCTGCTGATCCGCTTCGTCGACGCGCCCGACTGGTCCACCTCCCTGGCCACGATGATGGGCATCGGCATCGGCATCGACTACGTGCTGCTGATGGTGACCCGCTTCCGCGAGTGGCGGGCCGCCGGGCTGGACCCGGAGGCCGCGACCGTCGCGACCCTGGACACCGCGGGCCGCTCCGTCATGGTCGCCGGCAGCACCGTCGTGGTCAGCATGCTCGGCCTGTTTGCGATGGGCCTGTCCTTCATGCGCGGCGCCGCCCTCGTCACCATCCTCGGCGTCGTGGTCGTCCTGGCCGCCAGCGTCACCCTCTTCCCGGCGCTGCTGGGCTACCTCGGCAAGCACGTCGACCGGCTGCGCCTCCCGCTCGGCCGCCGCGCCCCGATCACCGTCGCGGCCGGTGGCCACGTCGAGCCCGGCCGGGGCTGGCTGCGCTGGAGTGCGTTGATCCAGCGGCACCGGTACGTGTCCGCCCTGCTCGGCGTCGCCATCCTGCTCGCGCTCGCGGCACCGTTCCTCGGCGTCCGCTTCGGCTTCCCCGACGCCGGCAACAACCGCGAGGAGACCAGCACCCGGCAGGCATACGACCTCGTGGCCCAGGGCTTCGGCCCGGGCGCCAACGGGCCGCTCGTCCTCGCCGTCCAGCTGCCCCGCGCCGGCGACAACGCCGCGCTGGACAAGCTCGCCGCGACGCTGCCCGGCGTCGACGGGGTGGCGGCCGCCATGCCCGCGCAGCTCAACCAGGACGGCACCACCGCGGTCATCACCGTCCTGCCGCGCACCGGCCCGCAGGACGCCCGCACCGAGGACCTCGTCGAGCGGCTCCGCGACACGCTGCCGCAGACCCTCGCCGGCACCGGCGCCAGCGCCCACGTCGGCGGCATGACCGCCACCGCGATCGACAGCACCGAGAACATCGCCCGGCGGATCCCGCTGCTCATCGGCGGCGTGGTCCTGCTGTCCATGCTGCTGCTCCTGGTCTCCTTCCGCAGCGTCGCCGTGGCCGTCAAGGCGGCCGTGATGAACCTGCTGTCCGTCGCCGCCTCCTACGGCGTCATCGCGCTGGTCCTGCAGGGCGGCTGGGCCGGCCAGCTCATCGGCATCGACACCGAGACCCCGCTGCCGGCGTTCATCCCGGTGCTGATGTTCGCGGTGCTGTTCGGCCTCTCCATGGACTACGAGGTGTTCCTGGTCAGCCGGATGCGCGAGGTCTGGACCCGCACGAACGAAAACGGCCGCGCCGTCACCGACGGCCTGGCCGGCACCGCCCGCGTCATCACCGCCGCGGCCGCCATCATGATCGCGGTGTTCGCCGCCTTCATCCCCAGCCCCGACCTGGTCCTGAAGGTCATCGGCGTGGGCATGGCCGCGGCGATCCTGCTCGACGCGACCGTCGTGCGCCTGCTGCTGGTGCCGGCCGTCATGCACATCCTCGGCCGGGTCAACTGGTGGATGCCGCAGTGGCTGGTCCGGGTCCTGCCCGAGCTGCACGTCGAGGGCAAGGCCCACGAGCACCTGCCGGCCGAGCCGAAGGAACTGATCACCGCAAGCTGACGATCGCGAGGGTGCGGAGGTTCACGCCTCCGCACCCTCGCGTACTCAGGGCGCTGTGAGTATCGGCGCGCATCCGCATCGGGCCCCGGAACGGCAGAGTGTGCGCATGCATTCTTCGCGTCTCATGGTCCGATGGTGGGCGACGGTCGTGGTGGGCGCCGCGGCCGCGTTGTTGTTCGCCTGGCTGGGCCGGGTGGCGGGGGTCTCCCTGCAGACCCTGGTGACGATCGGCGCCGGCCTGGCCGCGCTGATGTGGACGATCGTGCTCGTCACCTGGCCGTGGAACCTGTACTTCGACGCGCGGCAGGTCACCGCCGAGAACGCGGTCTCCCGCGAGCGTGGCATCGCCGTGCCGGACTCGCGGGACGAGGAGGCCCGGCGGATCGCGCGGTGGATGCTGCGGTTCGCGATCGGCGGGCACCTCGGCACCGCCGCCGTCACCGCCGTGTTCGCCTTCGTGTCCGGCGAGCTGACCGGGTACTACCTCGCCGGCTTCTACCTGCTCTCCACGCTGGTGCGGCCCGCGGTCGCCTACTTCGGGCACCTGCGCGACCGGATCACCTCGCTGCGCCGGGACAGCACCCATCCGCGCGACGACGTCGTGACCCTGACCGCGACCGTGACCTCGCTGACCGAGGCCGTCGAGAAGGTCCAGCGGGAGCTCGACGAGGCGCGCACGGCCGCCGTGGACGACCTGGCGAACCTGCGCCGGCAGGCGACGACCGACCTGACCCGCCTGGAGGACGCACAGGCGGTCGACCGGGCCGCCGCCCGCGACCGCGACGAGGCGCTGAAGGCCCGCATCGAGCAGATGGCCCGCCGGATCGAGGGCACCCTCGACGGGATCAGCGACCACCAGGAGCTGCTGACCGGCATCCGGGCCCTGGTCCGGATGATCAGGACCGATCCGGCGTAGCCCGCTCGTGCCAGGCGGCCAGCACGGCCGGGAAGTCCGAGTGGCCGCCGTCGGCGAGATGCTGCAGCTTGTGCCGGGCCAGCGCCATGCCGAGGCGGACCCCGTCGTGCAGGTGGGTGCCTTCGGCGACCGCGGCGAGGACGCCGGCGGCGTAGACGTCGCCGGCGCCGGTCGCGTCCAGCACCAGGTCCGCGGTGAGGAACTGCTGCGGGTGGAACCGGGCTCGCAGCAGCGGACCGGAGCGGGTGAACGTGGTGACCCCGGCCGGGCGTTTGACGTGCACGAACCGGCCGGGCCGGCCGACCCGCAGGATGCGGTCCGCGGCCCAGGTGTCGTCGCCGGTCGTGCCGAGCGCCTGCAGCTCCCGCTCGTTGAGCAGCACGTGGTCGGCCATGGCGGCGAGCGCCGCGACCGGGGCGGATCGGCTCGCCGCCCACACGTGCCCCGGGTCGAACGACAGCACCGTCTCGGGGCTGCGGTCCCGGACCGCGGCGAGCACGTCGGCGAGGACCGCCGGGGTCCGCGCGTCCAGGAACGACGTCACGTGCACGATCCTCGCCGCCGACAGGTACGCCACGACCTCGTCGAACCGCGACTCCAGGTGCTCGGCCATCCGGTCGTTCGCGCCCGGATGGACCAGCAGCGTCCGCTCGCCGTCCTCGACCAGCGACAGGCAGACGCCGCTGAGCTCGCCAGCCGAGACCCGCAGGTGCTCGGTGTCGACGCCGAGGCGGTGCAGCCGCTCCAGGATCGGGGCGCCCGGCACCGGCAGCCGCCCCGCCACGCCGACGTAGCCGAGCCGCAGCCCGGCGCCGGTGTGCGCCAGGGCGGCGACCGTGTTGTACGCAGACCCGCCGACCGCGACCCGGACCGCGGCGGCGTGGACCGTCCGCATCGCCGCGTCCACCGTCGCCGCGCCGACCCGGCACTCGGCGCCCCAGTCGACGGCGCCGCGCAGCAGGTTGCGCGCGGCAGCCGAGACCGGGGCGATCGAGTCGAAGTTGAGCGCCCCGACGCCCACGACGTCGAACCGGAAGTCCATCACCCGATCGGTGCCGCCGAGCGGGCCCCGACGCGGGTCGGTGCGGCGGGGTCGAAGGCCGCCTCCACCGCGACCCGCTCCATCTCCAGCGCGAGGGCCACGATGTCGGCCGGGGCGAGCCGGTGCGTGTCGGCGCAGATCGTCACGTCCACCGCGTCGGGCGCGGCGTCGACGCTGATGTTGAGCGCGGCGTCCAGCACCTCGACCTTCCGGTTCCACCAGCTCGTCGAGCGCGGCAGCGCGTCCGCCAGCTGCCGCCGCGTGGGCAGCTCACCGTCCTCCGCCGCGCCGTCGCGGGACCGCCGGTCGTTCACGATGATCGAGAAGTCCACGTCACCCCGGTCGGCGCGCACCCGCTCCAGCAGCGCGGTCAGCGCCACGGGGTCGAAGTGCCCGTGCATGTACGCGTTCGTCGCCGCGGTCCACGCCCGCCCCACCACCTCGTCGAAGGTCGTGTCGACGACGTCGACGGCGCAGATGCTCAACTGGGCCAGCTGGCTGACCGAGTCGGCGCAGCCCGGCCGGAACCGGTTGCTCACCACCAGCTGCGCCACGCTCGGGCTGCGTCCGGTCAGCCGGGCCAGGCCGACCGCGTAGGCGGCGAGGACCACATAGCCCACGCCGGCGCCGGTGCGGTGCGCGATCAGCCGCATCGCCAGCTGCATCGCCGGCGAGCGGTGCGTGATCTCCCAGTACCGCGGCGTCTGCGGATCACCGGACCAGCCGAAACGCTCCGCCGGGATCGTGCGCAGCAGGTGCTCCCAGTGCCGCAGCGACTTCTCGCTCTGCCGCCGTCCCGACGAGGTGTTCTGCTTCGCGGTCAGCTCGAGCGGGGTCAGGCCCGGCACCGGCGCGGTCGTCGTCCCGGTCGCGGGGTCCAGCTCGGCCATGTCCCGCACGATCGCGTCGATGCCGAACCCGTCGACGGCCACGTGGCAGTACAGCACCACGACGTGGGTGACCTCGCCGCCGTGCCGTACCACACCCATCCGCACCGGCCACTCGGTCTCGTAGGCGAACGGTTCGGCCTCGTATCGGCGCCGCACCTCCTCGGCGGCGGCTACGGGATCGTCATCCGTGTCGACGACCTCGAGGGTCAGCTCGCCCACCTCGGACACGACCTGCCGGGTGACGCCGCCGGGCTCGAACCGCAGCCTGGTCCGCAGCGCCTGGTGGCGGCCCACCAGATACCGCAGCAACGTTTCCATGTCAGACACCGACGTGCCGGCCGGCATCGGCACGGTCCCGCCGATGTTCATGCTGAGCCCGGTGTCGCGCATCGTCTGCCAGATTCCGAGCTGCGCCCAGGTCAGCTCGGCGACCCCGGCACCTGTTCCGCGGAACGGCACGAGGATGCGACTTGTGGTACTGCCCATCGCTATTCCCTTCTGAGACCGCCCATGGAAATTGTGGGCGCGCATCCGAAGATGTCAATGGGCCTTCCAGTGAATGGTCGACGCCCGCCATTCACCCTTTTCCGTCATAGACGGTGTGCGATCTACCCAGCTCTGGCGAAAAGGAGTGGAACGCACACCGTCGCTATGGAACCGGGTCAGGGGGCGATGGAGGCGCGGCGGGCGGCGCGGGAGCGGCGGACGCCGACGACGCCGATCACGATCAGCAGGACGCCGAACACGCCGATGCCGGCCACGATCATCGTCAGATCACGCAGCGTGAGGTCGGACAGGAGATCAGAGGTGCCCGCCGGGGCCGCAGAGGCGGCCGAGGGGAACGCCGTCAACACCACGAGTGCCACCGCCGGCACGATAACCCACCGCATACGTCGCAACATGGCGGCAAGTCTGCCAGCTACCCGCCCGAGGCGTTGCCCGGGCGGTGCGAGCTTCGGCCGGCCCGCGGCCACCTGGGCCGGCCGTCTCGCGTCCGGTGAGCTTGTGCGATCGCATGCTTCGCTTCCGGTAGCACCAGTCTCGGCGACCGGTGCGCCGGACGGGAGCGAACCGCCGCGACACCACCCGATCGATGGAAGGCCCGTGCCGGACCTCATCCATCGATGGTGCAGGATGTCCCGATGGGTGAGCTGCTGCTTGGGGGACGCTACCGCCTCGAGGAGCTGCTCGGCTCGGGCGGTATGTCGGTCGTGTGGCGGGCCCGCGACGAGGTGCTCGACCGCCCGGTCGCGGTCAAGGTGCTGCACCTGCGCGACGCCGCGGCCCGTGACCGGATCCGGGGCGAGGCCCGCGCCGCGGCCGCGCTGTCGCACCCCAGCCTGGCCCAGGTGCACGACTTCGGCGACGACGGCTTCCCGTTCCTGGTGATGGAGCTGGTCGCGGGCCGGACCCTCCAGCAGCACCTCGACGACGACCCGCTGCCCCCGCGGGAGGTCCTCCGGGTCTGCGCCGCGGTCGCCGCCGGTCTCGCCGCGGCGCACGCGGCCGGGCTGGTGCACCAGGACGTCAAACCGGCCAACATCATGGTCACCGAGACCGGCGCGAAGCTCGTCGACTTCGGCCTCGCCGCCCCCGCCGGCCCGCAGCCGATCGAGGACGTCCTCGGCACGCCCGCGTACCTGGCCCCGGAGCGCCTGTCCGGGGACGTCGCGCCCCCGTCGGACGTCTACGCCCTCGGTGTCCTGCTGTACCTCCTCCTCGCCGGCACCCTGCCCTGGCCGGCGGACACGACGACCCAGCTGATCCGCAACCACGTCTTCACGCCGCCGGTGCCGCTGCCCCCGCTGCCGGGCGTGCCCGACGAGGTCGCCCAGCTGTGCATCGCATGCCTGGACAAGGCTCCGGACGCGCGCCCTTCCGCCGAGGCCGCCGCCGGTGTACTGGCAGCCGCTGCCACGTTCGACCCGCCGCTCGGGCCCGACGGCCACCCTCCCGGCCCACCGCCCGATCCGCACTGGTTCCGCTTTCGTGGGTACGCCCTCGCCGCCCTCGTCCTGCTCATCGCCGCGGTGTTGCCGTGGCTGCTCGCCGGCCTGGACCGCGCCGACCGGGAGGCGGGCGCCGCCGGTGCGACAACGGCCGGGTCTTCCGGGCCTTCTGGGCCTTCTGGGCCTTCTGGGCCTTCCGGGCCTTCCGGGTCGGTCGGGTCCACGCCGGGCGTCCCGCTGTCCAGCGCCGCGCCAGGAGCGCAGCCTCGCAGTGGCGGCCCGTCCACCACGCCGCCGGCCGGCCCGCCGACTCCTGGCGGCCCGGTCGCGTTCACCACCGAGGCCGGCACCGTGCAGGCCGCGTGCGCCGGCGGCGGTCAGGTCAGGATTGTCACGTCGGTGGCGGGCAAGCCGTACCGGACGGAATCCCAGCAGACCGGTCCCGCCTCGATCGCCTACGTCGAGTTCCGGCACGGCAACGACCTCGTCCGAATGGACTTCACCTGCCCCTCCAGCGCCCCAGTCATGAATGTGACACGCGGCCCCCGATGATTCGCCCTCCGTGTACTTCTACCTATGAATCGTCGTGAATCAATGGTCGTCTGGGTGGATGACAAGCCATTCCACGCACGCGGTGGTCCTCGGCGCCAGCATCGCCGGGCTCCTCGCCGCCCGCGCGTTGAGCGACACCTTCGACACCGTGACCGTCCTTGACCGTGACGACCTCACCGGCTCCGGCGTCCGCAAGGGCGTCCCGCAGGGCCGGCACGCACACATGCTGTTCGCCAAGGGACGCGAGGTCCTCGAGGACCTGTTCCCCGGGCTCACCGACGAACTCGTCGCCGCCGGCGCCCTCACCGTCGACATTCACGCCGGGTTCGCCTGGCACAACGGCCCGACCCCGATGGCCCGCGCCGCCTCCGACCTGATCGTCCTGGCCGCCAGCCGACCCGCGCTGGAGGACTACGTCCGGTCGCGGGTCGGCAAGCTGCCCAACGTGGAGATCCGCGGCGGGCTCGAGGCGACGGGCCTGCTGCACGACGGCGGCACGGTCACCGGCGCCCGGGTCGTCACCGCCGGCGCCGGCCCCGGCGGCGGCGCCGAGGACCTGCCCGCGGACCTGGTCGTCGACGCGACCGGCCGCGGCAACCGGGGCACCACCTGGCTCGCCGAGCTCGGCTACGTGCCGCCGGAGCAGGACAGCGTCATGGCCGGCGTCGTCTACGCCACCCGCGAATACGAGCGGACCCCCCTCGCCAGCGGCATGCTCGGCGTCCTGACCGGCGTGACGCCGCGGTACCCGTTCGGCGCGGCCCTGCTGCCCATGGAGGGCGACCGCTGGATCCTCACGCTCGCCGGACTCGGCGACGACCTGCCACCGACCGACGAGGAGGGCTTCGCCGCCTACGCGACCCGCCTGCCCATCGCCGACCTCGCCGAGGTCGTGCACCGCTCCCGGCCGCTCACCCCACCGCGGCCGTTCCGCGTCCCGGCGAGCGTCCGCCGGCGCTACGAGCGGCTCACCCACCACCCGGAGGGCTTCCTCGCGTTCGGCGACGCCATCTGCGCCTTCAACCCGATCTACGGCCAGGGCATGACCGTCGCCGCCCTGGAGGCCCTGGAACTGCGCGCGGCCCTCACAGGCGGTCTCACCGGCCTCCCGAAGCGCTTCTACGCCAAGGCGTCCACCGTCATCGACACGCCGTGGGACATGGCCGTGGGCGGCGACCTCGCGTTTGCGTCGGTGCCGGGGGAGCGGACCGCGAAGGTGCGGTTCTTCAACTGGTACATCGCGAAACTGCTCCACGCCGCGGAGACCTCGCCGGAGGTCGCGATCGCCTTCCACCGCACGGTGAACCTGACCGCCCCGCCGCAGAGCCTGTTCGCCCCCGCGATCCTGCGCCGGGTGTTCTTCCCACCCCGCGCCGTCAATCCGTGAAAGGTTCTGTCAAGCGGCCGGTGACGGTTGGGGACCGCGACCACCAAGGAACCGATCCCGCGACAAGTCGAACGATCTCCGGGTCAGGTGACCGGGGATCCTTCGGCTTGTGGGAATCCGGCAACCGCGCGGAAGACCAATCCACGACCTCGATCACGGCCCGGCAGGCCAACGTCACTCTACGGCCACCCACGCGACTGCCCGGACGGCTCCCCGGCCCATCTCCCGGCCGGCCCACGCCTCCGATCATGGTGGCCGTGATCGGAGTCGTTCCGGTGTTTGTGGCAGTTCGAACTGCTGCGTGGTGTTGATCTGTGCTGACAGCTCACCTGCGTCGAGCTTGCGTCGGGGTGGGCGTGGGTTCGCGGCTCGCCCGTGCCCCTGACCCTGACCCGCGCCGCGCTGGCTGAACGGAGGCCTGGCTTGGCGTGGACTTGGGCTGCGCCGGCGATTCGTCCGCGCCGGGCTGGCGTTGAGTGAGTTAGCGGCTCGTCGTCCTGGACCTGCTCGTGCTGTGCTCGACTGACGCCGAAGGGGCGGGGTGGGGTGGCGGCATGACCGCGCCCCAACCGGTCTGTCCCGCGGCTGAGCCGGGGAGGCTCGCGGGCGCCAACTGGCCTGCGGGCGCCGGTCCTCCACGCGGCGCGGGCCAGGCCACCTGCCAGCGCCCACGAGCCGGTGGGTGCCTGCGAGCTAATCGGCGCTTGCAGGCCAGCGGGTGCCCGCGAGCCAGCGGGCTCGCGGTGGGTCAGGCCTCGTTGGCCAGGCCGCGGCGGCCGGTCTTCCACGCGGCGCGGGCCAGGCCACCTGCCAGCGCCTGCGAGCCGGTGGGTGCCTGCAAGCTAGTCGGCGCTTGCAGGCCAGTGGGTGCCCGCGAGCCGGTGGGTGCCCGCGAGCTAGTAGGCGCTTGCAGGCCAGCGGGCGCCCGCGAGCCAGCGGGCTCGCGGTGGGTCAGGCCTCGATGGCCAGGCCGCGGCGGCCGGTCGCGTTGAGCTGCTCGACCGTGGTCCTGCCCGCCCAGGTCCGCTCGTAGTGCTCCTCCGGGAAGTCTGCCGGGCTGGACCCCGTCAGGAACGCCGAGCGCACCGATCCGCTATACGCCTCGTTGCGCGGGCACCACGGTGCCGCGGGGATGTACATGACGTTGCCCCAGCCCTGTTGGTCGCGGACCGGTGCCACCGAGTGGATCATGTCGCAGTGCCACCAGACGGAGTCGCCGGCGCGCACGTCGGGGATGCCGCTCAGGGCCCGCAGCAGCAGGCCGTGACGGCGCTCGTCGTCGGCGGGGAACGCCCGGTTGACCGTGACGCCGCACATGTCGTCCTCGGCGACGTCGTCCAGGAGCGGGCGCAGCATCAGATACGCCATCGCGCCCGGGATCGGCACCGTGTGCAGCACGCCCTGGTCGTGGTCCATGTCCGACAGCGCTGTCCAGCCCTGGAAGGTGCGGAACGCGGAGCACATCGTCGAGCCCGGATACTGCGGGCCGACGGTGCGGTAGGCGGCGTCCCAGGGGTCGTACTGCTCGACGCTGCCGTCGAACAGGTGCCGGAACGCCTGCTGATACGCCTGCGTCATCCACAGGTCGAGCGTGCCGGGGTCCAGGTGCGCGCCCAGCCCGCCCGAGGTCGCGCCCGGCGGGCGGCGCCGGATGCGGTCGGGATACATCGCGTCGCGCTCCGGGTCGAACCACTGGACGCCCTCCGACTCGTGCTTCCACAGCCGGTTGAGGAAGGTCTGCACGGCCGCCATCCGGTCGCTCTGCCGGGCCTGCACCTGCGGCTGCGACCAGTAGATCGGGTAGATCTCGGGCTTGGAACTCACGCTGCTGAAGAAGTCGTCGGCAGGGCCGCGGTAGTGCTCGAAGAAGGCGTTGCGCTCGACATACGAGACGATCTCGCGGTCCCAGCCGAGCGCCTGCTCGCGGTCGAAGTGGCCACGCACGACGAGGCATCCGCGGCGGCGCAGCAGCGCCAGATCGGCGGCGGACACGGTGCCAGCGGCGATGTCGGCGTAGTCGATGACCGGCCAGACCGCCTCGCCGCGCTTGCGGGCCGTCTCGATCGCCTGGACCTCGGCCTCGATGCCCCGTTCGACGACGGCGAAGGCCTCCTCGACGGTGCGGCCCGACGCCGCGATCCGGGCCCGGATCGCCGCCTTGACCTCGCGGGTCGCGGCGCCCAGATCGGCAGGCATGGTCTCCCAGTGCGGCAGTGCGGTCTGGACCGGCATGGCCTCGCGCTCCTTCTCGTCAAGAAAGCTTCTAGTCAGGACTCCTTACTAGAAGACGATACGGCGGGTCGCTGATTTGGGCAAGAGTCCTGACTAGAGTTGGCGCGTGACGCCGGTCAAACCCTCGCTGGAGCTGCTGCGCTCCCTGTCCGACGAGCACGTCCTGCGGGCCCTGATGCGCTCCGGCCGGCTGACCAGGGCGGAGCTCGCCGTCCAGGCGGGGATCTCCAAGCCCACCGTGTCGGAGAGCATGCGCCGGCTCACCGAGGCGGGGCTCGTCGTGGACACCGGCGACCGCACCACCGGGCGTGGCCGGATCGGCACGTACTACGGCCTCGCCCCGTCCGCGGGCACCGCGCTCGCCATCAGCATCGCCTCCGCCGGCGTGGTCGCGGAGCGCCTCGACGCGCACGGCACCGTCCTGACCCGGACCACCCGGCCGCTGACCCGACCGGCCCGGCCGGAGCTCGTGGCCGCCGCGCTGACCGCCGCGGTCGAGGCCGTCCGGTCCGCGGTCGGTCCGGCGCGGGTGGCCACGGTCAGCGCCGCCGACCCCGTGGACCGGGTCACCGGGCGGCTCGTGCACCTGCCGGACGCCCCGTTCCTCGTCGGCGAGCTGGACCCGGTCGACCTGCTCGCGGCGTACGTCACCGGTCCCGTCACCGTCGACAACGACGTCAACTGGGCTGCCCGCGCCGAACGCGACCAGGGCGCCGCCGGCGACGACTTCGCCTACGTGTACCTCGGCGAGGGCCTCGGCTGCGCGGTCGTCAGCGCCGGAGAGGTCCTGCGCGGACACGCCGGCCTCGCGGGCGAGATCGCCCACCTGATCACCACCGGCCCCGGCGGTCGCGCGATGCCGTTCACGGAGGTGTTCGCCGCGCTGCACCTGCGGCAGCCGTCCTCGACCGCGATCGACGTCCCGGCGTTGCGCGCCGCCGGTGCGGACGTCCTCGCCGTGATCGGCACGGCGGTCGCGGGCGTGCTGGCCGCGACGGTCGCCCTCGCCGACCCGGCCCACATCGTGCTCGGCGGTCCGTGGGGGAGCGAGGTGACCGGCGCGGTGGGGGCCGCGTTCGCCCACCTCCCGCGGCACGTCCCGGTCCGCCCCGCCGCGGTCGCCGACGAGGCCTCCCTCGCCGGCGTCCGCGCCCACGCCCTGCGGTCCCTGCGCGACGCCATCGTCGCCGCCCGGACCTGACCGGCCTGCCTCGGTCGCCGCGCTTCTTCCAGGTCAGGTACGCCAGTGTGAGCGAGCTCAGCGTCCCGGCACGCTCGCCCTCCGAGTGGAGGCCGAAGTCCCGGACGGTGAGGTGGCCGAACCGCCCCTGGCTGGTCCGAAGGCATCGTTGACCTGGACACGCCTTCGTTTTTTGTCCAAATCCCGGAGATCGGGGTCGCGCGCTGCCCGGCACGGAAGGTGCCGACGACCCGTCGCGGCCAGGGCCGACACCAGCTCCGCGGCGATCCTCGCGACGACGGGCCGGAACGCCTCGACCCGCCGGGTCGTGAACGCCCCGCTGACGAGGCGCCGGACCCGGGCGTGGTCGTCGCCGTCGGTGTTGAGCAGGAAACCGTGCATGGTGTCGACCAGCAGGCCCTCGGTGATGCCCTGCAGGGCGAGGAAGTCCGCGCCCGGGGTGCGCAGCTCGCGCAGTTGCAGCAGTTGCTGCACCTCGGCGTGGCGCAGGACGGCGGTGCCGATCGCCGTCTGCGCGTGCCAGCTCAGGTCCCGCAGCCGGGCGAGCTCGGCGTGCGGGTCAGTGCGGAACGCCGCACTGTACAGGTCGAGCGACGTTATTCATCGACGGTAATGCTCACCGGTCGCGGGGCGGCACGGGCTTCACCCGAACGGGACGGGCGGTCAGCAGGGAGCGCAGGGACACGACCGCCCACACCGCCTCCAGCAGCAGGAAGCCCCAGTTGTGCCCGATCGCGGCCTCAATGGCCAGGACGGTGGAACCGGCGAGGTTGAGCGAGATGTACCAGAGCGATGCGGACGTCAGCCTGCCCAGCTGGACCAGCACGAAGGGGACCAGCACACACAACGAACCGAGGACCTGGACGAACATGGCGCACTCCCGGACACCACGTCGTCTTGTCGGGCCGGGTACGACGTGACTCGTCCGGGACGGCGCCAGTGCGCACCGCCACGCCTCGACTATGGCACGCAGCCCAGGTCAACGGCCACACGGGCGGGTGAGGTGCGGCGGTTCTCACCACCCTGCAACCTCACCCTGCTTCGCTGATCCCATGATCAGCAGGATGGCGGCGGTCGTCGCCGCGTGTGTCAGCGGCACGCTGCTCGCCGGCGGAGCGAGCCCCGCGGCGGCCGCGACCCCGGGCAACTGGCCGCAGCACGGTGGCGGCGCCGCCAACGACAACTACCAGCCGGACGCCGGCGGGCTCGACGTGCGCCGGCAGGTCTGGCAGCGGCAGGCGGGCGGCGACGACACCGTCGGCGGCGCGGCCGTCGCCGGCGGCAAGCTCACGGTCGCATACGGCAAGGGCGCCCTGCGCCGCGTCGACGTGCGCACCGGCGCGGTCACCGTCGTCGGGAAGCTCGCCGGCCGGCGCCCGCAGCAGCTCGCCGACGTCGACGGCGCCCTGTACCTGCGCAGCCTAGACGCCGACGGCACCCGCAGCCGGCTGGCCTCGTACGACCGCGCGGGCACCCGCCGCTGGGAGGTGACGCTGCCCGCCGACGACGCGATCCTGCCGTTCACCGTCGCGGCGGGCCTCGTCCTGGTCACCAGCGGCCCGAAGTGCCGTGAACTGTGCACCGGCTACCACCTGCGCGCGTACCGCACGCGCAACGGCACCCTCGCCTGGTCCGGCGCGGTCGACGGCGACGCGGGCGGCGCTCCGGCCGTGGTCGGCGACACCGTCGTGCAGGGCGCCTACGGCCCGGTCCGCGGCACCGGCGACGGCAGCGGCGGGGCCAACCTGCTGTTCGCGTTCAACGTCCGCACCGGCGTGCGCCAGTGGACCCGCATCCGGCCGGGCTTCTCCGTGGCCGGCGACCGCGGTTCGCTGCTCGTCTCCGGCTTCGGCCCCGACGCGCTCTGCTCGCTCAACCCGGCCACCGGTGGCGCCCGCTGGTGCCAGGGCACCCCCGCCGCCGACGAGTGGGTCGACGGCCTGTCCGCCGGCGGCGGCGCCGTGTTCGGCTACGGTCTCACCGGCACCGTGCGCCGCTACCATCCGGCCAGCGGGGCCACGGCGTGGTCGACCCCGCTCGCGCTGCCCGGCCACGAGTACAACGCCCTGCACGCGGCGCTCGTCAGCGGCGGTGGGTTCGTCTACGCGGCAGTGCACCACGGCAACTTCACCCCGGAGTCGGAGTTCACCGAGATCGTCGTGCTGCGGGCCGCCGACGGCCACGTGGTGCGCCGGTTGCGGCTGGCCGGGTACGACGACACCGCCGCCGAACTCATGCTCGCCTCCGGCCGCCTCCTGCTGATCGGCGACCACACCATCCGCGCATTTGGATAGGACAACCAGTCTTTAAGTAGCGACCAAGTGGGAGGCGGTGTCCTCAGGGCAGAACCACTGACCTGAGGAGAACGAACCATGCCGAACCTTGTCGGGATCACCGTCAACCACCGGTCCATGCGCGGCGACGCGCACCGGTTCGCCGCGCTGCTGCGCGACATCGCCGGCGGTGCCACACCGAACCCGCCGGAGCGGGCCAGGGCGATCGCCGGATACCTGGAGACGCTCTGCGACGGGATCCACCACCACCATCAGGCCGAGGACGACGTCCTGTGGCCGGTGCTGGCGGCCAGCGCCGGCGCGGAGATCGACCTGCGGGAGCTCACCGACGACCACCGCCAGCTCGACCCGCTGCTCGACGCGATCCGCCGCGACGCCCGGACCCTCGCCGCCGCACCGCAGGACCGGGCCGCCGCGCAGCGGCTCGCGGACGTGCTCGGCACGCTGCGGGACCTGCTCGACGAGCACATCGACGACGAGGAGCGCACCGTGTTCCCGGTGATCCAGCGGTACGTCTCCGACGCCGACTGGGCGAAGGTCGAGGCGGCCGTGCGCAAGGGCGGCAAGCTGGGCTTCGAGCTGCCCCGCATCGAGCGCTACGCCACGCCGGCCGAGCTCGCCGAGCTCAAGCGGATGGCAGGCCCGGTGCTGAAGGTGCTGCTCGCCGTGACCCGCCGCGGGTTCGCCCGGCGGGAGGCGGTCATCTTCCCCTGAGCCACGGGACGGCACCGGCGGCGGCCGCGAGCGCCTGCCCGGCCGCCCGGTGCGACCGGGCGGCCACCGGGTCGTCGAGCGCGTCGGCGAGGTCGGCGAGGACCAGGTCGACCGGTGGGCCGGCCAGGGAGCCACTGGCCAGTCCGACGAACTGACCGGCCCACGGCAGCAGCACGGCGTACAACTCGCGACAATGCGACTCGCTGCGCAGGGCGGCGGCGTTGAGGGCGCGCAGCCCGGTCCACGCGAGCCAGTAGTAGTCCTCGCGGACCGCGACGGCGTCCGGCGACCACAGCGCCCTGGCCTCCTCGATCTGCCCGCCGTCCAGCAGGGCCCGCACCAGGTAGTCGTTGAGCGCGTCGGGCAGCCGCTCGTACACCGGCTGCAGCATCGGCATCAACGTGTTCGTGGTGCCGGCGGCGAGGTGCACGAAGAAGACCCCGGCCACACCGACGAGCGCGGCGTTCGGCTGGCCGGTGCGGGCAATGCGGGCCGTGAGGTCGGCGTAGAGCCGTTCGGCGGTGCCGAGATCCCCGGCGAACACCGCCCGCACCGCGGCGAACAGCGCCAGCACCGACAGGGCGACGCCGAGCTGCCCGGCGGTCGCGTGCCGGACCGCCCGGTCCACGTGCTCCTGGGCGGCGGCGAGGTCGTTGCGTTCGAGGGCGACCTGGAACAGCACGTGGTGCGCCTGCGCCTGGAACTGCACGAGACCCGCCGCCGTCGCCACCTCCAGCAGCTGCGCGCCGACGGCCGGCAGCTCGTGCCGGCGGGCCGGGTTGAGCACGGCGAAGTAGCGGGCGTTCAGGGCGTGGCAGCGCAGCAGCGGGTCGTCCCCGGCGAGGGCGAGGGCCTCGGCGCTGGCCGCGTCGCAGCGGGCCAGGTCGTCGCCCTCCAGCTCGTACACCAGCGCCACCAGCAGGCGGCAGCGGTCCGATTTGTCCGCTGTGGCCAGGGCCGCCTCGAGCGAGGCGACGAGCGCGACGTCCACGGCCCGGTCCGCCCGGATCGTCCAGGCGACCGGCGCGTCATACGCGGTCAGCGCCTCGACGGTGGTCCCGGACGACAGCGCCTCGGCCCGGGCGGAACGGGCGGCGAGCACGTCCCCGGCGTTGGCGAGCGCCGACGTCAGCCCGCACAGCAGGTCGTGCCGCAGCGCCGGCGGCAGCGGCCCGGCGTCGAGCGCGCCGCGGAACAGGGTCGCCGCCTCGCGGTGCGCGTACAGGGCCGCGGCCTGCCGGGCCGCCGCGGCGGCGTACCCGGCCGCCCGGGTCGCGGTCGCCGGGGTGGCGGCGGCGAGGGCGTGGTGGCCGAGGGCGGCGACGTCCGGGGACCCGGCCTCCTCCAGCGCGGCGAGCACCCGGGCGTGCAGGCGGCGCCGGCGCAGCAGGGGCATGTCGTCGTACAGCACGTCGCGCAGCAGCGCGTGGGTGAACCGCACCTGGCCCGCCGCCGGCTCCTCGAGCAGCCCGGACACGACCCCGGCCTCCAGCGCGTCGAGCACCGCGTCCTCACTGGACCCGTCGGCGGCGACGAGCAGGTCGATGTCGACGTCGCGGCCGAGGACGGCGGCGTGGCGCAGCACCGTCTGCGCGGTCGCGGGCAGCCGGGTCAGCCGCCGCCGCAGCACGTGCCCGATCCCGGACGGGATGGCCCGCACGGCGCTGTCGGCGCCCTCGGCGGACACGAGCCGGGCGGTCTCGGTGAGGAACAGCGGGTTGCCGCCGGTCCGCTCGACGACCACGTCGACGGCGTCACCGGGCACGCCGAGGCTGCGCAGCAGCGCCCGCCCGGCGTCCGGGTCGAGCCCGCCGAGGTCGACGTCGACGGCGCGGTGCCCGGCGAGGGCGGCCCGGACCGGGTCGAGGTGCGGCCGTGACTCGCCGGGCCGGTGCGTGGCGAGCACCAGCAGCGGCCGGTCCGTGAACGCGACCGCCACGTGCCGCAGCACCTGCAGCGTCTCCCCGTCGGCGCGGTGCACGTCGTCGAGCACGACGAGCAGCGGCCCGAACCCGGCGAGGTGCTCGCCGACCGCCTGCGCGAGGGCGAACTGCCCACCCGCCGGTGCGTCCCGGGTGCCGGGGCTCAGCAGCTGCGCGAGCCGGACGTCGGCGTCGTGCGGCAGGTCCCGCAGCACCTCGCGCCAGGCCCACGCCGGCGGTGCCCCGTCCACCTCCGGGCACCGTCCCCACGCGACCCGCCAGCCGAGCCGGGCCGCGAACATCCGCACCAGCGTCGTCTTCCCCGCGCCGGCCTCCCCACCGACCCAGACGACCCGCAACCCGCCCCGCACCACTTCGCCGGCCACCCGGCCGAGGATCCCGAGCTCCCGTTCGCGTCCGAAGGTCCTTGCGTTGGCATTTGTTCCGGGGGTACCACGAAGCCCCTCCGAGTGGTCGTCTCCAGATACGGGGCGGGACTGGTGAAGGGCCGCAGGTGCCTCCCGCCATGGCCGGTCCGGTGCGTCGGCCCGCGAGCCACGCCCGCCCGCCAGGCCCGCGTCGCCGTCGGTCCGATGCGTCACGTCTCCGTGTGCCTGGCCTGCGTCGCTGTCGGTCCCATGCATCACGTCTCTGTGCGTCGCGTCTGCGTGCGTCCGGCCCGCGTCGCCGTCGGTCCGATGCGTGACGCCTCCGTGCACCTGGGCCGCGTCGCCGTCGGTCCGATGCGTGACGTCTCCGTGCACCTGAGCCGAGTCACCACCAGTCCGATGCGTCGCGTCTGCGTGCGTCCGGCCCGCGTCGCCGTCGGCCCCGTGCGTTGCGTCTGCGGGCGCCTGGCCCGCGCCGCCACCCGTCCCGTGCACGACTTCCCCGGGCCGCCGTCCCGCGTCGAGGTGCGGTGCCTGCGCCAGGACATCCACCTCCAGGGCCCGCAGACCCGGCCCGGGGTCCACGCCGAGCTCATGCGCCAGCCGCTCCCGCGCCCCCCGCAGCACCGCGAGGGCGTCCCCCTGCCGCCCGGCCGCGTACAACGCCGAGGCCAGCAGATGCACCGCCTCCTCACGCAGCGGATGCGCAAGGACATGCCGCTCCAGGGCCGGCACCACCAGCGCGGCCCGGCCGAGGCGCACCGCGACCCGCCCGCCCGCCTCGACGCACACCAGCCGCAGCTCCTCCAGCCGCCCCGCCTCCGGCACCGCCCATGACTCGTCGGCGAACTCCGCGTACGCCGGCCCGGCCCACACCGCGAGCGCCTCCCGCAGCAGCCCGTCGGCCCGGTCCGGGTCCCGCTCCGCGAGCGCGCTGCCGTCGCGCAGCAGCGCCTCGAACCGCCACGCGTCCACGTCCGCAATCGGCAGGTGCAGGGCATATCCGGGCGCTGCGGTCACGAGCACGGTCGCCGGGGTGCGGGGTGCACGGCCGGGCTCCAGGGCGCGGCGCAGGTTCGACACGTACACCTGCAGCGCCGCCAGGGCCTTCGGCGGTGGCACCCCCTGCCACAGATCATCGATGAACCGGTCGGTCGGCACGACGTGACCGCCCGCGACGACGAGCCGGGCCAGGACCGCCCGCTGCCGCGGCCCGCCGAGGTCCACCGGCCGGCCGTCGATCCCGGCCCGCAACGGCCCGAGGACCCCGACGTCCGGCGGGCCGGCTGGCGTCACCAATGTCAGTGGAACAGCGAGCTGACCGACTCGCCGTTGTGGATGCGGCGCATCGCCTCCGCCATCGCCGGCGCGATGGACAGCAGGCGAAGCTTCGGGACCCATTTCTCCTTCGGGATCGGCACGCTGTTGGTGCAGACGATCTCGAGCACGTCCGGCTGGGCCGCGAGCCGGTCCAGGGCGCCGTCGGTGAACAGCCCGTGCGTGCACGCGACCCTGATGCTGGCCACGTTGCGCTCGCGGAGCCGGTCGATGAGCTCGATGACGGTGCTGCCCCGGGCGATCTCGTCGTCCAGGACGATGACGTCCTTGCCCTCGATGTCACCGATGACGGCGCTGATCACCACCCGGTCGTCGCTGAACCGCTGCTTGGCGCCGGCGGCCACCGGTACCCCCAACATCCGGGCAAATGCGGAGGCCGCCTTCGCGTTGCCGAGGTCGGGGGAGACGACCACGCTGTTGGCGAGGTCCAGGCCACGGAAGTGCGTGGCGAGCTCCCGCAGCGCGTGCAGGTGGTCGACGGGCACGCTGAAGAACCCGTGCACCTGCGGCGAGTGCAGGGTCAGCGTCAGCACCCGCGACGCACCGGCGGAGCTGAGCAGGTCCGCGACGAGCCGGCCGCCGATGGAGATGCGCGGCTCGTCCTTCTTGTCCGAGCGGGCGTAGGCGTAGTGCGACATCACGACGGTCGTGCGGGCCGCCGACGCGCCGCGGGCCGCGTCGAGCATCAGCAGCAGCTCGACGAGGTGCTCCTGGACCGGCGGCACGAGCGGCTGGATGAGGAACACGTCCCGCTCGCGGCAGTTGGCCTGCAGCTGCACCTCGAGGCAGTCGTTGGCGAAGCGGTCGACCCGCACGGGCAGCAGCGGCACCTCCAACTGGGTGCAGATCTCCTCCGCCAGCTCCGGGTGTGCGCTACCACTGAACACGGCGATGTCCCGCACAGGCTCTGCTCCTTGGTGTGGTCGTCATGGTGTTGATACCACACGATCAAGGTCACACTAGCCTGCCCCGACCCGCACCTTCCGGCGCTGCACGCGGCGGTCCTCGGCTGGGCAGGAGCCGCGGGCGACGTACCGCTCGGTGAACTCCGCGACCGCGTCCCGGACGGCGAGGGGGGCACCCTGCCGTTGCAGGACTTCACCCGCGGCGGTGAAACAGGCGAGGGCCGCGGCGCCGAGCGCCGGGTCGGCGAGGCCTTCACGGGCGGCGCCGACCCAGTCGCGGTGCCGGCGCAGCGGGGAGCGCAGCGGCTCGGTCGCCGCGGCCGCGGCCTCGGCGCCCTGCGGGTCGTCGAGCAGGGCGGTGACGACCGCGACGGGGACGGTCCAGCCGTCGCCGGGCTGCTGGTCGATCATCCGCAGCTCCAGGTAGCCGCGCGGGCGCACGGGCGGGACGAGGGTGCCGAGGTGCCGCTCCAGGTCCTCCAGGGTGGCCGGGCGGGGGCCGTGGCCGCGCAGCCAGGCCCGCATCGTCAGCCCGGCCGGCACGTGCCAGCGGCCGGGGCCGGCGACCATGGCGACCTTCGCGGCCAGGGCGTAGCGGGACCACGCGGCGCGGGGGTCGTCGTCGCGGCGCGGCGCCCTGGTGCGGCTGGCGTCGGTGCCGAAGCGCAGCCCCTGCCGGTGCGACACCCAGCGCCGCCCGGACTTGGAGCGGTGCGGCGAGTTGGCGAACGCGGCCATCATCACCGGGCCGATCGCGTCGGCGAGCCACCAGCGCCGCTTGTATCCGCCCCAGTCGTCCTCGTCGTCGCTGCCCGCGTCGAGGCACACCTGGATCGAGGCGGAGTTGCACATGACGTCGAGCCCCTTCGGCCCCGACCGGTCGTGGTACTCGGCGAGCGCCACGTACCGCGGGTGGTCGGTCACGAGCAGCGGCGCGCGGACGTCGTCGAGGCCGGTGCCGTCCAGGATCAGGCCGTGGCCGGCCAGGACGCCCCGCACGAGGGCGAGGTCGCGGGTGAGGGCGGCGACGCAGTCGGCCATCGACGCGCCGACCGCCGAGGACAGCTCCAGCTGACCGCCGGGCTCGATGG
Source organism: Dactylosporangium cerinum (assembly GCF_042653625.1). NCBI lineage: Bacteria > Bacillati > Actinomycetota > Actinomycetes > Micromonosporales > Micromonosporaceae > Dactylosporangium > Dactylosporangium cerinum. The sequence goes on along the minus strand of NZ_JBHSIU010000060.1, from coordinate 3,053 downwards.
TGACGCCGCTGCCGCCGGGCAGCGGGTTGCCGAGGTGGGCGAGCAGATCGAGCAGGTGGTCCGGCTCGGGCCGGTGCATCGGTTTGCTCAGGTCCCGCACGCAGTACTCCAGCTCGACCCCGACCCGACCGACCGGACCGACCCGGAACCCGGCGGCGGCCACGTACGCGGCGGCGGTGGCCTCGGTGAGGATGGCGGAAGTCGTGTCGTTCACGGCGGGCCTCCCGGAAGAAGGGTGCGAGCTACCCAGGTGGTGATGCAGGTGACGTTGTGACGCTCGAGGCGCCGGATGCCGTTGTACGAACCGTGGGCGGACGCGGCACAGCCCGGCGGGTGGATGCGGTGCGGGAATGCTGGAAAGTGACGGCGGCTCGTAGCGTTGTGCGACGGGACGTTGCGTTGTGCGACGGGACGTGCGGGTGGGGCAGGGTGCTGCGGCGGGCCGCCGGGTTGCGGGTCCGGCGGGGTGCATTCCATTAGGCGGTCCGGCGCCCGTTCTGTCCAGCCCAGCCGGGCAACAGGTGGTGAACCCTGGCTGTGAACTGGCTGAATCCCGCAAGATCTGCGGAGGCCCCCCTTCTCGCGTACAGATCTTGCGGACCGCACCAAATTTGACGTCCCGCTTAAACAAGATCGAATGTTATGGTTTTCTCGCCGCTTTCCACCGACGATTCCATCGACGTTTGGAGGAAAGAGCGATCATGCCTATTCCGGCCAGGAACGTCGGCGCGCTGCCCGCCCGAAGCGGCTGCCGGAAATGATCGCGGAATGCGACGCGGGCGAGATCGAATTCGACGCGTTGCACGCCGGGGGACGTCGCATGCCGCGATTCGATCGCCGCGTGGCGGCCGGTGGAGAGTCCGACGGGAGCGGCGCTCACCGTTTGGCATCGACCGTGGGCCGGAGCGTGGCGCGGGACATCGCGTTCCGGAAGATCCGGGCGCGGGACATCGCGTTCAGGAAGATCTGGCCGCGAGTGGAGGGGGCGCGGCGCCGGCGTCGGCGGTTCTGGTCCTGGGTATTGACGCGGTAGTTGGCGTCGTTCGGCGTCGTTTGATGTCGTTTGACATCGTGCCTGACGAGTTCCCGCGGGCGGTCGTCGGTGCCTGCGGGAACGCTCGTCCTGCGCTTCAGCGTGGCTGGTTCAGCGGGGGCTGGCGAAATCCTGGGTCCAGTACGGCACGCCCCGGCCGTTGTACGCCACCGCGACCCCGACGTTGCGGAACCGGCAGTTCAGGATGTTGGCCCGATGGCCGGGGCTGCGCATCCAGTCGCCCATGACCTCGTTCGCGCTGCGCTGCCCCCAGGCGATGTTCTCGCCGTAGGACGACCATCGGTAGCCGACCGAGTTCACCCGCGAGCCGGGCGAGCCCCCACCCGGAGACCCGTGGGAGAAGTAGCCCCGGCCCGCCATGTCCCTCGAGTGCAGCCACGGCGTAGCTCAGCCGCGGGCTCAGTGTGACCGGGCCGCAGCCCGCCCGGGCGCGAGCGCTGTTGGTCAGGGCGACCACGCCGCGGACCGAGTTGTAGTCGGTCGCGAACGCGGGAACGGCCTGGACCGCAGCACCGGCCGCGACGGCGGCCGCCACCACGGCGACGGCGACACCCTTTCGGATTCCCATCTCACCTCCACGAAGTAGGGCAGATGAGCCGAAACTAGAGGACCGCCCTGACAGTGTTGCCAATCTGACAAAACTCGCATTTTCGGGCCGTTCGTGCGCTACGACACGCTCGGCGCGGGCGCTGACCGGCCGTTGGAGTCACCCGAACGGGTGACCTCTTTGGGTTGTGCACTCATGCGTCGGCGGGCCCGTCCACCGCGGTCCGGACCCGGTCGGCCGGGACCCGGACGGCCTCGATCAGCGGCAACATGCCGGCAACCGCGGCCGGGTCACCGGCGACGAACGCGTCGTGGCCCGTCCAGTCCTCGTGCCCGGCGGTGAACCGGTCACGGATCACGACGGTGCCTTCTGGGGCGAGGTCCGCCAGGCGGTACAGGTCCCGTTCGACCGCGGCCGGCCAGAACACCGTCACCGCCCGCCGGTCCCCGGCCGCCCGCAACGCACCCAGCAGCGCCCGCACCGGCGCCACCGCGTCCCGCGCCGCGACCACGAGCAGCGGCCTGGTCGAGCCGGGGTCCGCCGCCGGCACCCCGACGGCCGGCCGCAACAGCAGCACGTCGCCGACCCCGGTCCGCTCGACCAGCTCCGCCCCGGCCGGGTCCGCCCGGTGCGGGACGATGTGCAGCTCCACCACGTTGTCCGCGACCGGGACGTTGCCGACCCAACAGTGCCGCCACCGCCCCGGCAGCCGGCCCGACGCGACCACCGCGAGCTGCCCCGGCAGGCACGGATACGGCAGGTACGTCCGCACCGCCACCACCGCCGCATCCGCCCGCCGCCGCTCATGCCGGACGACCGTGGCACTCCAGGACGCCGGCTCGTGGGCCCCGGCCGCGGCCCCGTCCGCCATCCACCGCGACACCAGCCGCCCCGTGGTCGCCCACGCCTCCTCCTGGTCGCGGCGCACGACCACGCCGGGCGGGTTCGCCCGCAGCATGTCCACGAACAGCACCGCCAGGTTCTCCAGCCGCTGCGGCGCCACCCCGAGCTGCGCCACCACCGGCCCGAGCTCCGCACACCGCGCCGCCAGCACCTGCGGCTGGTCGACGTGCGCCACCAGCCACCCGAGCGCGTCCCGCAGCACCTCCCGCTGCGCCCCCGGCTCACCCGGCAACAACGCCCGCAACTCCTCCACCGGTGCCCCCATCCGCCCCTGCTCACCACCCCTGCCCGCCACCGACACACCCCCCACCGCCGACGTCGGGAACGGCCCCACATCCCCCGCCGTGGTCCCAGGCAGCAGCGGCGGCGCCGCCCCGGGCAATGGAGGTGGCGTCGCCCCGGGCAGCTGCGGTGGCGACAGTGTCGGCCCAGGTGGTGGCCCCGCCCCGGACGGCGGCGGCGGCGACCGGGCCGCGCCGGGCCGCGGCCCAGCGCCGGGCGGCGGCGGGGGACCGGCCGGTGGCGGCGGCGGTGGCCCGGGCGGTGGCG
>NZ_JBHSIU010000059.1:0-122500 GCF_042653625.1 Dactylosporangium cerinum | reverse complement strand
ACCCAAAACCGGCATCCACCATCACCCAATGCCGAAAATTATGACAAAGCACTACTAGGGCCTGTGTCGAGGTAGGCGGCGGGCCCAGACGCCGCCTGGACCCACGCCGGTCACACCCGGATACAACCCCGGTATCCGGGCGCGCCCGGCGCGGCCCCAGCCGACGCCTGAACCTCGCCTCGCACCGACTCCTACCTCGACACAGGCCCTAGTCGTCGGCCATGACGGCTGCGACCTCGGTGCGGGCGGCCCGGCGGGCCGGCAGCACGGCGGCGACCGCACCGGCGACGGCGGCGATGACGACGTAGAGCAGCAGCTGGCCGTACGGGACGACCGGATGCCCGTGGCCGAACTGGCGGATCAGGCCGACCGAGGCGGACACGCCGACGAGCACGCCGAAGCCGACGCCGACCACGGCGCCGACGAAGGCCATCAGCATCGCCTCGAGGATCAGCATCCCGCGCAGTTGGCCACGCGACAGCCCGAGCGCCCGCAGCAGCGCCGACTCCCGGGTGCGCTCCAGCACCGACAGCGCCAGGGTGTTGGCGATGCCGGTCAGGCCGATCACGATCGACATGCCCAGCAGTGCGGAGAAGACGCCGAGCTGCTCGTCGAGGGAGCCGGTGATCCGGGCCCGCCACTCCGCCTGGCTGCTGATCTGGGTGAGCGGGGCCTGGACCAGCGCTGCGTCGACCGCGGCCCGGGAGTCCGCCGGCGCCACCCCCTCCGCCGCCTTGACCAGCACCTGGTCGGGGTCACCGGGGCCGAACACGGTGGCGTAGTCGGCCCAGTCCAGCAGCGCCTGGCCGTCGGTCGGGGCGTCGTCGTACAGCGCCGCGACGGTGAGCGTCAGCGTGCGCACCCGCACCTCGGAGCCGACCCGGGCGCCGATCTCGTCGGCGAAGAACCGGTTGAGCGCGACCGTGCCGGGCTTGAGCGCGCCCGCGGAGCCGACGGTGATCTCGGGGCGCAGCACGGTGTCCAGCGCGCCCGGCTCCATCGACCAGATCTCGGCGCGCCGGCCGTCGACGTCACCCTCGCGGCTGCGGGCCGCGGCGACCGCGGCCAGCTCGCGGTGCGAGCGCAGGGTCGCGGTCACCGCCAGGGGCACCTTCCGGCTCTGCCCACCGGGGGTGTAGACGCCGCTGATGATGTAGTCGACCGCGAAGTTCTCGTCGAGCTCCTGCTCGGCCTGGGCCCGCGCGGTCGCCAGCAGCACGCTGAAGACGCTCATCAACGCCAGGCCGACCATGAGGGCGCTGGTGGTGGCCGCGACCCGCTTGGGGTTGCGCAGCGCGTTGGTGACCGCGAGCCGGCCGGCGGCGCCGAACAGCTTCGCCGGCAGCCAGCCCGCCCAGGCGGTCAGCCGCGACACGATCAGCGGCGCCCCGATCACGATGCCGGTGAAGACCGCGATCGCGCCGAGGAAGACGATCGGCACGCCGTTGAACCCCGGCACCGTGGTCCCGTACAGCATGAGCAGCCCACCGGCCACGGCCGGCGCCGCCGCGAGGGCGACCCGCAGCAGCCGGCGGCCGGGTGCGACCTCCGACAGGGCGGTCGTGCGCAGCGCGGCGATCGGCGGGATCCGGCTCGCGGTGGCGGCCGGCAGCAGCGACGCGATCACCGTGAACAGCGTGCCGGCGAAGACGCCGACCAGGACCGTGGTGGGCGTGACGATCAGCCGGTCGACCCGGACGCCGCTGCCGACGGTGTTGCGGCCGATCAGCAGGCCCTCGCCGACGACCGTGCTGACCAGCAGGCCGCCGAGGGAGGCGACGACGCCGACGACGACCGCCTCCAGGATCACCGAGCCGAACAGCTGCCCCTTGGACGCCCCGACGCAGCGCAGCAGCGCCAGCTCCCGGATCCGCTGGGCGACCAGGATCGCGAACGTGTTGTAGATGACGAAGACCGACACCGCGAGCGCGATCAGCCCGAAGCCGAAGATCACGATCAGGAAGCCGTCGACGTACTTGGCGGCGGCCTGCGCGTATTCGTCGCGCAGCTGCGCACCCGTGGTCACCCAGCCCCGGCCGCCGAGGGCCGACTCGATGCGGCCGGCGAGCTCGTCCTGCGACCCGCCCGGCTGCCCGGACACGACGACCTGGGCGTAGCCGTCGGCGCCGGTGAGCGTCCGCATGTCCCCGGGCGTGAGCGCGGCCACGGTGAAGCCCGCGAAGCGCTTGTTGGCGCCGAGATCCATGATGCCGACGAGGGTCAGCGCGACCGGCTTCTGGTCGAGGCCGACCACCGAGACCTGCCCGCCGACGGTGAAGCCGTAGATCTCCGCGGTGGTGTCGTCGACCGCGATCTCGCCGGCCCGCTGCGGCTGGCGGCCGGTGCCGATGTCGTACATCGCCAGGTGATCGTCGCCCGGCGTGGACAGCGCCCAGCCGATCCGGCCCAGGTAGGAGATCAGCCGGCCCTTGCCGTCGAGCATGGGCAGCCGCTCGGCCATCCGGCCGTCGGCGTGCGTCACGCCGGACACGGCCTTGATCTCCTCGACGATGCCGGGGTCGAACCGCTGCCCGGACTCGCTGAAGCCGGCCGAGCCGACGGAGACGTCGACGTTCTTCGCGGCCCGGGCAAGGTCGTCGTAGAAGGCGGCCTTGGCCGTGTCGCCATAGACCAGGGTGCCGGCGAGGAACCCGACCCCGATCATGATGGCGGTTGCGGTCAGCAGCAGCCGTAGCTTGTGAGCACGCAGCCCGGCGAGAGTTGTTCGCAGCATCGGCCGCGACTGTACCTAGGGAGTCTGACAATGGTGTCGATGTGGGCAATCATCCGACGGTGGTTCGATCCGCGGGAGGTGCGGTCCGTCGGGACGACCCCCGACTACCGTTTCTCCCTCGCCAACGAACGCACGTTCCTGGCCTGGCTGCGCACCGCCCTGGCGCTGGTCGGCGGCGGGCTCGCGGTCGCGCAGTTCCTGCCCGGGCACCGGCTGCGGGTCGTGATCGCGGTGTCGCTGTTCGCCCTGGGCGGCCTGGTCGCGATCCGCGCGATCGACCACTGGGCCCGCAGCGAACGGGCGATGCGGCTGGGTGAGGCGCTGCCGCCGTCACGCTTCCCCGGCATCCTGGCCCTGATCGTCGCGCTCGGCGCGGTCGCCCTGCTGGTGGCGACGTTCCTGTGAGCCCGCCGGCAACCGATGACGGTCCACCGGGCGCGCAGCTGGAGCGCACCATGCTGTCGTGGCGGCGCACGACCGTGTCGTTCACCGCGGTGGCGCTGCTGCTGGCAAGGCTCGCCGTGCTCGAGGCGCCCCGGCCGCTCGCCCTCGTCGCCGTCGCCGCCATCGGTCTCACCTGGGCCGGAGCAATTCACCTGATCAGGATGAGAATCCGTGCCCTCACCCTTCCGGTGGGCCGTACGCTGCCGCTCGTCGTCACTCTCACCCTGCTGTACTGCGCGACGGGCACCCTGTTGCTGGTGTCATAGGGCGCCTCGCTGCGTCATGATGGCGAAATGGGACGTGCACTGCCCTTTCTCATCGTGCTGGTCGCGACGCTGGTGGCGTTGATCGACTGCCTGTCCACGGACCGCGACGACGTCCGGGGGCTACCGAAGGCCGTCTGGTGTCTCGTCATCCTGGTGCTCCCCGTCGTCGGCGTCATCGCCTGGTTCTTCGCGGGCCGTCCGCTCGCGACCGAGGAGCCCGCCGGGGTCGCCTCGGCCGGCGGCACGCGCCGCCGGCAGACCAAGCCGGTCGCCCCCGACGACGACCCCGACTTCCTGCGTGGCATCGACACAAGTCGCTCCCGCGACGACGCCGAGCTGCTGCGCCGCTGGGAGGAGGACCTCAAACGGCGGGAGGAGGAGGGATAGCCCGCGGCACGCAGAGCAGCAGGGCCCCGGGGGAGATCCGGGCCACAAGCATCCGGGCCGGCGCGACGACGTCGCCGTCGAGCTCGCGGGCCTGTTCGCGGTCGCTGTGCACCTCGACCTTCCTCGCCCGGTAGGTCTCCAACTGCCGCCTGCCGCCGCGGCGCATGATCACGCCCCAGCCGAGCCGCACCCAGTCGGTGAGGTCGCGGGGGGTCAGGACCGCCACGTCCAGCCAGCCGTCGTCGGGTTCGGCGTCCGGCAGCAGCGGGATCCCGCCCTGCAGGCGCCCCACGTTGGCGACGAGCACGCTGCGGGCGCGGCGGCGCAGCCAGCGCCCGCCGTCCAGGCGGATCCGCATCGGGACGCGCTTGCGGCGCAACCGGCGGGCGCCCGCCGCGACGTAGGCCAGCCAGCCGAACCTCCGCTTCGCGGTGTCGGGGGTGGCGTCGAGCAGCTCCGCGTCGAAGCCCATGCCGGCCATGACGGTGAACGTGCCCGGGTGGCCGGTGCTGGTGTCGGCGCCGTCGACAATGCCCACGTCGATGCGCCGCCGGTCCCCGCGGATCGCCACGTCGACGGCCGCCCGCACGTCGCGGGTGACCCCGAGGTTGGTCGCCAGGAGGTTGCCGGTCCCGGAGGGCACCAGCGCCAGCGCGACGTCGGTGCCGGCGAGCACGGAGGCGACGGCCATGACCGTGCCGTCGCCGCCGCAGGTGAACACCACGTCCACCCCTGCCTCGACCGCCTGGACCGCCATGCCGCAGCCGGGGTCCTCGGGGGTGGTCGTCAACCAGAGCGGCTCGGGCCAGCCGGCCTCGGCGAGCAACCCGCAGATCTCCTCGCGCCGCTCGTCGAGGTCGACGACCTTGGCCGGATTGACGATGACGGCGCTGGTGGTCACGTGCCGACCTTGCGGTACTTGGCCTGGAAGAAGCAGTAGACCCCGAACGCGGCGACCCCGAGCGCCACCGCGAGCAGCAGGAACTTGCCATACGGCTGGGCGACCAGCGTGTGCAGCGCCGCGTCCAGGCCACGGGACTTGCCGGGGTCGTTGGTGACGGCCGCCTGCACCAGCAGGATCCCGACGATGCCGAAGGCGACCCCCTTGGCGATGTAGCCGACCTGCCCGGCGCGGATCGCGGATTTCCGGGTCTTGGGCGACGCCGCGCCGAAGTTCAGCTTGCGTTCGAATTTGCGCTTCCAGCCGTACCAGAGCATCCCGACGCCGAACCCGAGGACACCCAGCCCGATCAGCCCGACGAGCCACTCCCCGGCGGGCTTGGACATGAGCCCGGTGGTGAACTGCTGCTGCTGATCGGCGCTGGAGGACGGCGCGCCGGTGACCACCTTGCCGGCGGTCCAGGCCAGCGCGGCGTAGATCACCACGCGGGCGGCGGAGGCGACCCGCTCCCAGATCCGCTCCTTGCCCCGCACGTCGCGGTGCCCCCAGATCGCGAGCGCCACCTGCCACACGGCGAGCGCCACCAGGCAGATCAGCACGAACCAGAGCAGCACCTTGCCGAACGGCTGCTCCGCGAGCTTCTGGAAGGCACCGGACTGGTCGCCCTCCTGCCCGCCCTCACCGAAGGCGATCTGCGCGGCCACCCAGGCGAGCGCGAGGTGCAGCAGCCCGTACCCGATGAACCCGACCTTGGTGAGATTCTTGAACAACTCGCTCTGCGTGGCGCGGCGCGCGGTATTGGCGGCGGTCATGTTCTCGTTTTCCCCCGACTGGGCATGCTGGCAAACGTGAGGACCTCCAAGAGCGCCCTTTGGCGCATGGCCGGCTTCGGCGGCACCGCGCTGCTGTTCAGTCTCTTGATCATTGCGGTACGGGTGCAATGGGTGCCGATGGAGTCCGTGGACCGCGGCATCGCCGAGGCGCTCAACCAGTCCGTCGCGCCGAGTGACTTCCTGGTTACGCTGATGGGTGGCATCAGCCGGCTCGGCAGCTTCGGCGTCATGGCCTGGCTGGTCGTGATCGGCGCCACGCTGGTGCTGATCCGCAAGCAGTACCGGCTCGCCGGGTTCCTGGTCGCGACCACCGTGGGCGGGCTCATCCTCGACCCCACCCTCAAGCTGGCCGTCGGCCGGCTGCGCCCGGTCGTCGAACAGCCGGTCGCGCAGGGCGGCGGCAACAGCTTCCCCAGCGGCCACTCCCTCAACTCGCTCATCTGCTACACGGCGCTGCTGCTGGTGTTCCTGCCGGCACTGCGGCCCCGCTGGCGCAGGGTGGCGGTGATCGTGGTCGGCGCGCTGGTCGCGCTGATCGGGTTCAGCCGGCTGGCGCTGGGCGTGCACTTCCTGTCCGACGTGATCGGCGGCTGGTCGCTGGGCGTCGCCTGGATCGGGCTGTGCGCGACCGCGTTCGAGCTGCTGCGGTACCACCAGGGCCGGCGCGTGACCGAACCCCTCGAGGAGGGCCTGGAGCCAGAGGCGGCCGACGACCTGCGCCCCACGGAGCCGCACGAGCACCGCACCGGCGCCGGCTGGGCCGTCGCGGGCGGGGTGATCGCCTGGGTCTTCACGTTCGGCGCGCTGGTCGTGATCGGGCTCCCGCTCGCCCGGCACCGCGACGGCAACGGCAACGTCCTGTGGGACTCCACGGTCCCGCACTGGTTCGCCGGCCACCGCAGCGACGCGCTCGGCCACGTGAGCATCGTCGGCAGCGAGGTCGGCAACACCCACGCGATCCTCGCGATCGGGCTCGTCATCGGCGCCGTCTCCCTCGCCGCCGTCCGCCGCTGGCGCCCGGTGATCTTCCTGCTCACCGTGATGTTCGGCGAGCTGACCCTGTTCCTGGCCAGCGCCGCGATCGTCGACCGGGCCCGCCCCGACGTGGAGAACATGGACGGGCCGATGCCGACGTCGAGCTTTCCCTCCGGCCACGTCGCCGCCACGATCCTCATCTGGTGGACCGCCGCAGTGCTGGTCTGGCCGCGGACCCGGGCCTGGTGGCGGTGGGTGCTGCCGGTCCTCGCGGTCGCGATGCCGCTGTGGGTCGCCGTTTCGCGGATGTACCGCGGCATGCACCATCCCACCGACATCGTCGGCAGCGTGGTGCTGTCGGCCCTGTGGCTGTGCGCCATGTACTGGCTGGTCAAACCCAACGCCGACCTGCCCGCCGGGGAGACCCCGGCACCGGTCGGCGACCTTCAGGACTCGGGTGTGTCGCGATGAAGCAGGACTGGTTCCTCACGGAGGAGGAGCGGGGCAACCCGCACACCAGGATCACGGCGTGGACCGACGGCAACGCCGTGCGGCCGCTGATCGACGGCAAGGAGTACTTCGCCGAGCTGTACGCCGCGATCGAGCGGATGGAGCGCGGTGACCTGCTGCTGTTCACCGACTGGCGCGGCGACGCGAGCCAGCGGGTCAGCAAGAACGGCCCCTCGATCGGCTCGGTGCTGTGCGCCGCCGCGGAGCGTGGGGTCCGCGTCAAGGGCCTCATCTGGCGTTCGCACTGGAACGCGCTGCAGTTCAGCGCGGCGGAGAACCGGCGCTTCGCCAGGAAGATCGAGGCCGCCGGCGGCGAGTGCCTGCGCGACATGCGGGTCCGCGTCGGCGGCTCGCACCACCAGAAGCTCGTCGTGCTGCGCCACCCCGGCCGCCCGTCGCTCGATCGGGCGTATGTCGGCGGCATCGACCTCTGCCACGGCCGCCGCGACACCCCGGCACACGAGGGCGACCCGCAGGCCGTGGAGATCACCCCCAAGTACGGCAAGCGGCCGCCCTGGCACGACGTGCAGCTGGAGCTGCGCGGGCCGGTGGTCGGCCAGGTCGAGGCCACGTTCCGGGAGCGCTGGGAGGACCCGTCGGCGCTGTCCCGCAACCCGCTGCACTGGTTTCAGGGCAAGGTCGAGGACGAGAACCTGGATCCCGACCGGCTGCCGCCGCAGCAGCCCGACCCCGCTCCGGCCGGCGAACTGAGCGTGCAGCTGCTGCGGACGTATCCCTACCGCCGCGGCGGCTACCCGTTCGCCCCGGACGGCGAGTTCAGCGTCGCTCGCGGCTACGGCAAGGCGGTCCGGCGGGCCCAGCGGCTGATCTACCTGGAGGACCAGTACCTCTGGTCGCCGAAGGTCGCCAGCTGCTTCGCCGACGCACTGCGGGAGCACCCCGAGGTGCACCTGGTCGCCGTCGTGCCGCGCCATCCCGACCGGCCCGGCACGTTCGGCAGCATGCCGCAGCTGTACGGCCGTTCCCGCGCACTCGCCATGCTCCGCGAGGCGGGCGGCGACCGGCTGCACGTCTTCAGCCCGGAGAACGCCGCTGGAACCCCCATCTACGTGCACGCCAAGGTCTGCGTCGTCGACGACACCTGGGTCACGACCGGCTCCGACAACGTGTCGCTGCGCTCGTGGACCCACGACTCGGAGCTCACCTGCGCGATCCTCGACCCCTCGGGCACCTACCCCCGAGCCCTGCGCGAACGGCTCTGCCGGGAGCACCTCGAGCTCGACGAACTCCCCGAGGGCCCGATCGAAGAGATCTTCGACGCGTCCGCCAAGGCGCTGCAGGCCTGGCACGACAGCGGTCGGATCGGCCCACGCCCGCCCGGCCGGCTCCTGCCCTACCGTCCGCCCCGGGTCCCCCGCCGCACCGCGACCTGGGCCCGTGTGGTCTACAACACCATCCACGACCCCGATGGCAGGCCACGGGGGCTGCGCCGGGCGGGTGCCTTCTGAGCGTTTTGCGCCGTTCACCAACCCGCCTTGTCCGCGTGGTCGGATAGCGCGATGACAGCGTGGCAGCTCGCCTGCATCGACATGGCGGGGACGACGGTGCGGGACGACGGCCTGGTCGAGCAGGCCTTCACGGTCGCTTTCGCGGGCGAGGGCGTGGCGCCCGGCACCCCGCAGCACGACCGGATGCTCGCCGTCGTGCGCAAGACGATGGGGCAGAGCCGCATCGAGGTCTTCCGGCTGCTGCTCGACGGCGACGAGCGCCGCGCCCAGGCCGCCAACGACACCTTCGAGGAGGCGTACGGCCTGCTCGTCGACGAAGGTGCGGTGCTGCCCATCCCGGGCGCCCTGGAGGCGATCAAGACACTGCGGACCGCCGGGATCAAGGTCGCCCTGACGACCGGATTCGCCCGTGCCACCCAGGAGGCGATCATGGACGCCCTCGGCTGGTGGGGGCAGGTCGACCTGGTCCTCTCCCCCGCCGACGCCGGACGCGGCCGCCCCTTCCCGGACTTCATGCTGGTCGCCGCGCTGAAACTCGGCGTCGAGGACGTGCGCCGCATGGTCGTCGTGGGCGACACGCCGCTGGACCTGATCGCCGGCCAGCGCGCCGGCGCCGGCCTCCTCGTCGGCGTCCTCACCGGCGCCGGGGACCGCCAGGCCCTCCAGGCGTCCGGCGCCCACGAGGTGATCGGCTCGATCGGCTCCCTCCCCCGCCTCCTGGGCCTGGAGTAGCCGCGCCCGCACGGGAGATCTCGCACGGCGAAGGTCACACGCCGGACGGCGATCCTCGCTGCGCGGAGTTCCACGCGGTCGCGCCGATTACTGGCAGGACCCGCACCAAGGCCTGACGATCTTTGGTCGCTTGATCGAAGGCGCCGGGTGGTCGCGTGTGGGCGACCACGGCGCTCTTTCGATCATGAGCGGGGCGGGAGATCGCCGTTTCGACGCGGGGACCGACTGTGCCGTCAATCCGCAACAGCCTCCCGGACAGAGCCTTTTATCCGGTTTGCCCGGCCCAAAGTTGGATCTTCCCGGTGACCGAAGTCGCGGGCCGGCCGTCCACGCAGTCGGCACGCGACTTCGATCACCGACATGACGGTGCCGACGCTGGAACGCGTCCGGCACAACGGACGGAACGGCACCGTCGCGGCCCTGGCGACGGTGCCGTTCCGGATCACGAGAAGCGCGACGGTGGCTACGCCAGGTTCGATGAGCGCGGGTAGGCGTCCTCGGGGTCGGTGAGCACGTTGACCAGGTAGGGCACGCCCGAGGCGAACGCCCGGTCGAACGCGCCCGCGAGGTCGCCCGGCTTCTCGACCGTCTCGCCGGCGCCGCCGAGTGCCTTGACGACATCGTCGTAGCGCAGGCCCGGCTGGAGGTCGGCGGCGACGTCGTAGCCGTAGATGTTGCGCATCGGGTGCTTCTCCAGGCCCCAGATGCCGTTGTTGCCGACCACGATCACGACCGGCAGCTGCTGGCGGACCAGCGACTCGACGTCCATCAGCGAGAAGCCGGCGGCGCCGTCGCCCATGAGGACGCAGATCTGGCGGTCCGGATACGTCACCCGCGCGCCCATCGCGTAGCCCATGCCGGTGCCGAGGCAGCCATACGGGCCCGGGTCCAGCCACGTCCCGGGCTGCGACGGCTCGAGGTACTTGCCGGCGTAGGAGACGAAGTCGCCGCCGTCGCCGATCGTGACCGCGTCCTCGGCGAGGACCTTGCGCAGCTCGCCATAGACGCGGCTCGGCTTGATCGGGTCGGTGTCGGCCTCCAGGGCCTGCTGCTCCCGGGCCCGGCCGGCGTCCTCCGCGGCCCGCAGTGCCTCGATCCACTCCTCGTGGTCGGCGACCAGGCCGGTGTACGACGCGAACGCCGCCAGGATCGCCCGCAGGTCACCCGACGGCGCGGCGGCCGGCGTGACGTGCCCGGCCCGCTGCGACGGGGCGTCGGTGACGTGCACGACCTGGGCGCCGCCGAAGTCGCCGAAGCCGAGCCGGAAGTCCAGCGGGGTGCCGACGACGGCGATCACGTCCGCGCCGCCGAACGCCGCCTTGCGGGCCCGGGAGAACGCGAGCGCGTGCGACGGCGGGAGCGTGCCGCGGCCCATGCCGTTGGCGAACACCGGCACGCGCAGCGCCTCGGCCGCCTCTCGCAGGGCGGCGGTGGCGTGCCCGGCCCACACGTCGGAGCCGGCGATGATCACGGGCCGCTGGGCGGCGGCGAGCAGCTGCACCGCCCGCGCGACCTCGTCCGGGTCCGCCTCCTCGTGCGGCACGGCCGGCGCTGGGGTCGCGTCGACGCCGTCGGCCTGCGAGAACACCACTTCCAGCGGCAGGTCGACGAAGACCGGGCCGCGGTGCGGGGTGAGCGCGGCGAGGGCCGCCGCCTGCATCCTGGAATACACCTCGTCGGTGGCGAAGATGGTCTCCGCGTGCTTGGTGACGGCGCGGACGATCGGCAGGTGGTCCATCTCCTGCAGGCTGCCCGATCCCCAGCGGAACTGCGGCGCCCGCCCGCCGATCACGACCACCGGCGCCCCGTTGAACGAGGCGCTGGTCAGGCCGGACACGCCGTTGGTGACGCCGGGGCCGGCGGTCAGGACGGCCAGCCCGGGGCGGCGCTGCAGCTTGGCGACGGCCTCAGCGGCGAAGACCGCGGACTGCTCGTGCCGCACGTCGACGATGCGCACGCCGTTCTTGTGGGCGGCGTCATACAGCGGGAAGACGTGGGCCCCGGAGAGCGTGAACAGCTCCTCGACCCCGAAGCCCCGCAGCGCCGCGAGCGCCAGGTCCCCGCCGTGCCCGTCGATCTGCGTCATGCACCCTCCTCGATCAGCTCCGGCCGACGCGAATGTTACTCACTTTCACCCGGTTGCGGCGCCTTCACCGCGCATTCGAGTCGAACCACGTGCTGGGCGGCGGAGGCCAACGATCGGCGGTGAAGTAGAAGGAGACATATCCGGCGGCGACCGGGGTCACGATCAGCAGCACGAGCACCAGCAGGGTGAGCATCGCCCGGGCGAACGGCCCCCGCCGCCTGGTCCCGCCACCCGGCCGCCGCTCGTCGGTCCCCTGAGCGGGACGCCCCTGCCCCGGCCGCTGCTGATACGCGGGGCGCTGCTGGGCGCCGCCCTGACGGCTGGGGTTGCCGAACTCGTCATGGCGGGTCGCCGGCTCCACGGGCGGCGCCGGGCTGATCGGCACCCCGCCGCTCGACCTGAAGATCTGCCCCGCCGCCCGGTTCGGCGGCGCGGAGACCGGCGGCCCCCCGTAGTTCGCCGGCGGACCCGACATCGGCTGGTTGTAGCCGGCCGGCGGCCCGGACATCGGCTGGTTGTAGTTCGGCGGCGCCGTCGAAGGCTGGTTGAAGTTCGCCGGCGGCGCCGACGACGGCTGGTTGAAGTTCGCCGGTGGCACCGACACCGGCGGGCCGTAGTTCACCGGCTGGCCGGTGGCCGGCACGCCATAGCCGCCCTGCTGGCTCGTCGCCTGGCTCCCGGCATAGTTCCCCGGCGGCGCCGACGCCGGATAGGCCGGATATCCACCGCTGACGGGAGGCGACGAGACCGGCGGCGCCGACATCGGCACCCCGGACATCGGCGCGGCACTCGCGGCCGACTCCGTGGCGAACGTCCCCGCCTCCGGCCACAACGGCGCGTCCGCCCCGCCCTGCCCCACGGCAGCCTGCTGCCCCGCCCCGGCCTGCTGCGCCACGGCCGGCTGCTGTGCCACGGGAGGCCGCTGGGCGCCGGCCGGCTGCTGCGCCGCGCCGAACTGCCCGGCACCGGGCTGCGGGCCGCCGGACGTCGGGGCCGGTGGCTGCCAGTCGAAGCCCGGCACCCGCGGGATCACCCCCGTCGCCGGCCCCGGGGCAGGAGCCGCCGTCGCCGGGATCTCGGTCGACCCGGTCAGCATGCTGCCCTCGGCGACCACCAGCTCGGGCTGCTCGATCACCACCGGCGCGGTGCCCAGCGCCCGGTGCAGCAGCGTGCCGACCAGCGGCATCCGGCTGGACCCACCGACCAGGAACACGCCGGCGACGCTGCCCTCGCTCAGCTGCGCCCACCGCATGACGCCCTGCGTGACGCGGACCGTCTGCTCCAGCAGCGGCTGCGCGAGCCGCTCCAGCTCGTCGCGGGTGAGGTGCACGTCGATGTTGAGCAGCGGCACCGTCAGGTCCGACGCCGGCTGGCGGGACAGGCGCTCCTTCGCCACCCGGGCGTCGTCGAACAGCAGCCGCCGGGCCCGCCGGTCCTCGACCGTCTGCGGGCTCATCAGCCGCTGCCACTCCTGCGGTGCCTGCGGCTCACAGATCGCGCCGATGTGCGCCACGATCGCGTTGTCGACGTCGATGCCGCCGATGTCGTCGCGGCCGTCGACGGCCAGGACCTCGAAGCCGTCCCTGGTGCGGGCGACCACGCTGGCGTCGAAGGTGCCGGCACCGAAGTCGTGGACCACCACGACGGAGCCGACCGGCACGTCCTTGCCGAGCACCTGGGTGAAGTAGGCGGCGGCCGCGACGGGCTCCGGCACCAGCCGGACCCGGCCGAGCCCTGCGGCGGCCGCGGCATCGGCGACGGCGAGCCGCCGGGTGGCGCCCCACGACGCCGGGAACGTCACCGTCACCTCGGACGCCACGTCGCCGACGGTGCGGGTCCACTCGTCGCGGACCCGCCGCAGCACGGTGGCGACCAGGTCGTTGACCGGGATCTCCCGGTCGCCGAGCAGGACCGTGCCGTCGTCGATGCGGCGCTTCGGGTTGGGCTCGAAGCGGGCCGGCTCCAGCCGGGCGCTGTGCACGGCGTCCCGGCCGACGATGACGGTGCCGCTGGGCTCGGCATAGACGGCGGAGGGCAGCAGCGGAGACCCGTCGAACAGCAGCGCGCGGGACCGCCCGTCCGGCCACCGCACCACGGCGACGGTGTTGGAGGTGCCGAAGTCGACACCGAGCCGGATCCCTGGCGTTGGCATGCCCCGAAGTCTAGGCGCCGGGTACGACCATTCTCACGCCTCGGCGGCTCCGGTCGCGTTGCCGACTGACGGAGACGCCGGCGGCGGGCCGAGCGGCCGGAC
The DNA here is from genome assembly GCF_042653625.1 of Dactylosporangium cerinum. Lineage (NCBI taxonomy): Bacteria > Bacillati > Actinomycetota > Actinomycetes > Micromonosporales > Micromonosporaceae > Dactylosporangium > Dactylosporangium cerinum. The sequence goes on along the minus strand of NZ_JBHSIU010000059.1, from coordinate 108,909 downwards.
CCAGGCCCGCGCGCTGGGCAGCAGGAGCAGCAGCGCGGACCCGAGGTAGACCGCGGTGACCGCGAGCCAGGCCGGCTGGTCCGAATCCGCGGCGGTGTACGCGCCCCCGACGGCGAGGAAACCGCACAGCGCCATCGGATACCACAGGTGGCCGTTGCTGCCCCGCCGCAACCGCCGGGCACCGTGCATGAACAGCACCGCGAGCGCGAGGGAGGCGATCGTGGCGTACAGCACGAAATTCCAGTCCGCGTCAGGCATCCCGAGTTCGGACTGCGGCAGCTTGGACACGACGAGCACCACCACGGCGACGGCGGTGAAGATGGCGGAGAGCACGCCGTACAGCTTCAGGAAGCCCGCCGGCCAGCGGATCGCACCAGGCGCGAAACGGCGCATCGGCGGCGGCACGGGTGGCATGACGTATTGCGGCACGTAGACGACCGCCGGCGGGGGCGGCTGGTAGAAGACCGGACGTGGGGGCGGATACGCCATCGGCGGTGGCGGCGGCATCCGGCGTACCGGTGGCACGGGGTTGAACGGCACCGGACTGACCGGCACCGCCCCGGGCGACACCGGCGCCCGCCCACCGGAAACCGGCGCGATCCCGCCCGAAACAGGTGCAATCCCACCCGAAACCGGTGCAGCCCCACCCGAGACGGGTGCGGTCCCACCAGAGACCGGCGCGATCCCACCAGCGGGTGAAACGGGCGACCCGGGCGGGGCGACGCCACCGGAGGCGGGCTCGGCCGGCGCCGGAGCCACGGCACTCCCGGCGGTGACCGGCCAGCCACCACCCGCCGGCACACCGCCGGGCCGGGCGCTGCCCCGTACACCACCCGGAGGCTGACGAGGCACGGCAGCGACCGCACCCGACGGTTTGTCGACCCTCGCGCCGACGAGCACGCTGCCCTCGGCGACCACCATCTCCGGCTGCTCGATCGTCACCGGCGGCTTGCCGAACGCGCGGTGCAACTCGGTCGCGACGAGCGGGATCTGGCTCGCCCCGCCGACCAGGAAGATCCCGGCGACCTGCTCGGCCGTGACCCGCGACAGCCGGACCGTCTCGGTCAGCACCCGCACGGAGCGCTCCACCAGCGGGCGGGCCGCCGCGTCGAACTCCTCCCGGGTGAGCTGCACGTCGACGTCCAGCAGCGGGACCAGGACGGTGACGGCGGAGGTGCGGGACAGCCGCTCCTTGGCCTCGCGAACCTCGTCCCGCAGCGTCCGGGCGGCGCGCGCCTCCTCGACCGTCGAGGGGGCGATCAGCCGCTGCCACCGCTCCGGCGGCAGGGTCCGGCCGATCATCGCCAGGACGACCTCGTCGAAGTCGAGCCCGCCGAGATCGTCCCGGCCGTCGACGGCGAGGACCTCGAAACCCTCGTTGGTGCGGGCCACGACGCTGCCGTCGAACGTGCCGGCGCCCAGGTCGTACACCACCACGGCGGAGCCGACCGGCACCAGGTGGCGCAGCACCCGCACGAAGTAGGTCGCGGCCGCCACCGGCTCCGGCACCAGGGTCGCGTCGGGGAGTTCGGCCGCCCGCACCGCCGCGGCGAGGGCCTTGCGCCGGGTCGAGGCCCAGTTGGCCGGGTGGGTGACGGTGATCGTGGCGGGTGGTCCGCCGGCGGTCCGGATGAACTCGGCGCGCACCCGCTGGAAGACGGCGACGAGGAGGTCGTGGACCGGCACCTCCCGATCGCCGAGGAACACCTGCCCGTCGTCGATGCGGCGCTTCGGGTTGGGCTCGAAGCTGGCCGGCGCGCGGCGGGCGCTGTGCACGGCGTCGCGGCCGACGACGACCTCGCCGTCTTCGAAGAACGTCGCGGACGGCAGCAGCGGCGTGCCGTCGAAGAGCAGGGGGCGGGCCCGGCCGTCGGGCCACCGCGCCACGGCGACGGTGTGCGACGTGCCGAAGTCCACGCCCAGGGCCACCATGCCCGGAATCCTAAGGGTTAGGCGGACTGCTCGACCGCCCGCTGTAAGGCTCGGTAGATCTGACCGAATTTCGGCGAGTCGGTGGTCGAGTAGATCATCGACTCGCCGGACCGGGTCCGGACCCAGATCTCGTGCACGCCCTTGCCGTGGTCGTGCGCCCGGTCGAGCAGGTCGAGCAGGCCTTCGACGCTGAACGCGACGATCCCGCCGATCACGATGATGCCGAGAATCCCGCCGGCGATGTACATCGTGGAGTCCGGCCCGTCGAAGTCGATCCGCCGCGCCGCGATGCCGGCGGCGATGAGCAACCCGATGATCAGCAGCACCGCACCGCCCCGGGTGGCGAGCATGTAGGCGCCCCGCACCAGCCGACCGGATCGACGGTGCCAGATGTAGCTGAGGGTCTCCAGCGGATACCACGTGTCATCGACGCGCACACCGTCGGAGCTGATGTGCACCACGTGGTCGCGGTAGTACGTGGTTGCCATGGCACCTCAGACGGTACGCCGGAATACGCTGCGGGCAACGACAACGACGTTGAGGAGACACTGTGGGCGACAGCAGGCTGGTCCGGCTGGAGATCGAAGATGGTATCGGCACGATCCGGCTGGACCGTCCGCCGGTCAACGCGCTGAACATCCAGATCCAGGAGGAGCTGCGCGAGGCGGCCGCCGCCGCGACGGCGGACCCCGATGTGCGGGTCGTCATCCTGTACGGGGGAGACAAGGTCTTCGCGGCCGGCGCCGACATCAAGGAGATGGCCGGCATGGGCTACTCCCAGATGGCCGCCCGGGCCACCGCGCTCACCGGCGCGTTCGACGCGGTCGCCCGCATCCCGAAGCCGGTCGTCGCGGCGATCAACGGGTATGCGCTCGGCGGCGGCTGCGAGCTCGCGCTGACCGCGGACTGGCGCGTCGCCGCCGAGGACGCGACCCTGGGCCAGCCGGAGATCACTCTCGGCATCATCCCCGGGGCGGGCGGCACGCAGCGGCTGGCGCGGCTCGTCGGGCCGGCCCGGGCCAAGGACCTGATCATGTCCGGACGGTTCGTCAAGGCCCCCGAGGCGCTGTCGATCGGCCTGGTCGACAGGGTTGTCCCGCCGTCGGAGGTGTACGCGGCTGCGAAGGCCATGGTCGAGCCGTACGTACGCGGACCGGCGCACGCGCTGCGGGCCGCAAAGCTCGCCGTCGACGGCGGCCTCGACATGGATCTCGCCTCCGGCCTGGCGTGGGAGAGCCAGCTGTTCGCGGCGCTGTTCGCCACCGAGGACAAGACCGAGGGCATGGCCGCGTTCGTGGAGAAGCGCAAGCCGAACTTCGCCTGACGCCACCGTGGACGGCCGCTACGCCGCCTGGGCGTGGTAGCGGCCGTCCACGATCGACAGTCGCAGCGGGAGACCGAACGCCTTGGACAGGTTCTCCGCCGTCACGGTGTCCCTGAGCAGGCCCTGCGCCACGATGCCACCGTCGCGCATCAGCAGCGCGTGGGTGAACTCCGGCGGGATCTCCTCGACGTGGTGCGTGACGAGCACGATCGCCGGCGAGTCAGGGTCGGCGGCCAGCTCCGACAGCCGCCGGACGAGGTCCTCGCGGGCGCCGAGGTCCAGCCCCGCGGTCGGCTCGTCGAGCAGCAGCAGCTCCGGGTCGACCATCAGGGACCGGGCGATCTGGACCCGCTTGCGCTCCCCCTCGGACAGGGTGCCGTAGAGCCGGTCGGCGAGCGCGCCGACACCGAACTGCTCCAGCAGCGCCTGCGCCCGGGACTCGTCCATCCGGTCGTACCGCTCGGTGAAGCGCCCCACGACCGCCCACGAGGCGGTGACGACGACGTCACGGACCGTCTCGTCGGCCGGCAGCTGCAGCCCCGCGGAGGAGAACCCGAGCCGGGTCTTCAGCTCGTTGATGTTGGTGCGGCCGAGCCGCTCCCCCAGCACGGTCACCGTGCCGCGGGTCGGATACAGCCTGGCCCCGGCGAGGTTGAGCAGCGTGGTCTTGCCGGCGCCGTTGGGGCCGAGCACGACCCAGCGCTCGTCGAGCTCGACCTGCCAGCTCACCGATCGGATGAGGTCGGACCGGTTGCGGGTCACCGTCGCTTTGTCGACCGCGATGACAAGGTCATCAGACACGGCCCAATCCAACCATGTCCCTGCCCTGGCACGGGCCCGGCCCCCCACTCCATGGACAAAAGCCGTATCGTGCGCGGGGATGAGTGCCGTACTGGAAATCGCCGGTCTGGTGAAGACCTACCAGACACTGTTCGGCAAGCCGCGGATCGCACTGGACCACCTCGACATGGAGGTCCACCAGGGCCAGATCCACGGGTTCCTCGGACCCAACGGATCCGGCAAGAGCACGACGCTCAAGACGCTGCTCGGCCTGTTGCGCGCCGACTCGGGGCACATGCGCATCCTCGGCCAGCCGGTCCCGAGGGCGTTGCCGCAGGTCGTGTCGCGGGTCGGCGCGATCGTCGAGGCACCGGCGTTCTTCGGCAACTTCACCGGCCACAAGACGCTCCTGCTGCTCGCCAAGGCGGGCGGTGTGCCGAAGCAGCGCGTCGACGTGGTGCTGGACCAGGTCGGCCTCGCCAACCGCGCCGAGGACATGGTCAAGACCTACTCCCTCGGCATGAAGCAGCGCCTCGCGGTGGCCTCGGCCCTGCTGAAGGACCCCGAGCTGCTGATCCTCGACGAGCCGAGCAACGGCCTCGACCCGGCCGGCATCCGCGAGATGCGCGACCTGCTCCGCGAGCAGGCCGACCGCGGCGCGACCGTGGTCATCTCCAGCCACATCCTCGCCGAGATCCAGCAGATCTGCGACTCGGTCACGATCATCTCCCGGGGTCGCCGGGTCGCCGCCGGGCCGGTGTCGGAGGTGCTCGCCGCCAACGACCGCGGCACCTACCGGGTCCGCGTCGACGACCTGCAGCGGGCCGCGCAGATCCTCGCCGACGCCGGCGCGCAGATCACGGTCTCCGGCGACCAGATCGTCGTGCACGACCTCGCCGATCCGGCCTGGATCTCCCGCGCCCTCGGCCTGCACGATCTGTGGGTCCGCGAGCTGGCACCCGTCGCGCAGCTGGAGGACGCGTTCCTCACCCTGACCGGCGGCGGCCCGCGGCGCGGGCAGTTCCGGCCGGTCGACAACTCAGAGTGGCCACGCCATGACGAGGCTCCGCGTCATGGCGGGCCTCCGCGTCATGGCGGGCCGCCGCTTCATGACGGGCCGCACCGGCCCATCGAGGTCACCGGCCAGATCATCGAGAACGGACGGCAGGCATGACCGCGCTGCTGCGGGCCGAGTGGACCCGCCTGTTCAGCCGCCGGGTCACGCTGGTGACCCTCGTGCTCATCGCGACGCTGCTCGCGTTCCTGACGTTCGGCTTCACACTGACCCGCAGCGACCCGACGGCCGAGGAGATCCGCGTCGCCGGCGAACGCGCCCAGGCCGCCGCGGTCCTCTACGACCGCAACGTCGAGCTGTGCGAGGCCGTGCAGAGCGGCACGCAGGCCGCGCCGGCCGGCGTGGACTTCCCGCGCGGCTGCGACTACGGCCCCCGGCCCACCGCCGACTCACTGCTCGAATTCGGCTTCTCGTTCGCCCGCCAGTGGCCGCAGCTGTTCACGACCGCGGCGATCGTGCTCACGGTCGCCGGCTTCGTGCTCGGCGCGTCGTTCGTGGGTGTGGAGTGGAGCTCCGGTGGCATGCTCAACCTGCTCCTCTGGGCGCCCCGCCGCTGGGCGGTGCTGGCCGGCAAACTGATCGCCGTCTGCGCCGGGATCGCGCTGGTGTCGGTGGTGTACCTGGCTGCCTGGACCGGCGCGTTCATGGCCGTCGACGCCATCGGTGACTCGGTCAGCGTCATGACGTTCGGGGACTGGACATCGCTGCTGATCACCGCGGTCCGCGTGGCGCTGCTGGCGATGGCCGGCACCGCCCTGGGCTTCGCGATCGCCTCGATGGGCCGGCACACGTCGACCGCGCTCGGGGTCGGGATCGCCTACCTGCTCATCTACGAGCTGGGCGGCATCATCCTCTTCCAGCTGATCGGTGGCACCGACTACTCGGCGAGGTACCGGCTGTCCAGCTGGGTGTCGGCCTGGATGAACAAGTCGTACGCGTTCGAGAGCAACCCGGCGTACTGCGACGACAAGGGCTGCGTGGCGGCCTCCACCACGCAGCTGGGCAGCTGGCCGCAGGCCGGTGTGGTCATCGCGCTGGTGGTGGCGATCCTGCTGGCGGGCGCGTTCGCGTCGATGCGGCGGCGCGACACCAACTGACCCCGACCTCATGATCCGGAAGAGCCTGTGTACCCAGGGGTGCACAGGCTCTTCCGGATCATGGGCGTATCAGGCCGTGTCGCCGAACACCTCTTCGCGGACGGCGTCGAGGCCGGTGAGGATCGCGCCGTTGAGGACCGGCTCGCTGGAGACCTCGGTGGCGACGACCCGCGGCGACACCACGGCGATCGCGGCGACCTCGTGCTGCACCCGCTGCGCCAGGTCGGCGCCGCCGGCCTGGCCGATCTCGCCGGCCAGGACGACCAGCTCCGGGTCGAGCACCAGCCCGACCGACGCCACCCCGAGGGAGATCCGGCGGGCCAGCTCGTCCAGGAAGGGGCTGCCGGCCGTCCCGGCGGCGATGGCCGCCCTGATCGCCTCGCCGGCACCCGCGGCCTTGAACCCGTGGGACCTGGCGACCGTCTTGACCGCCGCGGCGTCGGTGAGCATCCGGAAGCCGCTCTTCGCCCGGCGCGACGCGTCGCGGCTCACCTGCGTGCCCGCCACCGGCAGGTAGCCGATCTCACCGGCCGCGCCGACGCTGCCCCGGTGCAGCCGGCCGCCGAGGACGACGGCGGTGCCGACGCCACGGTCCAGCCAGACCAGCACGAAGTCCTTCGCGCCGAGCGCGGCGCCGCTGTGCTGCTCGGCGATGGCGGCGAGGTTCACGTCGTTCTCGAAGGCGACGGGGCGCCCGAGGTCCTCCCGCAGCGCCGTGAGCAGGCCCCGATGCCAGCGCGGCAGGTCCCAGGCGAACGTGATCTCGCCGCTCTTCGGATCGACCAGGCCGGGCGTGCCGAGCACGATCCGGCGGATGCGGTCGATCGGCGCGCCAGCCTCGCCGGCCGCCTCGACGACGGCGGCGTGCACGACCTTGACCGGGTCGTCGCCCTCGCCGATCGAGACGTCGGTGCGCCCGACGATCCTGCCCGTGATGTCCGCCACGCCGGCCACGACGTGCTGCGGGCCGGCCTCGACGCCGACGACGTATGCGGTCGCGGGGACCACGGCGTACATCTGGGCGTTGGGTCCCCGGCCGCCGGCCTGCTCGCCGACGCGCTCCACGAGCCCCCGCTCCTCGAGGCGCTCCACCAGCTGGGATGCGGTGACCTTGGACAGTCCGGTCAGCTCTCCGAGCTGAGCGCGGGTCAGCGGACCCTTGCTGAGCAGCAGCTCGAGCGCGGCGCGGTCGTTGAGCGCGCGCAGCAATCTAGGGGTGCCGGGAAGACGAGCAGAACTCATGGTGACGTACACCCCTAGTATTTAAGAAACTTTCCTATTAGATTGCCTCGGGCAACGTATACCGGAAAGCGTACGGTCACACCACCCATACGACCTACGCACAACTGGTCAAGATGCTCTTACGATCGTGGATAGCGCATCCGACGAGTGTCCAACACTGGTCACGCGCTGAGGGGGGAACACCGTGTCGAACGATCCAGGACTCCGCCGGCTGGCGCTGGGCACGCTGCTCGGCGCATTCCCGGGCGCACAGGCCCCGGCCTGGGCCGTCGACCTGGTCGCCGAGGGGATGGCCGGACACCTGCTGTTCGGCTACAACATCGTGGACCGTGACCAGGTCGCCGCGCTCACCGCCGGCCTGCACGCGGCCCGTGACGGCGTCCTCATCGCCATCGACGAGGAGGGCGGCGACGTCACCCGCCTGGCGCACCGGCTCGGCAGCCCGTACCCGGGCAATGCCGCCCTCGGCGCGCTCGGCGATCCGGCGATCACCCGCCGGGTGTATCGCACCATCGGCGCCGAGCTCGACCAGCTGGGGCTCAACCTCAACCTGGCACCCACGGTCGACGTCAACACCGCCGACGACAACCCGATCATCGGCACCCGCAGCTTCGGCGCCGACCCGCAGCTCGTCGCCGCGCACACCGCCGCCGCCGTGCTCGGCCTGCAGAGCGCCCGGGTGGCCGCCTGCGCCAAGCACTTCCCCGGCCACGGCGCCACGCTCGCCGACTCCCACCTCGAGCTGCCGACGGTCGACATCTCCGTCGACGAGCTCCGCGGCCGCGAGCTGCCACCCTTCGCCGCCGCCGTCGAGGCGGGCGCCAAGTCGATCATGAGCGCGCACATCCGCGTGCCCACCCTGACCGGCGACGCTCCGGCGACCTTCAGCAAGGCCGTCCTCGTCGACCTGCTCCGGACCGAGCTCGGCTTCACCGGCGTCGTCGTCACCGACGCCCTGGAGATGCTCGGCGCCGCCCGCTACGCCGGCAGCACCCAGGCCGGCGCCGTCCTCGCCCTCGCCGCCGGCGCCGACCTGCTGTGCATCGGCGCCGATGTCGACGAGAAGCTCACGCTCGCCTGCGTCGACGAGATCGTCACCGCCGTCCAGGACGGCCGGCTGCCGCTCGCCCGCCTGGAGGAGGCCGTCGCCCGCGTCCAGGCCCTGTCCGACTGGACCCGCCAGGGCGACCGCACCGACCGGGAGGAGCCCGGGCTCGGGTACCCGGCCGCGCTGAGCGCCGTGCGCGTCGAGGGCTCGGTCGACCGCTCCTCCGCTCCGCTCATCGTCCAGCTGGAGTCGGAGTCGTCGATCGCCGCCGGCCGCGTCCCGTGGGGCCTCGGCCCGCACGTCAACGGCACCGAGCAGATCCGCGTGGTGGCCGAGCAGGCCGCGCCGGACGAGCTGCGCACCCGGGCCGGCATCCGCCCGATCGTCGTCGTGGGCCGCAACGTCCACCGCCTGCCGGGCGCCCGCAACCTGGTCGACGCCCTGGCCGCCACCCACCCCGTCACCGTCGTCGAGATGGGCTGGCCGTCCTCCTGGCGCCCCACGGGCGCCCGCGCCTTCATCACCACCTGGGGCGCCAGCCACGCCAACGGCCGCGCCGCCGCCGAAACCCTCGGCCTGGCCGCCTAGCCCCGCTCTCCTTCTCATGATCCGGAAGAGGTTGGGTGGCTATGGGTGCACGGGGTCTTCGGGATCATGGAAGACGTGGCGGAGCTGCCGGCCGGCCGGGCAACCCGGGCGGCGGCAGGGCTGGAGGCGGCCCTTCCAGCCACCGGCGCGGAGCGTGCGAGCGACCTGGATCGCCGTCGCGCACGGGGTCGCGACGTCGGCCCAGCCGTAGCGAAGGGTCCGCTGACCGCCGGCTGCGGTGGCGTTGTCGCGCCGCTGATCCTGGCGGCGCAACTCCTCCGGGTGGTAAGCCCGGCCGTCGAGCTCGACCACGGTGGCGAACGGCCGGTATTCGACGTCCCGGTAACGGGTCGCGCCGGCCTGCCGGACCCGCGCCTGGCGCCGGCCGGCGGGAAGGCCGTGACCCCGCTCGACGTCCCGGAGATACCGCAGCTCCAGCACCGAACGAGCACCTGCTGCGGCATCGCCGACCGTCGACTCCGGCAACCGTCGCCAGCGCATCTTCCTGCGCCGCCGCAACGCGGTCGCCAGCCGATCCGGTGTGGTCAGGCCCCGGCCGCATGCCGTGGTCAGCCAGCCGATCGCCGACTCCAGCCTTCGCTCCAGCTCGGCGAGGTCGAGCGTGGTGTCCTCGACCCGCGTGCGCCGCAACGCGGGTCCCGGTTGGACGGTGGCGGCGAGCCGGGCCCGGTGATGCACCACCACGCCCGGCAACGGCCGCATCCGCCGGTGGCCGGGGATGGTGACGTGCACCAGGTCGGACGGCTGGTCCACGAGCCCGTGCAGCTCGGCCGCGGTGTCATGGCTCAGCGCCGCACCGGGTCCGGCCCGGAGCAGCACCGCCCAGCACGACGCCCGGCGGCTCACGTCGCCGGTGAACGTCCGGAACACCCCGTCGAACATCGGCACCCACCGGCCGGCCTCGACGTGCGACCGGATCGTGCCGAGACTCACCCCTGCCTCGACGGCCTGCCGCCGTGTCACGACGCCGGCCTGCAGTTCCAACAGCTCTTCAAGCACCCGACCAGCCTGGGCACTGCCCGCGCCGGCGGACAGCCCGAATCCCCGCCTGTGGATAACTCCGCCCGGCCGCCCGTGATCCGGAAGAGTCTGTGCACCCAGGGGTACACGAGGTCTTCCGGATCACGGAGGGGTCAGGCGGCGGAGGCTCGGACCAGGGTGCGGATCTGGCGGAGGAGGACGGAGAGGGCGGCGAGGTCGCCGGGGGACTCGCCGAACTCGCCGATGGCGTTGCGGGTGCGGGCGATCGACGTGGCGTTGCTCTGCTCCCACTCGTCGACGCGGGCCTCGGCGTCGTCGGAGGGGGCGGTGCCGTTGAGCACCTCGGCGGTCAGGGCCGCGAGCGCCGCATACAGGTCGTAGCGCAGCGCCATGCGGGCCAGGGTCTGCCAGCGGTCCTCGCGGGGCAGGTCGGAGATCTTCGACAGCAGGTCGTCGATGCGGAAGCGCTCGGACAGCACGTAGTAGACCGTGGCGACCTCGTTGACGTCGCGGCCGGTCTGGGAGGCGACCTCGACGATGTCGAGCAGGCCGAAGCCATACATGATGCGGGTGGTGAGCTCGGCCAGCTCGTCGGGGAGGCCGAGCTCGCGCAGCTGGACGGTGTTGGCGTGCAGGGCCTCCCGCTCGCGGCCCCGGAAGAGGGTGTCCAGCTCCCCGAGCAGGCGCGAGATGCCGGGGCGCAGCCGGGCGATCTCGCCGGGCACGTCGATCGGCAGGCGCCGGTTGGAGACCAGCCAGCGCACCGCGCGGTCGAGCAGTCGGCGGATCTCCAGATAGACCTCGGTCTGCGACTCGGTCGGGATCTGGTTGTCCAGGACCTCGACGGCGGTGCGCAGCGCGTTGAGCCCGTAGACCTCGCGGATGACGACGGAGGCGCGCAGGACGTCGGCCGAGCCGGCGCCGGTCTCCTCCGACGCGCGGTGGAAGAAGGACGTGCCGCCCCGGTTGACGGCCTCGTTGACGACGGCCGTGGTGACGATCTCGCGGCGCAGCGGGTGCTCGGCCATCGCCTCGACGAACCGGTCGCGCAGGGCGGTCGGGAAGTAGGCGACCAGCACCTCGTTGGTCCACTCCTCGTCGGGCAGGCCGGAGTCGAGGATCTCGTGCTCGAGGACGATCTTCACGTAGGACAACATGACCGCGAACTCGGGTGAGGTCAGGCCGACGCCGAGCGCGGCGCGGGAGTCGAACTCCTCGTCGGTCGGCAGCCCCTCCAGGGCCCGGTCGATCAGCCCGCGCTTCTCGAGATCCGCGATGAGCCGCTTGTGCACCGGCAGCAGCGACCGGGACTGGGCGCGGGCGTTGCCCAGCGCGGTGGCCTGGTCGTAGTTGTCGCGCAGGACCAGGTCGCCGACCTCGTCGGTCATCTGGGCCAGCAGCGGGTTGCGGTCGGCCTGCTCGAGCTGGCCGGCGGCGACGGCCCGGTCGAGCAGGATCTTGATGTTGACCTCGTGGTCGGAGCAGTCGACACCGGCGGAGTTGTCGATGAAGTCGGTGGCGATGCGGCCGCCGCCGAGCGCGAACTCGATCCGGCCGCGCTGGGTCAGGCCGAGGTTGCCGCCCTCGCCGACGACCTTGACGCGCAGCTCCCGCCCGTTGACCCGCAGGTAGTCGTTGGCCTTGTCGCCGACGTCGGCGTGCGACTCGCCGGTGGCCTTCACGTAGGTGCCGATGCCGCCGTTCCAGAACAGGTCGACGGGGGCGGCGAGGATCGCGTGCATCAGCTCGTTGGGCGTCAGCGAGATCACCGAGGACGGGATGCCCAGGGCCGCCTTCGCCTCCGACGTGAGCTGGATCGACTTCGCCGTCCGTGGATAGACCCCGCCACCGGCGGAGATGATCGACCTGTCGTAGTCGTCCCAGGACGAGCGTGGCAGGTCGAAGAGCCGCTGCCGCTCCTCGAACGACGCCGCCCGGTCCGGGGTGGGGTCGATGAAGATGTGCCGGTGGTCGAAGGCCGCGACCAGCAGGATGTGCCGCGAGAGCAGCATCCCGTTGCCGAAGACGTCGCCGGACATGTCGCCGACGCCGACGACGGTGAAGTCGGTCGTCTGCGTGTTGACGCCCAGCTCGCGGAAGTGCCGCTTCACCGACTCCCAGGCGCCCTTGGCGGTGATGCCCATCTTCTTGTGGTCGTAGCCGGCCGAGCCGCCCGAGGCGAACGCGTCGCCGAGCCAGAACCCGTACTTCACCGAGATCTCGTTGGCGATGTCGGAGAACGTGGCGGTGCCCTTGTCCGCGGCGACGACGAGATACGGGTCGTCGGGATCGTGCCGGACCACGTCGGCCGGGGCCACGACCTTGCCGCCGTCGAGGTTGTCGGTGACGTCGAGCAGGGCCGAGATGAACAGCTGGTAGCAGGCGACGGCCTCGTCACGGTCGCCCGGCACCTGCTTGAGCACGAAGCCGCCCTTGGCGCCGGTCGGCACGATCACGGCGTTCTTCACCATCTGCGCCTTGACCAGGCCGAGGATCTCGGTGCGGAAGTCCTCGCGCCGGTCGGACCAGCGCAGGCCGCCCCGGGCGACCGCGCCGAAGCGCAGGTGCACACCCTCGAACCTCGGCGAGTACACGAAGATCTCGAACTTCGGCCGCGGCGCCGGCAGGTCGGGGATCGACTGCGGATCGAGCTTGAACGCCGTGTAGGACTTCGGCCGGCCGGCCTCGCCCCGCTGGAAGAACGACGTGCGCAGCGTCGCCTGGATCAGCATCAGGAACGAGCGCAGGATCCGGTCCTGGTCGAGACTGGTCACCTCGTCGAGGTCGGCGTGGATGGCCGTGACCAGCTCCCTGGTCTGCACCGCCCGGCTGTCCTCGGACAGCTGCAGCCGCGGGTCGAACCGGGCCGCGAACAGCGCGACGAGCTTGGAGGCGATCGCCGGATACTGCAGGAGGGTCGACTCCATGTAGTCCTGCGAGAACACCGTGCCGGCCTGGCGCAGGTATTTCGCGTAGGCCCGGAGCACGACCACCTCACGCCAGGTGAGACCGGCCTTGATGACCAGGGTGTTGAACCCGTCGACCTCGGCCTCGCCGCGCCAGGTGGCGGAGAACGCGTTCTCCAGGTGCGGCCGGACCTCGGCGATCGCCCTCGAGTCGGCGGGCAGTTGCAGGCCGAAGTCGTAGAGGTAGATGGTGCCGTCGACGCGGTGCATCTCATACGGCCGCTCGTCGGTGACCCGCACGCCGAGGGAGTGCAGCACCGGCAGGACGGCGGAGAGGATCATCGGCTCGCCGTAGCGATACACCTTGAACCGGATGTCCGACTCGTCCTGGCGGCGCCGGTAGACGTGCATGACGAGCTGGCCGGGCTCGTCGAGCAGCTCCAGCTTCGCGACGTCCTTCACCGCCTCATACGGCGTGTGCTCGTCCTTGTACGTCTCCGAGATCGCGCCGCCGTAGCGCTGGTAGAGCAGCTTCGCCTGGTGCTCGTCGTCGAGCTTGCGCTCCAGGACGAGGCGGAAGTCGTCGTCCCAGAGGCGGGTGGCCTCGGCGAGCCGCTCGGTCAGGTCGTCGACGTCGACGTCGCCGGGCGGGTTGCCGGGCTCGGTGCGCACGATGAAGTGGACCCGCGCGAACTTCGACTCGCTGACCCGGGTCGTGTAGTCGACGCCGATGCCGTTGAGCTCCGCGAGGAGGATCTGCTGGATGCGCAGCCGGTTGGCCGTGGTGAACCGGTCCCGGGGCAGGTAGACCAGGCACGAGATGAAGCGGCCATAGGCGTCGCGGCGCAGGAACAGCCGCAGCTGCCGCCGCCCGGCCAGGCGCAGCACGCTCATCGCGGAGCGATACAGCTCATCGGTGGTGATCTGGAACAGCTCGTCGCGCGGATAGGTCTCCAGCGTCTCCATCAGGTCCTTGCCGGAGTGGGAGCGCGGCGAGAGGCCCGAGCGCTCCACCACCTCGGCGACCTTGCGCTTGACCACCGGCAGGTCCCGCACGCTGGTGCGGTAGGCCGCGGACGAGAACAGCCCCAGGAAGCGCTTCTCGCCGGTCACGTTGCCGTCGGCGTCGAACTGCTTGAAGCCGATGTAGTCCAGATAGGCCGAGCGGTGCACGGTGGCCCTGGAGTTGGCCTTGGTGATGATCAGCAGCCGCTTCTCGAGGGCCTTGGCATACGCCTCGGCGGTCATCGAGCTCAGCACCCGCGGGTGCGGCTGGTCGGCGCGCAGGATGCCCAGGCCGGTGCCGAGGACGGCCTGCAGCAGGTCTTCGCCGCCGTCGCCCTTGATCAGCTTGTATTGCCGGAAGCCCAGGAACGTGAAGTGGTCGTCGGCGAGCCACCGCAGCAGCTCGACGGAGTCGGTGATGTCCTTGTCCGGCACCGGCAGCTGCGCGCTGCCCAGCTCGTCGGCGAGCGCGAGTGCCTGGGTGCGCATCTTCGGCCAGTCCTCGACCGCTTCGCGCACGTCGTTGAGCACGCGGGCCAGGTCTGTGCGGACCGTCTCCAGGTCCTGCTCGTCGCGGATGCGGTCGATCTCGATGCGGATCCAGCTCTCGACGATGTCGCCGGGGCCGGCGTCCTCGGGCTCGAGGCCGACCCGGACCCCCTCCAGGGCGCCCAGCGGCTGCCGGCGCACCACGACGAGCGGGTGGACGAGCAGGTTGACGTCGAGATTGCGCGCCGACAGGGCGCTGGTCACGGAGTCGACCAGGAATGGCATGTCGTCGGTGACGATCTCCAGAGATGTGCCGCCGGTCACACTGAGCCCCAGCCGGAGCTTCAGCTCCCCCGGGACCCGCTGGTCGGCGAGCTCCAGGTGCGACGCCGTGGCCGCGACCATCTTCGACACCTGGCAGCTGGCCAGCTCCTCGTCGGGGACGAGGCGCCAGTAGTGCGCGACCAACTCGGGATCGACGTCCTGCGCTGCGGCCAGGACCACCGCTTCGGCGACGAGGTGCTCAGCGTTGGGCACTGGCTGCGCTAACTCGTCGTCCTCGATCGTTGGCTCGGCGACCGCAGTGCGCACCGTTGCCGTGGGCCGGTTCATCGGTCTGTTCTCCCCTCACCCACGACGCTGTGGGTTGTCCCGCACAGCCTAAGACGTACCCCCGACATTTCTGATCGGCGCATACCCCGGTAACCGGTTCAGCAGCGTCGGTTACCCGATCGACCAGTACGCCCATATACCAATTGTCCAACTTTTCCGATCTTGGGGCGTGCGGATCGTGGCTTTCATGACGCAGAATCGCCCCCATGGCCGTTTCATTTCGTCGCATGATCGCCCTCCTCGCCGGGCTGACGCTGCTGGGTGCCCTGCCAGCCTGCTCCAGCAAGCCACCGGACGACGCGCTGAAGACGTTCCTCGCCGCGTGGGAGCAGGGCAACATCGCCGGGATGAAGTTCGTGGGCACGGACGGCAAAGCGCTCAGTGGCGACGCGGCGCAGAAGCTGTGGACCACGGTCGCCGGTGACCTCGCCGCGACGCCGCCCAAGCTGGCGATCAAGGGCGCGCCCGCCGTCAAGAAGGACGAGGCCAGCGCCGTGGTGACGGTCAAGTGGCCGGTCGCCGGATCGACCTGGGAGTACGACACCACGGTCAACGCCAGGCGCATCGACAAGCAGTGGACCGTCGTCTGGGGCGTCAAGACCATCAACCCGACGCTGGAGGCCACCGACAAGATCGCCGTGCGCAAGTCGGCGGGTCCCCGCGGCAGCATTCTCGACGGCTCCGGCCAGCCGATCGTGAGCAGCAAGCCCGTGGTCATCATCGGCGTGCAGCCACGCTCGGTCACCGACATCAACATCGTGGTGAAGAACCTCGGTGACGCGTTCACCGCGGCGAAGGTCCAGGTCGACCTGTCCGGCCTGCCGAACAAGGTGAAGGCCGCGAAGCCCGACGCGTTCGTCGAGGTCGTGACGCTGCGCAAGGAGGTCTACGACCAGATTGCCAACAAGCTCAACTCGACCCCGGGCGTCGTCACCCGCAACTCGACGCAGACCCTCGGTCCCTCGGCCCAGTTCGCCCGTGCCCTGATCGGCACGTCCGGCGAGGTGACCAAGGAGATCATGGACAAGAACCCCGGCAAGTACAAGGTCGGCGACGTCGTCGGCCTGTCCGGGCTGCAGCAGCGGTACGACACGGCCCTGCAGGGCAAACCGGGCGTCTCCGTCGTGGTGCCGATGCCCACCGGTACCCCGGACAAGAAGCTCTTCACCACCGAGGCGGCACCGGGCGCGGCGATCAAGCTCACCCTCGACGTCAACATCCAGAACGCGGCCGAGGCGGCCCTCGCCCTCGACACCCGCCGTTCCGCCCTCGTCGCGATCCGCGTCAGCGACAACTCGATCGTCGCGGTCGCCAACGGCCCCGGCGCGGCCGGCAACAACTTCGCGCTGGTCGGGCAGACCCCGCCCGGCTCCACGTTCAAGACGATCACCGCGCTCGGCGTGCTCGACAAGGGCACGACCGGCGAGACCGTGGTCCCCTGCCCGAAGAACCTCACCGTCGACGGCCGCACGTTCAAGAACTCCCACGACATGGAGCTCGGCAACGTCCCGTTCCGGGTCGACTTCGCGAAGTCGTGCAACACCGCGTTCGCGTCCCTCGCCCCGCAGCTCGCCCCGGACGGCCTCGCCAAGACCGCGCAGAGCGTCGGCATCGGCATCCCGTGGGACCTCGGCGTCGACGTCTTCACCGGCAAGGTCTCCGCGAACGGCTCCAAGTCCGAGCAGGCCGCGGCCGCGTTCGGGCAGGGCACCACGCTCTCCTCGCCGGTCGCGCTCGCCGGCGCCGCCGCCGCGATCGCCCGCGGCCAGTGGAAGCAGCCGCAGCTCGTGCTCGACCCCGCCCCGAAGAGCCCGGCGGCCGACGGCCCGCAGCTCAACCAGGCCTCCCTGGACGCGTTGCGGCAGATGATGCGCGAGGTCGTCACCTCCGGCACCGCCGACCAGCTCAAGAACCTCCCCGGCGACCTGCGGGGCAAGACCGGCACCGCCGAATACGACAACGACCCGGCGCACACGCACTCCTGGTTCATGGGGTACCGCGGCGACATCGCCTTCTGCGTCTTCGTCGAGAACGGCGGCGCCAGCACCGCGGCGGCCGTCCCGATCGCCGGGAAGTTCTTCCAGACCATCGGCTGACCCACAGCACGCGGCCCCACCCGCCGTCGGCGGGTGGGGCCGTTTTCATCGCTGTTTCGGTGTCCGCTCTTCGTCCGGTGTACGCGCGGCAGGCACCACATCCGTCAACGGCGACTCTGGCGGCTCCACCGGCTCACGGGGTGTCCGGCTCTGCGCCGGCACGAACGGCACGGCACCATCCCGGTCCTGGCCGGGCGCGTCGTCCGGCGCGTCGGCGCGGCGGGCGAGGCGACCCGAGGCCGGCGGTGCCGAGGTCGGCGCGAGCGTCAACGCCAGCCGGGGCGCCCGGCGGCTCTTGCGCCCGGGGCGCCCGAACGGTAGCGCCGCACCACCACCCTCGGCGGCGGCAGCCAGCTCGGCGGCGGGCTGGTCGGCGGGCTGGTCGGCGGGCTGGTCCGGGCCGGCGGGCGGCTCGCCCACCGCGTCCGGCCCGCCGACGGTGACCCAGCCGTCGTCCGCAGGACCGGCGGACGCCACCTCGTCGAGGTCGATCGGCTTGCGGGTGGTGATGCCGATCACAGCGCCACGGCTGTACGCGGGAAGCCGGGGCGTCTCGGCCTGCCCCGCCCGGCCGGCGCCCCGGTCCGCGGCGAGGTCGACCACCGCACCGGTCCGCACATCGACCCAGGCGACCGGCGGCAGCTCCAGCTCGTGATCCTCGGCGGCACCGCCCGGTGCGCTGCCGGCGGGCGAGGCGCCCGCGGAGGCATCGACCAACGGCTCGGTGAGATCGGGGAACGCCGCCAGGTCATCGGCCGGGTCATCCGCCGGCTCGTCCTGCGGCTCACCCGGACCGTCAGCAACGCCGTCCGGCAGGCCGCCAGGAAGGCCGCCAGCAGCGTCGGCAGAAAGGCCTGCTCCGGCGTCGGCAGCAAGACCCGCTCCGGCGTCGGCAGGAAGCGCTTCCGGATCGACGGGCTCGCCCTGCGAGGGGGCATCGGAGCCGGCCGCCGCATCGGTGACCTGGCCGGCCGGGTCGTCGCCGACCGGACCAGCGGCCCATTCGACGTCGGCATCGTCGGCCGGAGGGTCGGAACCGTCGACCGGAGCGTCGGGAGAGTCACCGGCCGGGTCGTCGACGGCAGCGCCGGCCGCCACGGCAGCCGCCTCGTCCGCCTGCTCCCCGACCGGCTCGGACACCGGCGCGGAGACAGCCTCCGACACCGGCGCAGGCTCGAACACCGGCGCGGACGCCGGCTCCGGCACCTGCACGGGCTCGAACACCGGCACCGGCGCGGACGCCGGCTCCGGCACCGGCACCGGCTCGAACACCGGCGGGCGCGCGAACGCCGGCCCGCCGGTGGCCGGTGCCTGCACCGGCGGGGCGGACACCACCGGGGTGAGGTCGGCGGCGGCCAGGGCGGAGGACGTCACGAGGGGCTCGAGGCCGGCGACGAGGACGTCGGTGACCTCCCGGGCGTACTGCCCGTCGGGGTCGTAGTCGGGGTCGAAGACGGTGACCTGGACACCCACGCAGCGCGGGTCGCTGACCAGCCCGCTGAGCAGGATCTCCAGCTCCCGGTAGGCGATCCCGCCGACGTCGGGGGCGTCGACCGCCGGCATGACCGCCGGGTCGAGCACGTCGACGTCGACGTGGACCCAGAAGCCGGCGCAGTCGCGCAGCTGGTCGCGGGCCCACTGCGCGGAGCGGGCGGCGCCGTGGGAGCGCAGCTCCGGCACCGCGCGGGCGACGATGCCGGCGGCCTGCAGGTCGAGGCGGTATTCGTCGTGGGTGCGGATGCCGAGCAGGACCACGTCGACGTCGCGGAAGTAGGGCCGGCGCTGCTCGATCGAGGCGAGGTTGCTCTGCCCGCGGCCGGTGGCCAGCGCCAGGGCCTCCCCGCCGGCGGCCCCGACATACGACGCGTTGCCCTCGTGGCGGAAGTCGGAGTGGCCGTCGACGTAGACCAGGCCGACCCGGCCGGCGAGATCGGCGGAGTACCGCCGCATCGCCAGCCCGGCACCGAGCAGGATCGAGCAGTCGCCGCCGAGGATGACCGGGAAGTCGCCGGCGGCGAGGACCGAGCCGATCCGGTCGGCCAGCCGGCGGACGAACACCGCGATCTCGTCGGCCTGGGCGACGCCGTCGCCGGGCTGCCAGCCGGCCGGGTCGTAGCGCGGCGGGGTGATGCACCCCGCGTCGCGGGCGCCCAGCCGGGCCAGCAGGCCGCTGTCGCGCAGAGCGCCGGGGGCTTTCGCGCAGCCGGGGACCGAGGTTGCGGTCGGTGGCCGCAACCCCAGGTTGCTCGGTGCGTCGACGACGGCGATCCGGCGCATCCCGCCCCGGCTCAGAAGAGCGCGCTCGCCAGCGCCCGGCGGGCCTTGGCGACCGCGGGGTCGTCGGGCCCCGCGACGGTGAACAGCGAGACGAGGTGTTTGCGCACCGTCTCGCGTTCGTCGCCGGGGGTGCGGCGGACAAGGTCGATGAGGCGCTTGTAGGCGAGGTCGGCCTGGCCGGTCAGCACCTCGATGTCGGCGGCGAGCAGCTGGGAGGGGACGTCATCCCCGGCCGCCGCCAGGACGGCCGCGGGGTCCAGCCCCGAGGTCCGGCGCAGCAGGGCGACCTGGGCGAGGCCGGACTCGGCGATCGGGTCCGCCGGCGTGTCGGCCAGGATCTGCTTGTATGCCAGCTCGGCACCGTCGAGGTCGCCGTCCATGAGGGAGTCGTCGGCGGCCAGCAGGCGCGGGTCGTCGCCGCGCTGGACCTCGACGCCGGCGGCCTTGAGGACCGCGTCGATCCACTGGCGCAGGTGATTCTCGGGCAGCATCTGGTTGAACGCGTCGACGGGCTGCCCGCCGACGATCGCGACGACGAACGGGATGCCCTGGATGCGGAACATCTGGGCAAGCCGCGGATTGGCCTCGATGTCGACGCGGCCGAGCAGCCAGGTGCCCTCACCGTCGCCGGCGAGCTTCTCCAGCAGCGGCGAGAACTGCTGGTGCGGCTGGCTGCCCTCCACGTAGAAGTCGAGGACGACCGGGGTGTTGACCGAACGCTGCAGGACGGCGTCCTGGAAGTTGGTCTCGGTGACGTCGAACACGAACGCGGAGCTCGGCGCGGCGGCAGGCTGAGCAGATCGCTGCGCCGCGGCCTGATTGCTCCGGGCCAGGGCGCCGAGGTCCACCGCCCCGCGGGTGAAGATCGACTGGGTCTGCCTTGGGTCGCTCATGGAGCTAGTTTTGCACGTGCCCCAAGTGGTCCGCCGCAAGTGACCGGTCGGATCCACCCGCCACCAGTGTGACGGCGCCGTCGATGTGCTCGACGGTGAAGAGGGTGCCGGGCGGGAAGTCGCCGAGGACCTCGGGCGGCAGCTGGACGGTGCCGTCCCCGGCGACCACGGCGAAGTCCTGGCCGTCGCGGCCTTCGGCGCCGACGCGGCCGTCGCGGATGGTCACGGCGCGGCCGAGGCGGGTGCCGACGTCGCCGTCGTGCGTGACGACGACGATCGTGGTGTTGCGCTCCTGGTTGACCGTTTCGAGGGCCTCGAGGACCTCGTCGCGGCCGGCGGTGTCGAGCTGGCTGGTCGGCTCGTCGACGAGCAGCAGGCCGGGTCCGGCGGCGATGCCGACGGCGAGCGCGGCGCGCTGGCGGGCGCCGGGAGCGAGCTCCTCGATGCGGGAGCGGCCGAGGCCGGGCAGTCCCACCAGGTCGAGGATGCGGTCCGGGTCGTCGAGCTTGATGCCCTCGGTGCGGGCGGCGCGCCGCTGGGCCAGCCAGATGTTGCGGTGCAGCGTCGCGTAGGGCAGCAGGTTGCGGGCGGCGCCCTGCAGCACCACGCCGATCTCGGTGCCGCGGAGGCGGGCGATCTCACCGTCGGACAGCTTGCCCATGTCGTACGTGCCGATGTTGACCCGGCCGGCCGACGGGCGCATGAGCCCGGCGAGCAGCGCGATCAGCGTCGACTTGCCGGAGCCGGACGGCCCGACCAGGGCCAGGGTCTCCCCCGGCCCGATCGACAGGTCGACACCGGCGAGCGCCACGACGTCGCCCGCCTCGGCCCGGTAGATGTGCACGACCCGCCGGCAGGCCACCGCCAACCCGTTCATGAGCAGTCCCCTTTTATCGCTGTCTGGTCGCGGCACGGAGTCGGGCGCCGGCTAGGAGGGCCACGCCGGCGAGGGTCAGCACGGCCGCCGCCCAGGCGACGGCCACCGGGAGCGGCGACGGCCAGATCGGCACCGGGAAGGTGTCGGGGTCGTCGGTGAACACCGGAAGATGTTCGCGCACCAGGAGCCAGCTTGCCAGAGCGGCGAAGGGCCCGATGACCGCCGCGGTGCCGACCAGCGCCAGGTAGCCGTTGGCGGACGCGTCCCGGCGGGCCACGCCCTGCGCCCGCAGGGCCCGCAGCTCGCCGCCGCGGCGCTGCCGGTCCAGGGCGGTGACGAGCCACATCGCGCCGCCGGCGAGCAGGACGGCGAGGCCGGCCGCGAGCTCGTGGAAGCGCAGCGCGACCGCCGGGCCCTGCTCGTCGAGGGCGGCCCGCAGCGGGCCGATCCGCTGGTCGGTCATGACGTGCAGGCCCTGCGCCTCGACCCGGTCGAGGATGTCGGCGGGCGCCTTCGCGTTCAGCCAGATCTGCGGGCTGATCGTGTCCGCGCCGCCGGAGGAGAGCCGCTCGGCGTAGTCGAGGTCGACGATGCCGCCCTTGGATCCCATGCGGGGGATCTGGCCGGCCTCGCCGACGGTCTTGGCGACGATCCTGGACCCGTCGAAGCCGGCCATGTGGTCGCCCATGCTGGCAGCCCGGGCCATGACGACCGGCATCGGCGACGGCGCATCCGTCGGCATGAGCGTGAACGCGACGTCGGCGCCCTTGTAACCGGACACGTTCATGCGCAGCCCGCCGTCGGCGGAGGTGAGCTCGGGCACCATCAGCACGGGCCCGGGGGTCTCCGGGACCCGCCACTGCTCGCCGTCGCTGAAGTCGGTGATGGTCTCGCCCCGCTGGGCCATGGAGTGCAGGGTGATCGTGGCGTCGAAGCCGCGGTCCTCCGGCTGCCTGATCCGCAGCGCGGCGAGGCGGCACTTGTTCACGCACATCGGGAGGTTCCTGATGTACGTGCGGCGGCCCAGCTGCGGCGCGCCGAAGTCGACCTCGCCCGCGGCCGACCCGTCCAGCGGGATCACGACCATGACGAACCTGACCCGGAACGCGTCGACGAGCTTGTTGACGGTGATGTCGAGGGTCACGTCCTTGTTGTCCACGATGATGCTGTCCCGGGGGACGTCGGGCCGCAGCAGGGCGGCGGCCTCGGCGGCGGTGAGTCGGGAGTCGTTCCACAGCGCGACCTTGGCGAGGCGTTCGCTGTCGACGCCG
Source organism: Dactylosporangium cerinum (assembly GCF_042653625.1). NCBI lineage: Bacteria > Bacillati > Actinomycetota > Actinomycetes > Micromonosporales > Micromonosporaceae > Dactylosporangium > Dactylosporangium cerinum. The sequence goes on along the minus strand of NZ_JBHSIU010000059.1, from coordinate 86,395 downwards.
AGCACCCGCGGGACCGCCGGGTCCTCGGCCTTCGGCAGCATCGCCGTGGCCATGGCGAAGTCGCCGGCGGGGTCCAGCGCCCGGACCTTGCTGAGCAGCTCGGTGCGGCTGACCGGCTCGACGGTGAGGACCCGGTCGGCCCCGAGCTCGACCCGGATCCGCAGGTCACGGTTGTCGTCGGAGGCGGTTGCCGCGGTCGCCGCGAAGCAGGCGAGGGCGATCGCGATCACGAACAGGGCGAGGGTGCGCTGGCTGCCCGGGCGGCGGGCCATCGCATACGCGGCGAGCGTCGGCCCGATCCGGCCACGGCGCAGGGCCCGCCGGCCGTTGCGTTCGGCGAGTGGCAGCACACCGCGGGCGGCGAGCAGCCCGAACGCGATGACCACCAGCGACGGCCCGAAGATCGCGAAGCCGGTGAGCCCGCTGTCGCCCTCCCGCAGTTGCAGCACCGCGACGACGGCGAGGACCACCACGGCCACCTCGAACACCGGCGCGCCCCAGCGGGACAGCCGGCTGGGCACGTTGCGCAGCAGGTCGATGGTCTTCTTGGCGAGCTCGGCCCGCTGGGCGAGGGCCGCCGCGCTCACGGCACCGGCGAGGGCGATGAGGGCCCACAGGTTGGCGCCCTCAGAGAGCGGCACGTCGCCGCTGGAGCCCAGCAGCAGCCAGGCGGCGAGCCGGACGAGGTAGTGGCCGAGGACGTAGCCGGCGGCGGCGCCGAGGAGGATCGGCACGATGCTCTCGCCCGCGGCGAGCCACCAGCGGCGCGGGAAGGTGACCCCGCGCAGGGACATCAGGCCGAGCTCGAGCCGGCGTTCGGCGGTCGCCGAGGCGACGGCGACGAACAGCACGAACCAGCACAGCAGCACGAGCGGCACCGCGCCGACCGGCACGACCTGGGCGACCAGGCTCCGGTCGTGCTCGATGCGGCCCAGCAGGTGCGGCAGGTCCGCCTTGACCGTCGGCGACCCGGACAGGCCGGCGAGCTGGGCCCGGCCGCTCTCGATGGCGCCGTTGATCGCGAGGAGGCTGTCCCCGGTGATCGCGGCGTGGTCGATGACGACGTCGAGGGCCTGGCGCTCGGTCATCCGCTCGATCGACTCCAGCGAGAGCCGGTTGGCGAGGACCGGGGCGGTGACCCGCCGGGCGGACGGCCGGTCGTCGAAGTAGCCGAAGTCCGCCCAGTACTGCTCGGCCGCGTCGATCGGCTCGTACGCGCCGACGACCGACATCGACGTGGGCTTGCCGAGCGGCACCCACTCCTGGCCCTCGGCGTCGAACGTGGCCCAGTCGACGCCCAGGACGGCGCCTACCTTGATCTTGAGCTGGTCGAGTGTGGGCTTGCTGAGGATGATCTCGCTCTGGCTGATGAAGCAGCGGCCCTCGACGACCCGGACGTGCCCGCACGCGTCGTCGCGATACACGAACCGCGGCGCGATCGCTTCGACGCCCTCCACCGGGCTCTGCAGGTAGGCGTTGGTCTCGGCGCTGAAGACGGTGGAGAAGCCGGGGAAGACGAAGACCTTCGGCGCGAGGTCCTCGAAGGCCCGGTCGCCGGCGTTCGTCTCGCGGCGGGCCTGCACGACCAGCTCGTTGACGGGCGCTGCGGCGACCTCGCTCGCGACCACGGCACGGTCGGCGGTGGTGATGTAGACGGGCGCGCTCACCGCGGCCGCCATGGCGAGCATGGCCAGGACGAACGCGGTGACGGCCTGCCCGGGCCGGGCCCGGATCATCGACAGCACGAGCCCGATCATGGCGTCTTCCATCCATCTGCGAAGTACGGCAGGACGTCACCGATGTAGGTGCGGATGAGCACGACGAGCAGCAGTCCGACGACGATCGAGACGCCGACGAGAATGAGGTACCCCTCGGCGGCCACCCGCTGCACGACGCGGGCGGGTGCACCCTGGATCCGCAGCGCGTTGAGCTCCGCCGCCCTGGGCCGGCGCTCAACGGCGGCGACCACCGAGGCGGAGCCGATCGCGAGCGCGATCCCGATCACCGCCGACAGCAGCATGAACTGCAGGGTCAGCGGCGGCCCGAAGGAGGCGTACCGGGCGGCGACGGTGTCGATGGACTCCTCGCCCTGCACGATCAGCCCCTGCTGCCGCAGCCGGTCGACGATGTCGCGTGGCGCGCCGGGCGCGAGCCAGACCTGTAGCGACTCGCCCGCGCCGAAGTCGGCGCCGAGCCGGTCGGCGTACTCGAGGTCGACGAGCACGCCCTGGTCGCCGAGGCGGGGCAGGCGCGTCGCCGTGCCCACGATGCGCTCGGAGATCGACGCCGAGCCGTAGGTGACCCGCTGATCGCCGGCGATGCGCTGCTGCAGCCGCTTGGCCCGGATCGTGGCGATCGGCGCGGGCGTGTCGATCGGGTAGACGCCGGCGTCGGACGCCGGGCCGGGCCGGATCGGCGCGACCCGCAGCATCAGCCCGGCGGCGGTCGGCGTGACGATGAGGTTGGGTGGCGCCGGCGAGACGGCGAGACGCCATCGGGCCCGGTCGGCCAGGGCGTCGGCGCCGAGGACCGGCGACCCGGCCGTCACCCCCCGGACGGTGACGTCGATGCCGGGGCGCGCGGCGAAGAACACCTTCTGCTCGAGGGTGCTCTGGGTGATCGCCAGCGAGCTCAGCCGGCACCCCGGCGCCGTGGCGCAGGCGGGCACCGGGGTCTTCAGCACCGCGGCGCCCTCCACGAGCGGGCCGACCCGGGCCACCAGCCGGTCGCCGCCCGGTTCGGCGAGCACTGCCTCGAAGAAGAGGGTCCGGCCGGACTCCGGCTTGGTCATCCGCACGTCGAGGTCGAACGTCAGCTCGCCGCCGGTGACCATGACCGGGGCCGGCGCCTCGGGGTGCAGTGCGGCGGCGGCCTGCTCGGCGGTCATCCCGTACTCGGGGCGCCAGGTGGCCACGGCGGGCAGGCGCGGGCTGTCCACGAGCAGCACCCGGTCCTGGCCGGAGCGCAGCGACTGCACGACCGCCATCGCCTGCCGGCCGGACGGGTCGGCGGCGCGGACCGCGTTGAGCAGGGCGAGCCGGTTCTCGGCGCGGACGGTGAGCACCCGGTCGGCGCCGACCTCCAGCTCGGCCCGGGTGCGCCCGGCGCGCTGCCCGGCGTCCCAGGTGAGGAACGACGTGCCGAGCAGCGCGACCGTCACGATCATGAGCGCCGCGAGCCGGTGCACACCGGGGCGGCGGGCCAGGTAGATGGCGGTGAGCGCGCGGGCCGGTCGGCCGTGCCGCAGCGCGCCCTCGACCAGCCGGCCGGCGACCGCCGTGATCGCCCGGGACGCGACCAGCGCGCAGGCGAGCGCGGCGAGGCCGGGTGCCAGCAGGGCGAGCCCGGCCGTGTCCCCGGAGGCACGGTGCTTCACCTGGTACACGGCGATGCCCGCGACGATCACCAGCACCAGGTCGAACAGGTCCCGCCACGCACGGGCCCTGCCGGGGGCCTGCCGCAGCAGTTCGGCGACCGTCGCACCCAGCGAGCGCCGCTCGGCGAGCAGCGCGGCCAGCAGCGCGCCGACCACGGCGACGGCCACCGCGCCGACGGACAGCGACGCGGCCTGCGAGACGACCGCGGGGTCGTCGATCGCGCCGGTGACCGCGGTCGCCACCAGATACCCGAGCGGGAGCCCGAGCACCGCCCCGGCCAGCATCGGCACCGCGCTCTGGCCGCCGACGAGCGCCCAGGTGCGGCCGCGGGTCGCGCCGCGCAGCTTGACCAGCCCGACGTCCGGGCGGCGCTCGTCGCCGGTGTACTTCACCGCCAGGTACAGCGCGAACCAGCACAGCAGGAGCAGCTGGAACGCGCCCACGGGGACACCGAGGCTGAGCAGCTGCCGGTCCCGCTCGACCCGCTCGACGGTGGAGTAGATGCTGGTGTACATCGTGAGCCGGTTGTTGGCCGCCTTGACCGTCGCCGCGTCGAGGAACGCGCGGACCTCCGAGGGGGAGTTGTCGACGAAGAGCTTCGGCTCGGCGACCATGTCGACGACGAAGCGCAGCTTCTCGGGCTTCATCTGGTCGAAGACGGCAGGGCCGGCCAGGATCGCGTCGTCGACCGGCTCGGTGATCTCCGGCGGCGCGCCGGTGGGCAGGTCGGCCGCGATCAGCTGGGCGTTGCTGCTCCAGAACGGGTCGGCCGGGTCGACCGGCCGGTAGATCCCGACGACGGTGAACTGGGCCGTGCCGAGGACGTCGGTCGCCTCGAAGGAGACCGTGTCGCCCGGTTTGGCGCCCAGCCAGTGGGCGGTGCGGTAGCTGAGCATCACCTCGTTCGCGGCGGTGGCGCAGCGCCCCTCGATCGTGGCGTGCTCGCACGCGCCGGTGCGCAGCGTCAGCGGCGAGTCGGTCTCGCGCCTCGCGCCGACGTTGCGGCCGTCGCCCGGTGGCGCCGCGGCCAGCAGCGAGCCGACCAGGTACGCCTGCGTGTAGGTGGTGAACCCGCCCAGCTCCACGACCGACTGGGTGAGCAGGGCGTTGGCCTCCAGGTGCGCCGCGACGGAGCCACCCTCGATCGCACCCTCGCCGACGGTCTCGAGGGCCCGCTCCTGGATCGGCGCGGACTCCACATGGCGGGTGGCGATGCGTTCGGTGGACGCCAGGACGTACCAGGGCGCGGCGGCCGCGGCGGCCGCGGCGAGCGTGCTCAGCAGCAGCAACGTCATCGCCTGCGTCCGCCGGGCCCGCAGCGCTGCGAGCACGAGTGCCAGCAAGGCCCCTCCCCCGTGGTCAAGGTCGTTCGTAGGAAGACCAACCGGGGAGGGGGCCGGTTGCATCTCGATTCGGTAACCGGCTTGCTAGAACCGCGCTGGTTCGCGGTAGATGCCCCATTCGTCCTTCAGTGCGCCGCAGATCTCGCCGAGGGTTGCCTCGGCCCGGCACGCGTCCAGCATCGAAGGGATCATGTTGCCGCCCGTGCGCGCGACCGCCACCATCTCGGCGAGCCGCTGCTCCACCAGGGCGTTGTCGCGTCCGGCCCGGCGCGCCCCGAGCAGCTTGTTCTGCTCGATCTCGACCTCGTGCGAGACCCGCAGGATGTCCAGCTCCCGGGTCAGCGAGCCGGTGTGCACGTTGACGCCGACGACCCGCTTGTCGCCCTTCTCGACGGCCTGCTGGTAAACGAAGGCACTGTCGGCGATCTCCGACATGAACCAGCCGTCCTCGATGCCGCGCAGGATGCCGGCGGTGATGGTGCCGTCGCCGCCCATATCGCGGATGCGCTGGAAGATCGCCTCGGCCTCGGCCTCGATGCGGTCGGTGAGGTCCTCGACATACCAGGAGCCGCCGAGCGGGTCGGCGACGTTGGTGATGCCTGTCTCCTCCATCAGCACCTGCTGGGTCCGCAGGGCGATCTCGGCGGCCTCGTCGGTGGGCAGCGCCAGGGTCTCGTCCAGGGCGTTGGTGTGCAGCGACTGGGTGCCGCCGAGGACCGCGCTGAGCGCCTCGACCGCGGTGCGGACCACGTTGTTGTACGGCTGCTGCGCGGTGAGCGACACCCCGGCGGTCTGCGTGTGGAACTTGAGCCAGAGCGCCTTCTCGCTGGTGGCGCCGTACACGTCGCGCAGCCAGCGGGCCCAGATCCGGCGCGCGGCGCGGAACTTCGCGATCTCCTCGAAGAAGTCGATGTGCGCGTCGAAGAAGAAGCTGAGGCCGGGCGCGAACGTGTTGACGTCCAGCCCACGCGACTGGCCGAGCTCCACGTATCCGAAGCCGTCGGCGAGGGTGTACGCGAGCTCCTGCGCGGCGGTCGAGCCGGCCTCACGGATGTGGTAGCCGGAGACGGACAGCGGCTTGTAGCGCGGGATCTCCTTGCCGCAGAACTCCATCAGGTCGCCGATGAGGCGCAGGTGCGGCTCGGGCGGGAAGAGCCACTCCTTCTGCGCGATGTACTCCTTGAAGATGTCCGTCTGCAGGGTGCCGTCCAGCACCCGCAGGTCGGCGCCCTGGCGCTCGGCGGCCACCAGATACATGCAGAACACCGGGACGGCCGGCCCGGAGATGGTCATGCTGGTGGTGACGTCCGCGAGGGGGATGCCGTCGAACAGCACGTCCATGTCGGCGGCCGAGTCGATGGCGACGCCGCAGTGGCCGACCTCGCCGAGCGACTGCGGCTCGTCGGAGTCGCGGCCCATCAGGGTCGGCATGTCGAAGGCGACGGACAGCCCGCCGCCGCCCGCGCCGAGCAGCATCTTGTAGCGGGCGTTGGTCTGCTGGGCGTTGCCGAAGCCGGAGAACTGCCGGATCGTCCAGGTGCGGCCGCGGTACCCGGTCGGGTGCAGCCCCCGCGTGTAGGGGAACTCACCGGGCCAGCCGATGCGCTCGAAGCCCGGCACGTCGGCACCCTCGGGCGGCCCGTAGACCGGGTCGACCGGGGTCCCGGACAGGGTGGTGAAGTCGGCGTCGCGCTTGCGGGCCTCGTCATAGCGGCGCTGCCAGCGGGCGCGGCCCTCGGCGATGTCGTGGGCGTCCATCGGGTGTCGGCGCTCCTCGAATGCTCGGTGTGATCGGGGTGTCCGTCTCACCGTCGATGGTATGCGCTTCCTGAACGATCGCTAAGGAGGGTGGGTGAACTCCCACCCTCCTTCCCGCGACGAGTCGTGACGGGCCCGACCTGACCTAGGCCGCCGACGCCTCGACGGACTCGGGCAGCTTGTCGCTGACGTGCACGTCGTCCACGACGATGTCGACCGAGGTGACCTCGAGCCCCAGCAGGTTCTCCACCGCGCCGATGACGTTCGCGCGGACCTTCTCGGCCACGGAGTACAGCACGAAGCCGTACTCGATCACGAGCGTGACCCGCACGGCGGCGGAGGTGCCCTCGAGCCGGACGCTCACACCTCGGTTGCCCTGCTCGCGCTCGTCGTCGCCGAGGCCGATCCGGTCCCGGACGGAGGCGAAGACGCGGGCGACGTCGCCGCCCAGGTCATACACGCCGGGCACCTCGCGGGCGGCGATGCCGGCGATCTTCTCGACCACCTCGTCGGCGATGGTGGTGGTGCCCCGCTCGGCGGCGAGCTCGGCGTTGTTGCGCAGCCGGTCGACGACCTGCGAGGCGATCCGGCCGGACGCGGCGGCGGTCGTCGAGGCGAACTCCCCGACCCGGTCGGCCGTGGTCGAGGCGAACTCGCCGACCCGCTCGGCGGTGTCGGAGGCGAACGCGCTGACCCGCTCGCCGGTGGTGGCGGCGGTGCCTGCCACGGAGCCCGGGGCGGCCGGCTCGATCGAGAGCGCGTCGCCGGTCATGTCCGGGTCGTCCACGTCGGTGCGCTGCGCGGGGAGGCCCGCGGTCACGTCGGTCATGTCAAAAACTCCCCTAGGTCGGTGGCCGAGCGCGAGCGTACTCGCGCCCGGCCAACGCGGGGATAGTGCTTTCGTGCGCAGCATGGGGGGTGTGGGGTGGGAACCCCCCACGGAACCGCGGCCCGCCAGGGCCGGGGAGCTGGAAACTGTCTAACGGACCAGTTGGGCGACCCCGTCGGAGAGGTGCAGCTCGCGGTCGCAGGCGGCGGCCGCCTCCGGGTCGTGGGTGGCGAAGACGACCGCCGCGCCGCGGCGGGCCTCCTCCTGCAGGAGCTCCATGACCTTCTGCCGGTTGGTGGAGTCCAGCTCGCTGGTCACCTCGTCGGCGAGCACTACGGCGCCGTGCAGGGCCAGCCCGCGCGCGATCGCGGTGCGCTGCTGCTGGCCGCCGGAGAGCTCCTCGACCAGCTGGTCGGCCTGGCCGGCGAGGCCGAGCCGCTCCAGCGACGACACGGTCGCCCGCCGGGCGTCGGCCGGGGCCGACCCACCGGCGATCATCGCCACCTGGATGTTCTCCTGCGCGGTGAGGATCGCGGCGAGCCCGTTGTCCTGCGGGATCAGCACGACCTTCTCGGCCACGGCGTGGTCACGGTCGCGCAGCGGCGTGCTGTCCACGGCCACGACCCCGGCCGCCGGCTTCAGCAGCCCCGCCATCGCCCACAGCAGCGTCGTCTTGCCGGCCCCGGACGGGCCGGTGACGGCGAGGATCTGCCCCGGGGAGACGACCACGGACACGTCGCGCAGCACCGGGTGGTCCCGCTCGTACGCCACCGTGACGCTGTCGACCGTCAACGTCTTCACTGCATGTCCTCCAACATCTGCGACGACAACCCGGACCTGGCCGGCACCAGCAGCACCGTGCCGTCGGGCTGCGGCTCGACCCCGACCAGCGAACCGGGCGGCAGCAGGCGCAGCGCCTCCTGCGGCAGGTGCACCGTACCGTCGCGACCGACCACCGCGTAGTCCTCTCCGCGCCGACCCTCGGCGCCGACCCGGCCGTCCCGGATGGTGACGGTGCGACCCATCCGCTGGCCGACGTCCGGGTCGTGCGTCACGACGACCACCGTCGTGCCGGCCCGGCGGACCGCGTCCAGGGCGTGGAGCACCTCGTCGCGGGCGTGCGTGTCGAGCTGGCTGGTGGGCTCGTCGGCGAGCAGCAGTCCCGGCCGGGCGGCCAGCCCGACGGCGAGCGCCAACCGTTGACGCTCACCAGGAGAGAGTCGCTGCGGCCGCTGCCGGTTGCGTCCCCGCCCGTTGAGGCCGACCACGGCGAGCACCTCACGCGGGTCCGGGAGCTGCCGGCGCCGTCCGCCGGCGATGCCGCGCTGGGCGAAGCGCACGTTCTGCTCGGCGGTCAGGTAGGGCAGCAGGTTGCGCGAGGCACCCTGCAGCACCACCCCGACGTCGGTGGCCCGCAGCTGCTGCAGCTCCGCCGGGGTGGCCCGGGCCAGGTCGTGCGCGCCCACGCTGACCCGGCCCGCCGACGGCGGCAGGAGCCCGGCCAGCAGCGACAGCAGCGTCGACTTGCCCGACCCGGACGGGCCGAGCAGGGCGACCGACTCGCCCGGGGAGATGTCGAGGTCGACCCCCGAGAGGGCCACGACGTCGTAGCCCTCGAGACGGTAGATGTACACCAACCCACGGCACGTCACGGACAAACCGGTCACTGGGCACCGTCCCGCAGTCGTTCCGGCGTGGCGCGGCCCATCAGGCGCAGCACCATCAGCACCGCCGCCAGAAGACCGACCACGATGACGGCGACCGCCACGGGCAACGCGCCCATGCCGAGCCGCAGGGTGAAGGGCTCGGCGACCCCGACCGTGACGAGCGGGATGCCGGGCAGCATCACCATGGCGCCCACCAGCCCGGCCGCGAGACCGACGACGAGCGGCAGGCCGAGCAGCGCGCGGTACTCCCGGAACACCGCCCGGCGCAGCTGCCCCGCGCGCACCCCGGCCACCCGCAGGGCGGCCAGCTCGTAGAGGCGGGCCCGGACCCCGACGTAGGCGGTGAGCAGCACCACGCCGATCGCGAGGAGGATCGCCGCACCACCGGCGAGCAGGTAGAGCCACAGCCCGAGCGCCGGCGCGCGGCGGGCCAGCTGCGCGAGCTGCCCGTCGATGGTCTCGGTGCGCAGCACCTGCACGCCCGCCGCGGCGAGCCGCCGGTCGAGGTCCGCGGGTGCGGCGGCGGAGGCCCACACCTCGTAGCGCAGGGTGGCGTTGTCGGCGAGGCTGGCGCCGCGCTCGGCCATCCGGGTGGCGTAGTCGAGGTCGAAGAGCACCCCGCGGTGGCCGGCCCGGGGCAGCCCCGTGGCGTGCGCCGCGACCGTGAACGGCTGCGGCTGGTCGGAGAATCCGGGCAGCTTGAACGTCGCCGCGGCCGCGTCGTCGGTGGGCGCGCCACCGGCGAGGACGGCGGGCAGCGCCTCGGGCGTGTCGACGTGCTCCACGACGGCGTCGGCCGGGTCGCTGCCGGAGACGTCGACGCCGAGCGCCGCGCCGGACCGGACGGCGACCTGCGCGCCGCCGGTGGAGGGCCGGGGCCGCCAGCGGCCGGCGAGGTCGAAGCCGGCCGTGAGGGGCGCGCCGTCGGTGCTCAGTGCGCGGACGGCGACGCTGACCGCGAAGGGTTCGCTGCCCCCGGCGGCCCGCCCGATGGCCAGGCCGACCAGCCGGCAGCCGGTCGCGCAGCCGGTGAGGGCCGCATGGTAGGACTTCGTGCCCTTCCCCAGCCCGCCGAGCGGCACCGTGCGGGGCGGCTGCCCCGGCGCGGCGACGATCGCGGCGACCCGCAGCGCCGGTTTGGCCGGCAGCGCGTCGACGGAGATCTCGGCGGCGAGGTCCTTGCCGACCCGTAGCGGCGCGGCGACGTTCGGGTGCAGCCGCGCGGCCAGGTCGCCGACCTCGGCCCGGGAGTGCCCGCGCCACACGGCGATGTCCGCGAGCCGGCCGGACTGCACCCCGATCAGCTCGACGGGAGCGTTGTCGAAGCGCTGGCTGGCCCGCACGACGGCCATGGCGTGCCCGCCGGGGTCGGCCTTGTCGACCGCGGCCTCCAGCGCGGCGGGGTGGTCGGCGGCGACGGTGAGGACCCGCTGCGCGCCGACGGTGTCGTCGGCGGCGTCGCGACGGGCCTGCGCGGCGGCGTCCCACGCGGTCGCGGCGAACGTCAGCAGCGCCACCGCGACCGTGACCACGACGACCAGCCGCTGGCCGCCGGGGCGGCGGGACAGCTGCGCTGCGGACAGCAGCGGCACGATCCGGCCGCGCCGGCGGGCGATCCGCAGCCGGGCCTGCGACCACAGGCCGAGCAGCCGGGCGGCGGCGATGCCGAGGACGACGGCGAGCAGCGGCGGCGCCAGCAGCGCCAGGGGCGAGCCGCGGTCGTTCACGGCGGCGGCCAGGCTGGCCGCGGCGAGCGCCACGACGACGCCGTCCGCGACGCCGGCCCGCCAGCCACCCCGCTCGGGGACGCGCCGCAACAGCCCCAGGACCGGCCGGGCCAGGGTCTGCCGGCCGGCCAGGACGGCGGCGGCGAGGCCCGCGACCAGGGCCAGGCCCGCGGCGGCGAACACCGGCCAGCGCACCTCGACCCGGACCCCGTCGGCGAGCAGCGCCCCGGCGGCGGCCTGCACGAGCAGCAGTCCGGCGGCGATCCCGACGGGCACCGCCGCCGTGGTCAGCAGCAGCACCTCACCCAGGCCGAACCTCGCGGCCCGCCCGGCCGGATAGCCACGGAGCTTCGCCAGCGCGATTTCCGGCGCCCGCTCCTCGGTCAGCGACGCCACGAGCAAAAAGAGCACAAACCAACACAAAAGCAGCAATGGTACGGCGATGACCGGCGCTGTCCGTCCGATGCTGGACTGGTCGGTGTCGATGTCACGAAGGACCGCCGGGAGGGTGGTGGTCACCTCGAGCTCCTCGCCCCGCAGCCGGTCGCCCAGGGTCTGGATGCCGTCGCGGAGCCCGGCGACGTCGTCGAGCCGGACCCGGTCCGCGCGCAGCGGGTACTCCAGGCGGGTCGTCAGGGTCGCCGCGCGCTCCAGGCGCAGGTCGTCCTCGGTCATCGAGAACAGGGCGTCGGCCGTGGTCTCGCTGCCGCTGAAGTAGGAGGTGCGGCCCCAGTACGCGGCGCCGCCGTCCTTCGGGGTGTAGACGCCCCGGATCGTGAAGGTCTTGTCGTGCCCGCCGGTCGCCGGTCCCATGCGGACGGTGAGCCGGTCGCCGACCTTCAGGTTCTGGGCCGTGGCGGTGCGCCGGCTGACCGCGATCTCGCCCGGGTTGTCCGGGCAGTCGCCGTCGATGGTCAGGTGGTAGCAGGCGTTGTCGCGGAACGCGAGCTTGGCGCTCACGTCACCCAACGCGATCTCGGTGTCGATGGCCGCGACCGGCAGGTCGAGCCGGTCGGCGAGCAGCTGGTCCTTGGCGAGCGCGGTGTTCATGGCCAGCCGGATCTCGGCGAGGTCCTTGAACGCGGCGCTGTCTGCGGTGCCCTTTGCCCCGACGGTCAGCCCGGTCGCGTCGGTGGACGCGGCGGACAGGCCGTCGGTGAGCACGGACTGCTGCGCGGCACGGCTGTACGCGGGTGCGAGCACGGCCGCCGTGGTCGCCGTCACGGCGAGGAGGAAGACCACGAACGACCGGCCGGCCCGGTATCTGATGCCACGCAGCATGACGGTCCAGGCCGTCAAGATGTGCCCCCTGTGCTGGTCGAGCTGAAGGTTGACCCGCAGACCTTAGCGGCCGTTCGGCGCTTCGGTCATGGTCACCAGCTCTCCTGCCGCGGTGTGCGGATCCAGATCACCGTCCGCGACCTGCCGCGCCAGGTCCGCCAGCACCGCACCCTCCCTGAGGGCTTCCATCCGGGCACGCAGCGTGCCCAGGGCGATCGCCTCGATCTCGGCGGCGGCCCGGCGCTCCCGCCGTTTCCGGAGCTCGCCCGTGTCCTGCAGGTGCTCCCGGTGCTCGGTGATCGCCGCCACGATCTCCTCGACGCCCTCGGCCCGGGCGGCGACGGCGCGCAGCACCTTGGGCCGCCACTGGCCGGGGGCCCGCTCGCCGAGGCCGATCATGCCCTGGATGTCGCGGTACGTGGCGTCGGCGCCGTCCCGGTCCGCCTTGTTGACCACGAAGATGTCGGCGATCTCCAGGACCCCGGCCTTGGCCGCCTGGATCGAGTCGCCCATGCCCGGGGCGAGCAACACGAGGGTGGTGTCGGCGAGCCCGGCGATCTCGACCTCGGCCTGGCCGACGCCGACCGTCTCCACGATCACCGGGTCGCAGCCGGCACCATCGAGCACCCGCACCGCCTGCGGGGTCGCCGCCGACAGCCCGCCCAGGTGACCCCGGCTGGACATCGAGCGGATGTAGACGCCGGGGTCGGTGGCGTGGTCCTGCATCCGGACCCGGTCGCCGAGGATGGCCCCGCCGGTGAACGGGCTGGACGGGTCGACGGCGAGCACCCCGACCCGTTTCTGCTGCTTCCGGAACACCCGGACCAGTTCGTTGGTGGTGGTCGACTTGCCCACGCCGGGCGAGCCGGTCAGCCCGATGACGTGGGCGTCGCCGGCGAACGGCGCGAGGGCCGCCGCGACCTGCGGCAGCACCCCGTCGCCGTCCTCGACCAGCGACACCAGACGCGCGACGGCGCGGGGGTCACCCTCCCGCGCCCTCGTGACCAGCTCTGGAACGTCCCGCGATCGGCGGATACCTGTCATGTGTTGAATGATCGCCGGTTCAGGACTTCGGCACCCGGAGCAGGAGGGCGTCACCCTGCCCGCCGCCACCGCACAGGGCCGCCGCCCCGAGGCCGCCGCCGCGGCGGCGCAGCTCCAGCGCGAGCGTCAGGGCCAGCCGGGCGCCGGACATGCCGATCGGGTGGCCGAGCGCGATGGCACCGCCGTTGACGTTGACGATCGCGGGGTCGATGCCCAGGTCGGCGGTCGACTGCACGCCCACCGCCGCGAACGCCTCGTTGATCTCCACGAGATCGAGGTCGGCGGTGGTCAGGCCGGCCTTGCCCAGGGCGTGCTTGATCGCGTTGGACGGCTGGCTGGTCAGCGAGTTGTCGGGGCCGGCGACGTTACCGTGCGCGCCGATCTCGGCCAGCCAGGTCAGCCCGAGCTCCTCCGCCTTCGCCCGGCTCATGACGACGACCGCGCAGGCCCCGTCGGAGATCGGCGAGGAGGTCGCGGCGGTGATCGTGCCGTCCTTGCTGAACGCGGGCCGCAGCTTGGCCAGGGTCTCGACCGTGGTCTCCGGCCGGATCTGCTCGTCGTCGGTGACCAGCAGCGGGTCACCCTTGCGCTGCGGGATCTCCACCGGGACGATCTCCTCGGCGAAGCGCCCGTCCTTCTGCGCGGCGGCGGCCTTCTGGTGGCTGGCCGCGCCGAACGCGTCCTGGGCCTCGCGGGTGATCCCGAGCCGGGCGACGTGCCGCTCGGTCGACTCACCCATCGACACCTGGTCGTAGGCGTCGGTCAGGCCGTCCAGGGCCATGTGGTCCCGGATGACGACGTCGCCGTACTTGTAGCCCTGACGCTGCCCGACCAGCAGGTGCGGGGCGTTGGTCATCGACTCCATGCCGCCGGCGACCACGATGTCGAACTCGCCGGCCCGGATGAGCTGGTCGGCGAGGGCGATCGCGTCGAGGCCGGACAGGCAGACCTTGTTGACGGTCAGCGCCGGCACCGACATCGGGATGCCGGCGTCGATGGCGGCCTGGCGGGCCGGGATCTGACCGGCGCCGGCGGTCAGCACCTGCCCCATGATCACGTACTGCACCTGCTCGGGCGCGACGCCCGAGCGCTCGAGCGCCGCCTTGATGGCGACGCCGCCGAGCTTGGTGGCGGGAAAGTCCTTGAGCGCACCGAGCAGTCGTCCCATCGGCGTGCGGGCGCCGTTGACGATCACCGATTGAGTCATCGGGAGGCCTTCCGAGAGATGGTTCACATCGCACCGTCGCGACTGAACGATTACTAGGGTTCAGACTATCGCCATGACCTCCTCCGACCCGCAGTTGGATATCTCACCCGTCGGCATCCTGCGCATCGACCACGTCGGTATCGCGGTCGCGGATCTCGACGTGGCGATCGAGTTCTACGCCCGCGTCTTCGGCATGCGCGTCGTGCATGAGGAGACCAATGAGGAGCAGGGGGTGCGCGAGGCGATGCTGTCCGTCGGGCCCACCGACGAAGGTAGCCGCCTCCAGCTGCTCGCCCCGCTGAGCCCGGCCTCGACCATCGCGAAGTTCCTGGACCGCAGCGGTCCGGGCCTCCAGCAGCTCGCGTACACGGTGACGGACATCGATGCCACAAGTGCCGAACTGCGCGCCCGTGGCGTGCGGCTGCTCTACGACGAACCGCGCCGCGGCACGTCGGATTCGCGCATCAATTTCGTGCACCCGAAAGACGCCGGAGGCGTACTCGTGGAGCTGGTGGAGCCGTTCCGAGCAGCTTCGAGCAACCACTCCTGAACTGCTCAGTGGACTTCTTCACAGGCCGGTTCCTGATTTAGCTACCGTTCAGTAACGTCCGGGTCAGGGCATCGAGATGTGTTGCCGATCCCCATAGGCACCCCGCTTTCCGGGGTCTCACCCTTGATGCCTTCATCCCTGACGTTAGGAGCCATCGGTGCAGCAGATCCTCGACGCGATCATGCAGGCGGAAGGTGCCGCGGACCCGGCGGCCGAGCTGCGCGCCGTGGCCGGCCTGCCGGTGCCCTCCTCATACCGCGGCGTGGTCGTGCGCGCCGACGAGACCGACATGTTCGACGGCCTCGCCACCCGCGACAAGGACCCCCGCAAGTCCCTGCACGTGCAGGAGGTCCCCACCCCCGAGGTCGGCCCCGGCGAGGCGCTGATCGCGGTCATGGGCAGCGCGGTCAACTACAACACCGTCTGGACCTCGATCTTCGAGCCCGTCTCGACGTTCGGCTTCCTGCAGCGGTACGGCCGGCTCAACGACCTGTCGAAGCGCCACGACCTGCCCTATCACGTGGTCGGCTCGGACGCCGCCGGTGTGGTGCTCAAGGTCGGCCCGGGCGTGAGCAAGTGGAAGCCGGGCGACGAGGTGGTCGCGCACTGCCTGAGCGTCGAGCTCGAGGACGCCACCGGCCACGACGACACGATGCTCGACCCGCAGCAGCGGATCTGGGGCTTCGAGACCAACTTCGGCGGCCTCGCCGAGCTGGCCCTGGTCAAGGCCAACCAGCTCATGCCGAAGCCCGCCCACCTGTCCTGGGAGGAGGCGGCCTGCCCCGGACTGGTCAACTCCACCGCCTACCGGCAGCTGGTCTCCCACCACGGCGCGCAGATGAAGCAGGGCGACACCGTCCTCATCTGGGGCGCGTCCGGCGGTCTCGGCTCCTACGCCACGCAGTTCGCCCTCAACGGCGGCGCGACCCCGATCTGCGTGGTGTCCAGCCCGCAGAAGGCCGACCTGTGCCGGGCCATGGGCGCGGAACTGGTGATCGACCGCTCGTCGTTCACCTTCTGGAAGGACGAGCACACCCAGGACACCGCGGAGTGGCGCCGGTTCGGCGCCGAGATCCGCGCCCTGACCGGCGGCGACGACCCGGACATCGTGTTCGAGCACCCCGGCCGCGAGACCTTCGGCGTGAGCGTCTACGTCGCCAAGCGCGGCGGCACCATCGTCACCTGCGCCTCGACCTCCGGGTTCATGCACCAGTACGACAACCGCTACCTCTGGATGAACCTCAAACGCATCGTCGGCTCCCACTTCGCCAACTACCGCGAGGCGTGGGAGGCGAACCGGCTCATCGCCCTCGGGCGGATTCACCCGACGCTGTCGCGCACGTATTCGCTGGACCAGACCGGCCAGGCCGCCCACGACGTGCACCGCAACGCCCACCAGGGCAAGGTCGGCGTGCTCTGCCTGGCCCCGGCCGAGGGCCTCGGCGTCCGCGACCCCGACCTGCGCGCCCGGCACGAGCAGGCCATCAACCGCTTCCGCGATCAGTGACCGACTCCTGATCGCTGCCGAAGACCCCGCGGCGGGACGGTCACAATGACGTGACCCTCCCGGCGCGGTTTTTATTGCCCGGAACCGGCAGAACGCCCACGTCACCCCGGGTGAAACCGGTCTCCACCGGCTCACCGTTCGGTGACCTTGAAGTGGCCGGACGGCCAGTCGACACGCCGACAAAGCGTGACAAAAACGTGGCGTGTCCTGCCACGGCGAAGTTGACCTTGTGACCATCTCGGATGAGTGCGGCTGCACCCTTGCGAAAGCCCCCCCGTGGTCTGCAAGTATGTGCCAATGCCCCAGCAGCAGTCCTCGGTTGACTTCTTTCAGAACGGCTCGGATCACGAAGAGCTGAGTGTCGTCCTGCGCGGTTACGACCGTGCGCAGGTCGACGCCAAGCTGCAGCGGATCAACGCGCAGCTCCAGCAGGCCAACCAGGCTCGCGAAGAGGCCGAGGGTCGCCTCGCCGAGTCCCAGCGGCGCATCCGTCAGACCGAGCAGCGGCTCGGCACGATGGAGCAGAAGCTGAGCGACACGAACAAGCAGCTGGAGGAGAACAACCGGCCGACGCTGTCGGGGCTGGGCACCCGGGTCGAGCAGATCCTGCGGCTCGCCGAGGAGCAGGCCAACGACCACCGGGGCGAGGCCAAGCGGGAGACCGAGGGCATCATCTCCGCCGCCCGGCTCGAGGCTCGCGAGATCACCGACAAGGCGCGGGCCGAGTCCGCCGCCATGAAGGCGACCGCTGAGCGCGAAGCCGGCAACCTGCGCACCGCCGCCGAGCGCGAGGCCGCCGAGGTCCGGGTCCAGGCCCGGCGAGAGGCCGACACGCTGCGCGCCGACGCGGAGCGCGAGACCAAGCAGCTGCGCACGGCCACGGCGCACGAGGTGGCCGAGCTGAAGGCGACCGTCGAGCGCGAGGTGGCGACGCTGCGGGCCACCGCCGAGCGGGAGATCACCCAGCTGCGGGCCAAGGCCGCGCGGGAGGCCGAGGAGAAGCGCGCCGAGGCGACCAAGCTGCTGACCGACGCCCGGGACAAGCGCGACAAGGACCTGCAGTCCCTCGCGCTGGAGATCGCCGAGCGGCAGGAGAAGGCCGAGCGGGACGAGTCCTCCCGCCACGCCTCCGCGGTCGCCGCGACCCAGAAGCTCGTCAACGAGGCCGAGAGCCGCGCCCGGGCCGCCGAGGACCGGGCCAAGGAGATCGAGCAGCGGGCCGAGGCGCGCCGGGTCGAGTCCGAGCGCAGCGCCGCCGAGACCCTCGACAAGGCCAAGAACCTGTCGGAGAAGACGGTCAACGAGGCCCGCGCCGAGGCGCACCGCCAGCTCAGCGAGGCTCGCGCCGAGGCCGAGGAGACCACCCAGCGGGCCCGGCGCGAGGTCGAGGACCTCACCCGCCAGAAGGACGCGGTCACGTCGCAGCTCGGTCAGATGCTCTCCGGCCTCGCCGGGATCATGCCGTCGGTCCAGCCGCCGCAGCAGGGTGGCCCGGCCGACGCCAAGAAGGCCAAGTCCGGAGACGGCGACAAGGTTTCCGCCTGACGCTCGCGGGGCGCGGTGATCAGGCCGCTTCTCGATCATTCACGGGGAGTTCGATCGCACGTCCCGTCATGCGCGGTGGGTAATTGCGCGTGGCGGGACGTTGCGTGTGAGGATGGGTGTTATGTCAGACGGCGACCTCTTCGACACGGGCCCGGGCGGCGTCTCGTCAGAGCCCGACTTCGAGACCGCACTGCGTGGCTACAACCGCGGCCAGGTCGACAAGTACTGGACTCAGTCAGAGAACGAGATCCATGCCCTGAAGCTGGAGAACGAAGAGGTCTGGGGTCAGGTCCAGGCGCTCGCGTCACAGGTCCAGGACCTGCAGATGGAGCTCGCCGACCTGCGTCGGCGCGGCCCGGTGGGCGACGTCTCGTTCCGGCATCTGGGTGCCCGGGTCGAGCAGATCCTCGGCCTCGCCGAGGACCAGGCCGAGTCGATCCGCGCCAATGCCGTCCAGGACATCTCCGGCCTGCGCGCCGAGGCCGAGCGGCTGCTCTCCGACGCCCGTGGCCGCGCCGCCAAGGCCAACGAGGACTTCGAGCTCGCGCTCGGCGCCCGCCGTGCGGAGGAGGAGCGCGCGGTCACGGAGCGTCGCGCCGCCCTGGAGGCGGAGACCCGGGCGATCGAGGAGCGGGCCGCCGCGGGACGCGCCGAGGCCGAGCGGATCGTCGCGCACGCCCACGCCGAGGCGCAGCGCATCACCGCCGACGTCACCGCCCAGCTCGAGCAGGCCCGCCTCCAGGCGGAGCAGGAGCTGCAGGCGCTGCGGGCCGGCGCCGAGCAGCACTCGACGCAGGTCCGGGCCCAGGCCGACCAGCACGCCGCCGCCGCACAGCAGCACGCGACGGCCGTCACGACCCAGGCGCAGCAGGAGGCCGCCACGCTCCTCGCGCAGGCGCAGGAGCAGGCCGCCACCGTCACCGCCCAGGCCCGGCAGGAGGCCGAGTCGGTGGGCGCGCAGGCCCAGCAGGCCGCCGCGGCCGTCGCGGCCAAGGCGCAGGAGGCCGCGGCCACCGTCGCCGCACAGGCCGAGGAGCACGCCGCCGCCGTCAGCGCCCAGGCGCGGGAGGCGGCCGCGACCGTCGCCGCGCAGGCGGAGCAGGCCGCGACCGCCGTCACCGAGCAGGCCGCCGCGCAGGCGAAGGCCATCGCCGACGCTGCGGTGTCGAAGGCCGAGGCCGCCGCCGCCGAGGCGCACGCCGCCGCCACCGAGGCCCACCAGAAGAGCACCGACGAGGCGGCCCAGAAGGCCGGCGCCGAGGCCGCGCAGCAGGCGGCCGCCGCCCGCGCCGCGATCGAGCAGGAGCTCGCCGACCTGCGCGCCGCCCACGACGCCGAGCTCGCCGAGCTGCGCGCCACGGCGGAGCGGGAGCTCGCCGAGGCCGGCACCGCGGCGAAGGCCGAGGCCGATCAGCTCCGCGCCACCGCGAAGCGCGAGGCGGACGCGTTGCGGACCGAGGCCGCCGACGCCGTGACCGCCGCCGAGGCCGCCGTCACGAAGGCCACCGCCGACGCCACGAAGACCGCAGACGCCACCAAGGCCGCCGACGCCACCGCGGCGGCCGTCACGGCGAAGCTCGCCGAGGCGGAGGCCCGGCTGGCCGAGGTCCAGTCGCAGGAGGCCACCCTCCGCGAGCGGCTCAAGGACGCCACCGCGGCCGAGGCCCGCCTCGCCGAGCTGCGCGAGCAGGAGACGGCGCTGACCGAGCGGCTCGCCGCGACCGCCGCCGCCCAGGACGGCCAGGAGCAGCGCGAGCGGGACGTCACCGCCGCCGAGGCCCGCCTCGCGGAGCTGCGGGAGCAGGAGACGGCACTGACCCGGCAGCTCGCGGAGCTGACCGAGCGGGCGGAGGAGGCCGCCGGCGCCGAGGCGCGGCTGGCCGAGCTGCGGACGCAGGAGACGGCGCTGCAGGGGCGGCTCACCGAGGCCGCGGCCCAGGAGGCCGAGCTGCGGCGGCGGGTGAAGGAGTCCGCGGCCACCGAGGCCCGCCTGGCCGAGCTGCGGGAGCAGGAGACCGCGCTCACCAGCAAGGTCTCCCAGGCCGAGGCGGCGCTGAGCGCCGAGCTGGCCGGGCTGCGGTCGCAGGAGACGGATCTGACCACGCAGGTCGCGGCCGCCGAGGCCCGCCTGGCCGAGCTGCGGCAGCAGACCGTCGACGCCGAGGCGCTGAGCGAGAAGGTCGCCGCGGCCGAGGAGCGGCTGCGCCAGGCCGAGGAGCGCGCCGAGGCGGCGCAGCGGCGGGCCGAGGAGATCGACGAGCTCGCGACCGCCGCCGGGACCGAGGCCACCGAGCAGGCCGCCGAGACCATCCGGGAAACCGCCCGCCGCGACGCGGAGGCCACGCCGGCGGCAAGCACAACCAACGGCAACGGCAAGGTGAAGGTCTCCGCGGAGTAGTCGAAAGCCCCTGTGCACCAGGTGCGGAAAGCCGACACTCGGGTTGAGGACGTGGTGACAGATCACGTATCGTCCGCAAGTCTGCGCGGCGAGTCACGTACAGGGGGAGCAGTGTGAGCAGCACGGAGCAGGTGCAACGAGACCGCCCCGGACGCCACACCGCCCCACCTCCCCGGCCACGCCGGCTCACCGGTCGCGTCGTCGCGATCGGTGTGGCGGGCGTGCTCGTGCTGGGCGCCGGCATCTTCGCGGTCGTGCAGTACACGTCGGGCGGGTCACAGAGCCAGCCGGGCACCGCCGACGAGAAGGCCACCGTCATCAGCACCGACGGTGCCGTCGTCGACGGGCAGCAGCTGACCACGGCGCTGCACATCAAGGCGAACAACGTCAAGGTGATCAACTCGACCGTGCGGCACAAGGGCACGGTGGCGATCCGGGTGCTCCCCGGCGTCAGCGGCACCGTCGTGCAGAACACCGAGGTGTTCTGCGAGGGCAAGAACATGGTCGGCGTCGGCAACGGCGGTTACACCGCGACGAAGGTGCGGGTGCACGGCTGCGGCACCGGCTTCCAGCACTACGCGGGCGCGCCGGCGGTGGTCACGGACTCGACGGTCGACGACCAGCCCTACAAGGCGAGCTACGCCTTCTCGGAATCCGGCAAGAAACACCCGACGACCGGCGCCGGTCTGGTCGCGGGCCCGGTCAAGGCCACGAAGCCCTGGCCCGGCCCCGACAACACCGGGGTGCCGGCCGGGACGGAACTCACGCCGTACACGGGGAGCTACGTGATCACGGAGCCCGACACGGTCATCGACGGAAAGATCCTCACCGACTGCGTCGAGATCAAGGCGAAGAACGTCACGATCAAGCGCTCGAAGATCAACTGCAAGAACGAGGGCGGCATGATCATCCGGGTGTTCGACGAGCTCGTGACCGACGCGAGCCTGCTCGTCGAGGACAGCGAGATCACCGGTGACGGCGAGGGGCTCGGCGTCGGCTTCGGCCACTACACGCTGCGCCGCGTCAACATGCACAACCTCAACGAGGGCCCCCGGGTCTCCGACGGCGCGTTGATCGAGGACAGCTGGATTCACGGTCTGGTCTTCACCGACGAGAAGGACCACCAGGACGTCCTGCAGACGACCGGCGGCACCGGCATGATCGTGCGGCACAACACGCTCGAGGCGTTCAGCCCGACGACCAACGACCCGTTCAACGCGGGCTTCCAGCTCGGCTCGGAGACCGCCCCGAAGCTCAGCGACCTCCTGGTGGAGGACAACCTGTTCACCGGCGGCAACTACACGGTGAACCTGCGCCCGGACACCAAGGCGGAGAAGGTCGTGTTCCGCAACAACGTGTTCGTGCAGAACAGCCGCTACGGGCCGGCCTCCAACGAGGACCTCCCAGGCGTCACCTGGGAGGCCAGCAACGTGTACCTCGACGGCGGCAAGCCCGTCACGCACTGAGCCTCAGAAGGTCACCACGGACTTGGTCACGGTGTACGCCTCGGCGTAGTGGGACCGGCACTCCATGCCGCGGATCCGGGCCAGACCGAGGAACACCTCGTCGTCCCACCAGTCGCGGGCCTTCTGCGACGGGAAGTGCTCGTGCAGCAGCGCGACCTTGCGCCGGCCCTGCTCGAGCGTGAGCGGCACGTAGGTGGTGCGGCGGGACAGGTCGCCGTCCCACTTCGGGATCTCGTAGTGCATGACGAGCGAGTCCCGGAACGCGGTCGAGGCAAGTGAACCGAGCAGCCGGTGGTCCTGGTGCGCGTCGTCGGTCGACGGCGCGAGGACCAGGTCCGGGACGCCGAGGCGGGCCGCCGCCTCGACGATCTCCTTGGTCGCGTTCCAGTGCGCGGGCAACCGCCCGTCGGGCAGATCATGCAGATGGAACGCGACCGTGCCCTGCGCCAGGAACGCGGTCGCGGCCGCGCGCGCCTCGTCCTGGCGGGCCGGCACCCCGGTCGCCAGGACGTAGTCGACGCGCACCCCCGCGGGCAGGGACAGCAGCAGCCCGCCGGCGGCGATCTCGATGTCGTCCGGGTGGGCCCCCAGGGCGACAACGGACCGCACGCCGGCCAGCGAGAACTCGATCATTCGACCTCCGCTTCGCTCCGGCCGCCTGATCCAGACCTGAGCCCCTGATGCTCGGCCCTCCCGCTCCGCTCCGGGCCGATCATGCGCGCTGCGTCGGGACCAGGGACGGGCGGCGGGTCGAGTCCCACAGCATCCACGGGCAGTTGCCGTGGTTGTAGGCCTCCTCCATCTCCGCGCGGTCCTTGAACGTGTCGACCGCGCGCCAGAACCCGTCGTACTGCTGGGCCAGCAGCTTCCGGTCCGGGATGAGCCGGTCGAAGGCGTGCGGCACCATGTCCTCGCCGTCGCGCAGGACGTCGAAGATCTCCGGCCGCATGATGAAGTAGCCGCCGTTCTCCCAGGTCATCAGGTCGCGGAAGTCCCGGACCCGCGACACCGACCCGTCATCGGACATCTCCAGGATGTGGTGCGTGGAGACCGGCGGCACGGCGAGCATGCTGACCGCCGCGGCGGAGTCCCGGAAACGCTCCACCATCTCCGGCAGCGGCGCGTCGGTCAGCGTGTCGGCATAGTTGGCCAGGAACATCGGCTCGTCCTCGACGTACTTGCGCACGCGCATGAGCCGCTCACCGATCGTGGCCTTGAGGCCCGTGTCGATGAACGTGATGTTCCAGTCGGTGATGTCGGTCGAGAACAGCTGCACGTCGCCGTTGCCGCCGACGAGGGTGAAGTCGTTGGACAGGGTCTCGTCGTAGTGCAGGAAGTAGTCCTTGACGACGGCCGCGCCGTAGCCCAGGGCGAGGACGAAGTCGGTGTGTCCGAAGTGGGCGTAGTAGCGCATGACGTGCCACAGCAGCGGACGGTCGCCGATCATCGCCATCGGCTTGGGCACGTTGCTGGTGCCCTCGCGCATCCGCATGCCGAGACCACCGCAGAACAGGACGACCTTCACGACAACCTACTCCTCGACGTCGAGTGCCGGGATCGGGTAGACCAGCTTGCCGCCCCACTCACGCACGTAGGACAGCTGCGCGCTGATCTCGGTGCGCAGATTCCACGGCAGGACCAGGACGTAGTCGGGCCGGTCGGCGGCGATGCGCTCCGGCGCGTGGATCGGGATGTGGGTGCCCGGCAGGAACATGCCCTGCTTGTGCGGCGACCGGTCGACCGTGTATTCGAGCAGGTCCTCGCGGATGCCGCAGTGGTTGAGCAGCGTGTTGCCCTTGCCCGGGGCGCCGTAGCCGACGACCCGCTTGCCCTCGGCGCGCGCCTTCATGAGGAAGTCGAGCAGGTCGCGCTTGATGGTGAAGACCTCGTCGGCGAAGCCCTGGTGCCCCTCGAACGTGTGCAGGCCGGCCTGGGCCTCCGCGTCGAGCACGGCCTTGACGGCCACCGAAGGTTCACCCGCCGTCTCACTCCGCTGGGCGTGCACGCGCAGCGACCCGCCATGGGTGCCGAGCTCCTCCACGTCGACAACGGTCAGCCCGCCCTTGGCGAGCGCCCGCGACGCGGTGAGCAGCGACAGGTACTGGTAGTGCTCGTGGTAGATGGTGTCGAACTGCCGGCGCTCGATCAGGCGGAGCAGGTGCGGGAACTCCAGCGTGACCAATCCGTCCGGTTTGACCAGATTCGCCAATCCCTGACTGAAGCCAATAATGTCCGGAATGTGGGCATAGACGTTATTTGCCGCAACCAGATCCGCCCGACCGTATTGCGCCGCGACCGATTCGCCGGTTTCCGGCCCGAGAAAGCAGACCTCGGTGCGGATCCCCTTTTCGCGGGCCACTGCCGCGACATTTCCGGCTGGCTCAACGCCGATCACGGGAATACCCGCGGCCACAAAGTGCTGCAGAAGGTACCCGTCATTACTGGCCACTTCGGCGACCAGGCTCTCGGCCGTTAGGTTGAGCTTCTCGATCATCGCGACCGAGTACTGCCGTGCGTGCTCCACCCAGGATGATGAATAGGAGGAGAAGTAGAGGTAGTCGGAAAAGATCTCCTCACCCGCGACGTACGCCGGGAGCTGCACCAACAGACACTCAGCGCAGGTGCGCACGTGCAGCGGGTAGAACGTTTCCGGAGCATCGACCCGGTCTGCGGGCACGTAGCTCTCACACAAAGGTGACATACCGAGGTCGACGAAGGTCTCAGTCAGCTCGGCGCCACAGAGCCGGCACGAGACAACGGGCATGCGTCCCCCCAAAATAATCGTTGGCGCTAGGCTCCCAGCTATACCGCGGGAGCATGATGTGGACGCGTCAGCCTAAGGCAGAATCCAAGCCAAGAAGCTAGCGGTCACAGATGACTGCGGTTCAACGTCAGAGTAAGAAGTCCGACACACCACTGAGGGCACTTTCGGTCCCTCTTAGACTCTCCTTCCACCCGCCGAGCGTTCGGGAGCTTTGCCATGCGCGTACTCGTCACCGGTCACGACGGATACATCGGCAGCGTGCTGGTGCCGATACTCCGGCAGGCCGGGCACGAGGTGGTCGGTCTGGACACGGGGTTGTTCGCGGACTGTGTGCTCGGGCCGGCGCCGGAGGAGGTCAAGACGCTGCGCGTCGACCTCCGCGACGTCGAGCCGTCCCACGTCACCGGGTTCGACGCGGTCATGCACCTCGCGGCGCTGTGCAACGACCCGCTGGGCAACCTCAACCCGGACCTGACGTATGACGTCAACCACCGCTCCACGATCCGCCTGGCGAAGGCCGCGAAGGCGGCCGGGGTGCAGCGGTTCCTCTTCTCGTCGTCCTGCTCGCTCTACGGCAAGGGCGCCGACGACACCCCGCTGGACGAGACGGCCGGCTTCCAGCCGGTGACGCCCTACGGCGAGTCGAAGATCCTCTCGGAGCAGGGCCTGCTGGAGCTCGCCGACGACGACTTCTCGCCGGTGTTCCTGCGCAACTCCACGGCCTACGGGTTCTCCCCCCGGCTGCGCGGCGACCTGGTCGTCAACGACCTCGCCGCGCACGCGCTGCTCACCGGGCAGGTCCGGCTGCTGTCGGACGGCAAGGCCTGGCGGCCCCTGGTCCACATCGAGGACATCTCCGCCGCGTTCCTGGCGCTGCTGGAGGTCGACCGGGACCGGGTGCACGCCAAGGCGTACAACATCGGCAAGAGCACCGAGAACTACCTGATCCGCGACGTGGCCACGCTCGTGTCGGAGGTGGTCCCGGGCAGCGAGGTCACCTTCGCCGAGGGCGCCGGCACCGACCTGCGCAACTACCGGGTCACCTGCGACCTCATCGCCGCCGAGGTGCCCGAGTTCCAGCCGAAGTGGACCGTCAAGCTCGGCGTCGAGCAGCTGATCGAGCAGTACCAGCGGCACGGCCTGACGATCGAGCAGTTCGGCAGCGAGACCCACCAGCGGATCAAGCGGATCAAGGCGCTGATGGCCGCCGGCAAGCTCGACAACAACCTGCGGTGGACCGCATGAGCGAGGGTCGCCTGTGTGACGCATGCGGCGAGGAGCGGCTCGTCCCGTTCGCCGACCTCGGCGACATCCCGGTCCTGTGCGGGGTGCACTGGGAGGCGCACGGCGACGCCGTCGCGTCCCCGGTCGGCAAGATGGAGCTGGCGCACTGCCCGCGCTGCGCCTACGTGCGCAACATCGCGTTCGAGCCGGACAAACTCGTCTACGACACGACGATGGACACCAACCTGCACTTCTCCCCCGCCTTCCAGCGGTTCTCCGCGGACCTGGTGCAGAGCCTCAGCGAGCGCTACGACCTGAGCGGCAAGCTCGTGCTCGACATCGGCTGCGGCCAGGGCGAGTTCCTCAAGGAGCTCACCCACGTCGGCGGTGCCACGGGCGTGGGCTACGACGCGATGTACGCGGGCGAGACCGGCACCAGCGGCGCGACCACGTTCCACAGCGGGCTCGCCCCGCGCGGCAAGGGCCTGCCGGCGTACGACTTCTTCACCTCGCGGCACTGGTTCGAGCACCTCGACGACCCGCACGAGTTCCTGGTCGACCTGCGGGAGCAGGCGAAGGGGCGCGAGGTCTTCGGTTACGTCGAGGTCCCCGACGCGGTCTACGACCTCGCAACCGCCGGCTGGGAAGTCATCTACCCGCACGTGTCCTACTTCGACGCATACTCCCTCGCCAGCATCTTCGGCCGGGCGGGCTGGACGGTCGAGTCGACGGGGACGCTGTTCTCGGGGATGTTCCGCTACATCGAGGTGTCGGCCAACCGGCCCCGGGCCGGCGGTCACGTCGCGCACACCGGCGAGCTGCCGTCGATGCGGGCCCGGGACAAGCAGCTCGCGGCGATCGCCGGGTTCGCGGAGCGGCACCACGCCGAGCGGGAGCGCTGGCGCACCACGATCGCGCAGCTCAACGCCGACGGCGCCCGGCCGGTGCTGTGGGGCGCGGGCTCGCGCGGTGTGCAGTTCCTGACCCTCGCCGACCGTGAGCTGGGCCTGCACGGCGTCGTCGACCTCAACCCGCGCAAGTGGGGCCGGTTTCTGCCGGTCACCGGGCACCGGGTGGACCCGCCGTCGACACTGACCACGCTGCAGCCGAAGGCCGTGGTGATCACCAACCCGGCGTACAAGGAAGAGATCGCCAAGTCCCTCGCCGACCTCGGCGTGACCGCAGAGATCCTGGTGGCCTGACGATGTCTGAACCACGGCCCAGAGTGTCCATCGGCATGACGACGTACAACGTCGAGAAGTACCTGCCCCTGGCGATCGAGTCGATGCTGGCGCAGGACTACCCGGACTTCGAGATCGTCGTGTGCGACAACCTGTCGACCGACGGCACCTGGGAGATCCTGGAGCGCTACGCCGCCAAGGACCAGCGGGTCCGGGTGTACCGCAAC
The DNA here is from genome assembly GCF_042653625.1 of Dactylosporangium cerinum. Lineage (NCBI taxonomy): Bacteria > Bacillati > Actinomycetota > Actinomycetes > Micromonosporales > Micromonosporaceae > Dactylosporangium > Dactylosporangium cerinum. The sequence goes on along the minus strand of NZ_JBHSIU010000059.1, from coordinate 59,300 downwards.
CCGGAGAACCTCGGCGAGGCCGGCAACTTCCGGCGGGTCGTGCAGCTGGCCCGCGGCGAGCTGTTCCGGCTCGCCGCGCACGACGACCTCGCCGCGCCGACGCTGATCAGCCGGTGCGTGGAGGCGCTCGACGCGCACCCCGAGGCGATCCTGGCCTTCCCGCAGACGGTGCTGATCGACAGCGACGGCAACGAGATCGGCCCGTGGGACGACGCCATGGACACGTCCACGCTGCGCTCGCGCGGCCGGGTCAGCTGGTATGCGCGGAAGTGGAACCTCTGCAACGAGGTCTTCGGCGTGATCCGCACCGACGTGCTGCGCAAGACCCGGCTGCTCGGGCCGTTCCTGTCCAGCGACGTGCGGATGCTGCACGAGCTGGCGCTGCGCGGCGAGTTCGTGCAGGTGCCGCAGCGGCTGTTCTTCCGCCGGATGCACGCGACCAACACGTTCGGCGCCCAGCGCGACACCGACGAGGTGCTCGAATGGCTGGAGCCGGGTGCGGCCAAGGGCAAGACCCGCAAGCGCAAGCCCGCCTCGGACCAGAGCCACCACACCAGGATGACCTGGGAGATCACCAAGGCGCTGATGAGCAACGAGCTGCCGGTGACCGAGCGGGCGGTGGCGACGGGGGCGTTCCTGACCTCGTGGGGCACCCGCCGGGGCCGGGCCAAGTTGGGCCGGATCCGCCGCTCGATCACCCGCACGCCGATCGCCCCGCCGCCGTGGGAACAGCCGCAGCAGCAGCCGACCGACCAGCAGCCGCAGGACTAGGAGTCCGCATGAGTCAGAGCGTCGACAACACCGTCGACCCGCTCGACCGCACCGTCGATCTTGACCGTACCGCCGAGATCAACGCTCTGACACCACCGGCCGTCCTGTCGGACGACGTCGAGGAGGCGCCGCGCAAGCGGCTCAAGTCGGCGATCTTCTGGTCGTACGCGCTGACGGCCGGCCGCCTGGGCACCACCACCGTCGTCACGTTCGTGCTCGCGGCCATGCTGGGACCGCACGCGTTCGGTGTCGTCGGCACCGCGCTGCTGTTCGTGATGATCACGCAGATGCTGCTCCAGCAGACGCTGCTGACCACGATCATCCAGCGGGAGAAGCTCGAGGGCGACCACCTGGACGCCGGGTTCTGGCTCGTCATCATCGGCAGCGTCGTCCTGACGGGCGTGGCCGCCGGCACGGCCCAGTGGTGGGCGGCGTTCAACAACCAGCCCGAGGTCACCCTGATCTGCGTGGCGCTGACCCCGATGATCCTGCTGCAAGGGCTGACCGTGGTCCCCGAGGCGATCATGCGGCGGCAGATGACGTTCCGGCCGCTGGCCATCCGGACCCTGATCGCCAACGTCATCGGCGGCGTCATCGGGATCGCCATGGCGGTCGCCGGTTACGAGGCCTGGGCCCTGGTCGCGCAGCAGCTGGTGACCGGCGGCGTCGGCGCGGTCGTGCTGTGGTCGGTCACCGACTGGCGCCCCCGCTGGAGGCTCCCCCGGCAGGCGATCAAGGACCTGTGGGGGTTCTCCGCCCAGTCCGCGCTCGGCGGCATCGGCGTCTTCCTGGCCATCCGCATCGACCTGCTGGTCCTGGCCAAGTTCTTCGGGCCGGTCGCGGTCGGTCTGTACCGCATCGCGCAGCGCCTGCCCGACATGCTGACCGAGGTGACCAGCCGGTCGCTGCAGCAGGTGTCGCTGCCGGAGCTGGCCCGCCTGCAGCGCAAGCCGGTGGAGCTCGGTGACCGGCTCGCCAAGATGCTGCACGTCTCCGCCGTCGCCGGCCTGCCGGCCCTGGGTATCCTCGCCGCCGTCGCGAAGCCGCTGGTCGCGCTGCTCGGCCCGGAGTGGTCGCCGGCCGGCACCGGCATGCAGCTGCTGTGCATCGTCGGCGTCGTCAACGTCTACGGGGTGCTGCTCGGCCCCGCCCTCCAGGCGGTCGGGCGGCCCGGCATCAACACCGCGCTGTCGTGGTTCCAGCTAGCGGTCGGGGTCGGCACGTTCTACCTCATCGGCCGGTGGCTCAACGGATCAACCGACGACCGGGCCCAGGTCGCCGCGATCGCGCTCGGCATGTCCGCGGTCGAGCTGTCGGTCACGATCCTGATGATGTACATCACCTTCGTGCGGGTGCTGAAGGTCAGTTCCTGGCAGATCCTCGGTCCGACGATCCCGGCGTTCATCGCCGGCGCCGCGGGCTTCCTGGTGCCGTTCCTGATCGATCGGGCCGACCTGCTCGGCAACGGCCCGTGGCTGCTGAAACTGGTGGTTTACGGCGTGCTGGCCACGGGCATCTCCGGCGGTCTACTGCTCGCCCTGGACACGCGTACACGGGGCATGGTCATGCGAAAGCTCGGAAAGAAGAAGTAGGAGCGGTCTTGCTGTTCGACGAGTCCAACCGCCTGCGCCCCCTGGCGCACGCGGCGATCCCCGGTGGCGCACATACCTACGCGAAGGGCGACGACCAGTTCCCCGAGGAGGCACCGGGCTTCATCGTCCGGGGCAGCGGGTGCCACGTCTGGGACGCCGACGGCAACGAGTTCATCGAGTACGGGATGGGGCTGCGCTCGGTTACGCTCGGCCACGGGTACGCGTCCGTCGTCGAGGCCGCGGCCCGGCAGATGGCGGACGGGCTGAACTTCAGCCGCCCGGCGACGATCGAACTGGCCGCCGCGGAGCGGCTGCGGGCCGCGCTCGGCGTGCCCGACCGGATGGTGAAGTTCGCGAAGAACGGCTCGGACGTGACGAGCGCCGCGGTGAAGCTCGCCCGCGCGTTCACCGGGCGGGACCTCGTCGCGATCTGCGCCGACCATCCGTTCTTCTCCACCGACGACTGGTTCATCGGCACGACCGGCATGCCCGGCGGCATTCCCGGCGCGATCCGGGATCTGACCGTCCGGTACCGCTACAACGACCTGGCGAGCGTCGAGGCGCTGATCGCCGAGCACCCGGGGAAGATCGCCTGCTTCGTGCAGGAGGTCGAGACGACCGAGCCGCCCGCGCCGGGCTTCCTCGCCGGCCTGCGGGCGCTGTGCGACCGGCACGGCATCGTGCTGATCATCGACGAGATCATCACCGGGTTCCGCTGGCACCTGCGCGGCGCGTCGCACGTGCACGGCGTCCAGGCGGACCTGACCAGCTACGGCAAGGCGCTCGGCAACGGCTTCGCGGTCGCCGCCCTCGTCGGCCGGGCCGACATCATGGCGCTCGGCGGCCTGCAGACGGATCAGGAGCGGGTGTTCCTGCTGTCCACCACGTACGGTGCCGACACGCACACCCTGGCCGCGACGATGGCGGTCCTCGACGTGTACGAGCGGGAACCGGTCATCGAGCACCTGCACCGGCAGGGGCGGCGGCTCGCCGAGGGGGTCACGGCGGCGGCCGCGGCGCACGGGGTCCAGGACTTCGTCGGTGTGGCGGGCCGCGACAGCAACCTCATCTACGTGACCAAGGACGCCGACGGCGAGCGGTCCCAGCCGTTCCGGACCCTGTTCCTGCAGGAGCTGATCCGCCGCGGCGTGATCGCCCCCTCGTTCGTGGTCAGCTACTCGCACACCGACGCCGACATCGACCGCACCGTCGAGGCGGTCGACGGCGCCCTGGCCGTCTACGCGAAGGCGCTGAGCGACGGCGTCGAGGCGTACCTGGTCGGCCGAGCCGTGAAGCCCGTCTTCCGCCCTTACGTCTGAGGGGTACCACCGTGGTCGCAGTCGTCGAAGAACGGGAAGCAGAGGTCAGGGGCGGCATCCGCCCACCGGTGAAGGCCGCCCTCGTCGTGGGTGCCCTGGTCGCCGGGACGGTCGCCTCGATCCTGCGGCAGCCGGGGCCCGGCGCGCTGGACACGATCTGGGCCGAGGACGGCGAGATCTTCCTGACCCAGGCCGTGCGCGACGGCGCCGGGGCGTTCACCACGTCCTACGCCGGCTACTACCACCTCGTCGCCCGCCTCGTCGCCGGCGTCGCCGCGCTGCTGCCGCCCTCGCAGGCCGCGGCCGCGCTCGCCATCGGCGCGGCGTTCGTCACGACGGTCTTCGCGGTCGCCGCGTACGCCCTCAGCGGGGAGTACATCCCCTCGACCGTGGGCCGGCTGGCGGTGTCGGTGCCGGTCGTGGCGCTGCCGATGGCGCAGGGCGACGTGCTGAACTCCCCCGCGAACCTGCACTGGACCGGCCTGTACGTGCTGTTCTGGTTCCTGCTGTGCCGGCCCACCTCGACGGCCGGGAAGGTGCTCAGCTGCGCCGGGATCGTGCTCGTGGTCGGCAGCGACATCCTCACCGGCGTCTACCTGCCGCTCGTGGCGTTCGTCCTGTGGTTCCACCGGGACCGCTACGCGGTGGCGAAGGCGGTCGCGTTCGTGGTGCCCTTCGCGGTGCAGGTGCTCGGGCTGCTGACCGGGGCGAGCGAGCGGGAGGGCCTGGCGCCGGACCCGGTGCGGGCGGTGACCGGATTGGTGCTGCGCGCGGTGCCGACGGCCCTGTTCGGCGAGCGGTGGGTCGGCCAGTCGATCAACACCCGTGGCCTGCTCTTCGGCGCGCTCGCGTGGCTGCTCATCGGCGCCGTGCTGATCCTGGCGCTGCGCAAGGTCGTGCGTCCACGGTGGACGCTGGCGATCGCGGCCGGGGTGCACTGCGCGCTGGTTTACCTCGCGCCGGTCGCGCTGAGCGGCATCGCCACCCCCCGCTACAACGTGGCGCCGGCGCTGCTGCTGCTGGTGACCCTCGTCGCGCTGCTCAACGACGTGATCGGGGTGCGGGTCCTCGCTGCGCTGCTGCTCGTGGTCTGTGCGGTGAACTTCCGGGTGGACAACGCCCGAGCGGACGGGCCGGACTGGCACACCGGGTTACAAAAGGCAGAGGCGGCCTGTGCGGCCGATCCCGCCGGCACCGCGACGGTCGAGGTGACCCCGCTCGCAGCGCCCGGATGGCATGTTGCGCTGCCGTGTGACTATGTCGACAGAAAATGACCCCGTAGCAATACGGGCATCGTCGGACAAGCAATTATCAGGCGAACTATGATCCACTCCAGAGTTAAAGCCTGAATTTCCTCGACCGTTCGGCCAGGGTTGCCTGGCGGAACGACGGAGGTCACTGCACCACGGAACGAGATTCATGTTTCGTAGGCCACAGGTACGCTGAGCTGCGAAACAGGAGATCACTTCTGTCCGTTTCGCAACATTAGTACCATATTTGTATTTTGTGTTTTTTGTTGTTGTTGAACGCGCGAAACGGCATTTCATGTTCCGTTAAAAGAGGCATGTAAAGAATGCGACACGGCGAGATTGCCAGTGCCCACTTGCCTCCTACGCGCGTTATCCGCCAGTGTCGCTAGGCGACTGCCTGAGGGGGCGCCGCGATGATTATTCTCCGGGAGCAGGGTCGGTCATGAAGGTTGGCGTCATCGGCTGTGGTTACTGGGGAGCGAAGCACGTCAGGGTGCTCTCATCGCTCCCCGAGGTGTCACTGGTCGTCGCTATCGACGCGCAGACGGAGCGGATCGAGCCGTTGCGCCGGATGTATCCGAGCGCGCTCTGCGTCACCAGCCTCGACGAGGTGATCGACCTCATCGACGCCGCGATCATCGCCACGCCGCCGCGCTCGCACGCCCCGCTCGCCAAGCGGCTGCTCGCCGCCGGCAAGCACGTCATGGTCGAGAAGCCGATGACGGCCTCGACCGAGGAGGCCCGCGAGCTCGTCGCGATGGCCGACGAGGCCGGGCTGACGCTCGCCACCGGGCACACCTTCGAGCACAACGCAGTGGTCAAGCACCTGCGCGACATGGTCGCCGCCGAGGAGCTCGGCAAGATCTACTACATCGACACCGCGCGGCTGAACCTCGGCCTCTACCAGCCCGACGTCAACGTCGTCTGGGACCTGGCGCCGCACGACATCTCGATCATCAACATGGTGCTGGACAGCACGCCGACCGCGGTGAGCGCCTGGGGCGCCAGCCACGCCGGCACGCCCTTCGAGGACGTCGCCTACCTGCGGCTGGAATACGGCGCGATCGGCGCCACCGCGAACATCCACGTCAGCTGGCTCGACCCGTCGAAGGTGCGCCGCGTGACGGTGGTCGGCAGCCAGCGCATGGCGGTCTACGACGACATGCTCGACGAGGGCCGGCTGCGCATCTACGACAAGGGCGTCCAGGGCGCCCCGCTCGACGGCACCGTGCCGATGTCGTACCGCTACGGCGGCATCACCGCGCCGCACATCCCGATGACCGAGCCCCTCGGCGAGGTCGACCGCGACTTCGTCCAGTCGGCGCTGACCGGCCGCACCCCGCAGGTCGACGGCCGCCGTGGCCTCGCCGTCGTGGAGGTGCTCGAGGCCGCGGCCGAGTCGATGGCCACCGGCCGCACGGTCGAGATCTCCCAGCCCGCCAACGTCTGACCCGTCTTCCTCGAACGCCTCTCGAAACGAAAGGACCCCACGTCCGTGCGCATCCCGTTCAATGACCTCGCCACACCGCACGCGTCGATCGTCGAGGACGTCGTCGCGGAGGTGCGCGCGCTGGCCGGCAGCTCCCGCTTCATCGGCGGGCCGGCCGTCGAGGCCTTCGAGCAGGACTTCGCGGCGTACTGCCGCACCACGCACGCCGTGGGGGTCGCCAACGGCACTGACGCGATCGAGCTGACGCTGCGGGCGCTCGGCATCGGCGGCGGCGACGAGGTCCTGGTCCCGGCCAACACGTTCATCGCGACCGCATCGGCCGTCGCGGCCACCGGCGCCACCCCCGTCTTCGTCGACGTGGACCCGGTGAGCCTCCTCGTCACGCCCGCCTCGCTGGAGGCCGGCAAGACCGAGCGGACCGCCGCGGTGATCCCGGTGCACCTCTACGGGCACATGGTGCCGCCGGCCGACGTGCTGCCGTTCGCGGCCAAGTACGGGCTCGCCGTGATCGAGGATTCCGCGCAGGCGCACGGCGCCAACGCGCCTGCTGCCGCCCAGAATGAGGCTCTGGATGAGAAGGCGCGGGCCGGGTCCTACGGCGTTGCCGGAACCTTTAGTTTTTATCCGGGCAAGAACCTCGGCGCCTGGGGCGACGGCGGAGCGGTCGTGACCGACGACGCGCAGCTCGCCTCCCGGATCCGGTCACTGGCCAACCACGGACGGTCCGAGGGCACCGATCACTACGAACACCGCTACATCGGGCGCAACAGCCGGCTCGACGCGTTGCAGGCAACCATCCTGCGCCGCAAGCTGGCCGACCTGGACTCAGCCACCGGGCAGCGCCGGCGCGTCGCGTCGGTCTACGCGGAGGCACTCGCCGCGCACGGCATCCCGCTGGTGGCACCGCTGCCCGGGGTGGACAGCGCATGGCACCTGCTCGTCGCGCGGGTGCCGGGGCGCGAGACGGTCCGGCGCCTGCTGGACGAGGCCGGGATCGGCACCGGGGTCCATTACCCGGTTCCGTGCCACCGGCAGCACGCATACGCTACCGACCAGACCGTCAGCCTTCCGGCGGCCGAGCAGGCCGCCGCCGAGATCCTCTCCCTTCCCTTCTTCCCACACCTGCGGGACGAAGAGGTCGCCTACGTCGCAGACCACCTCGCCAAGGCGATCACCGCGCTCTGATTTTCGTCAGCTCGCTCGTTCGTTGTCGCACCAACGCACAGTGAGGAGGTGCCGCCGTTGACCGCGCCACAGGCCATCGACGCTGCACTGAACACCACACCGCCCGCAGTGGAGGAGGCGTCCGATGACGCCACCGTCGTGATCTCGTCACTGCCCCAACCGGACACCGCGCCCATCGGCGGCGCGCTCGAGGTCTCCGACGACGCCACCGTCGAGATCCCGATGCCGCAGCGGGTCCTGCGCAAGGTCGGCAGCGGCTGGGGCCTGATCCAGGGGCACCGCGAGGGCCGTTCGCTCATCCCGAAGCGGTCCCTGCGGCAGTTCGTGGAGGGCCTCGTCGCCCTGGCGATCCTCGCCGCGCTGTCGCCGGTGCTGCTCGTGGTCGCGCTCGCGGTCAAGTGGACCAGCGAGGGACCGATGCTGTTCCGGCAGGAGCGCCTCGGCCTGCACCGCAGCACGTTCAAGATCATCAAGTTCCGCACGATGAGCAACAAGAACAGCGACGCGCAGCACCGCGAGTTCGTCAAGAAGATGCTCACCTCCGACGACGACGTCGACGGTGGCGAGCAGGGCGTCTACAAGCTGGTCAACGACCCGCGGATCACGCCCATCGGCGGCTTCCTGCGGCGCACCAGCATCGACGAGCTGCCCCAGCTGTGGAACGTCGTGCGCGGCGAGATGTCCCTCGTCGGCCCGCGCCCGGTCCTCGCCTGGGAGGCGGACCTGTTCCCGCCGGAGGCGGAGCGGCGCTTCGCGTGCCGGCCCGGCATGACCGGCCTGTGGCAGGTGTCCGGCCGCAGCACCCTGGACTTCAAGGCCGCCCTCGAACTCGACGTCATGTACGTCGAGAAGAAGTCGGTCTGGTATGACATCTCGATCCTCTGGCGGACCGTCGGGGTCGTCTTCAACCGATCGGTGGCACGGTGAGCGGTCCGGAGCGCAGCGGAGGATCCGCTCACCGTCAAGGCAAAGGCAGCCCAGTGAGCGGTCCGGAGCGCAGCGGAGGATCCGCTCACCGTCAAGGCAAAGGCAGCCCAGTGAGCGGTCCGGAGCGCAGCGGAGGATCCGCTCACCGTCAAGGCAAAGGCGGCCCAGTGAGCGGTCCAGTCGTCGATCGTCGTAAGGGCAGGGTGGCTCAGTGAAGGATCCACGACTCCACGTCGTGATCGCCGTGGCGAATCTGCCGGTCGAGCGTGACCGGCGGGTCATCCGCGAGGTCAAGGCCCTCGAGGCGGCGGGTTACCGGGTCACGGTGATCTGCCCGCGGGGCGTCTCGAAGATCACGCAGGTGCCGGGCACCGTCGACGCCAAGGTCCGCTCGTACAAGATGTACGAGTCCTCCGGCGGCGCGGTCTCCTTCGCCGTCGAGTTCGCCTGGTCGTTCGTGTGCATCGGCTGGCACCTGATGGCCGCGGTGATCCGCGACAAGGCCGTCGCCGCCCAGGTCTGCAACCCGCCGGACGTCTTCTTCCCGCTCGCGCTGCTGATGCGGATGCTGGGCCGGCCCTGGGTCTTCGACCACCACGACCTGTCCCCCGAGGTCTACCAGGCCCGCGGCGGCCGCCCCGGCTCGCTGCTGGACAAGGTGCTGCTGCGCTTCGAGAAGTGGTCGCAGCGCGCCGCCTCGGCGGTCGTGTCGACCAACGAGTCCTACCGTGAGCTCGCGATCAGCCGCGGCGGCTGCGACCCCTCCCGGGTGGTGGTGGTGCGCAACGGGCCGTCGGCGTCCGAGGTCAAGCCGGTCGCCTCCGCTCCCGCCGAGATCGACGACCACACCATCGTCTACCTGGGCGTCCTCGGCGCGCAGGACGGCGTCGACAACGCGATCCTGGCCGCCGAGCGGCTGGTGGACCTGCGCGGCCGGCTCGGCTGGCGCCTCGTCGTCGCCGGTGACGGCGAGTGCCTGGAGAGCCTCAAGGCGCTGACCGTGGAGCGCAAGCTCGAGGACGTCGTGGAGTTCACTGGCTGGCTCGGCGTCGAGGAGATCGACCGGCTGCTGCGCACCGCTTCCGTCGGATTACAGCCAGATCCTCGCAGCGCGCACGCCGAGGTGTCGACAATGGCCAAGACCGTCGAATACCTCGCCCGGGGACTGCCGGTCGTCGGTGTGGACATGCGGGAGACCCGGCGCAGCGCCGGGGACGCCGGGGTCTACGTCGAGCACGGCACCCCCGAGGAGTTCGCCGGCGCCCTGCACCGACTGCTGGACGACCCGGTGGCACGTGCGTCGATGCGCAATGTCGCGCTCGCGCGGTTCCGCAACACCTTGGCCTGGGAACACCAGGCGGCGGCTTATGTCCGGCTATGGGACGAGTTGCTGTCTACCCGCCGTGAGAGGTACAAAGCGGGATCGGCGATCATTCGACAAGCCGCACCCGCAGACGTCAGTCAGGCAGAGCAACGACAGTGATGCGCGCAAATGAATACCGCCCGACCGGCGACCGCGCTTGTGTGAGGGGATGACGTGGACCTCTGGGATCTCGCCAAGCTGATGGGTCGACGCTGGTATCTCATGGCGCCGATGATCATCTTGACCCTTGCCGCGACCAGCTGGGCGCTGCTCACCATCAAGCCCGACTACACGTCGACCGGTCAGATCATGCTGATCCCCCCGGCCGACCGCACCCCGTTGACACCTGCCGAGCTGCAGTTGACCAACACCTGGGTCGAGGTCGGCGAGGACATCATGGCCAAGGCCCTGTCGATCTCGCTGAACACCAACCAGACCCACAAGGAGATCGAGGGCGAGGGCTTCTCGTCGACCTTCGAGGTCGCCGCCGAGGACCGCTCCAGCATCCTCACCGTGACCGCGACCGCGACCACCGCCGCCGCCGCACAGGCGACCGTGCAGCGACTGCAGAAGCAGATCACCCGCGAGGTCGAGGAGATGCAGGCGCGCTACAAGCCCAAGGCGGGCCGCGCGATCAGCACCCAGGTCCTCGACGCCGGCGACACCATCGAGGTCGTCTCCTCGAAGGTCAAGCGCGCCGCCGTCGTCATCATCGGCGTCGGGCTGCTGCTCACCGCCGCGGTGACCATCGTCGGTGACAACATCCTGCGCCGCCGGGCCCGCGCCCAGGCACTGCGCCGCCGGCAGGGCGGCGACCTCGAGTCCGGCGACGACGGCGACGTCATAGCCGACACCGACCGGTCGCCCGGTGGTCGCGTCAACGGGACGGGCAAGACGGCCAACGGCAACGAAGTCGTCGCGAAGCAGGACGAGACGGCCGTGATCACCGTCGGCCGGATCAAGAGCACCGTGGCGAGCAACAACGGCAATGCCAATGCCAACGCCGCGGGGCCCGGCCTCACGGTGGCATACCGGCAGGCCGAGGTCGCCCCGGACGACGACCGGCGCGGGGTCGAGCCCGACGACGCGACGATCATCCTGCCGCTGGGCAACACGCCGTGGGCCGGCCGGGAGGGTCGCGACAAGGACGCTGAGGCGCGCAACCGTTGACCTCCAGCACCGTGGCGGGCGAGAGCCGCACGCGCAGTCAGGCGCCACCCGCCGCGGTGGCGCCTGACGACCTGCGGATCTTCAAGCGCAAGCCGAAGCGGAAGCGGGTCCAGGGTTACCGCCCGTCGCCCGACCTGCTGCCGGTCCTGGTCGACGAGGGCACCTACGCCTCGCGCCGGCGGCGCAGCCACATCGACGCCGCGTCGCTGCTCGTCCTGGTCGTGATCCTGATCCAGCTGCTGCCATCGCGCCTGGTCGTGCCGGACCTGACCTCGGTCGGCCGGCCCGGCCTGCTGATCGGCCTGCTGCTGGCCGTCTGGTGGATGCTGTCCAAGCTGCACCCGCGCCTGGCCATGATCGGCCCGCAGCCGATGCGGTGGGCGTTCGTGGTCTACGCACTGACGCTGCTGCTGTCCTACGCGGCCGGCCAGTTCCGTGGCCTGCCCGTGCTGGAGGCCAACTCCGCCGACCGGGCCCTGCTCGGCGCCCTGGCGTTCATGGGCATCGTCTTCATGACCGCCGACGGCGTGCCGACCCGCGATCGCCTCGACGACGTGCAGCGGGTCCTGGTGTACTGCACCGCGATCAACGCCGTGCTCGGCATCCTGCAGTTCGTCACCAAGAAAGACCTGACGCAGAGCATCGTCATCCCCGGCCTGACCCTGCAGGGGGAGCTGGTCGGCCTCGCCGACCGCGGCGGCGGCGGCCTCATCCGGGTCGCCGGCACCACCGGGCACTACATCGAGTTCAGCGTGGTCATGGCGTTCGCGGTGCCGCTGGGCATCCACTACGCCCGCTACGCCAAGACGAAACTCGAGCGCCGGATCTTCCTCATCTCGACGCTGCTGATCGCCGGCTCGATCCCCCTGGCCCTGTCCCGCACCGGCATCCTCGCCGTCGGCATCGCCCTGCTGTGCATGTGGCCGGCGTGGAACTGGCGCTTCCGCTTCAACGTCGCGGTCATCAGCATGGGCCTGCTGGGCGTGCTGTCCGTGGTCCGGCCCGGCCTGCTGGGCACGCTGCGGTCCCTGTTCAGCAACGCCGAGGACGACCCGAGCATCAAGGGCCGCACCGACGACTACGCCATCGTCTTCCAGTACGCCTCCGAGCGGCCCTGGCTGGGCCGGGGCACCGGCACGTTCATCCCCGAGCTGTACCGCTACCTGGACAACCAGTGGCTGATGACGCTCATGAACAACGGCTACCTCGGCATCGCCGGGATGGTGGTGCTGCACTTCTCCGGCGTGTTCCTCGCGATCATCGCGTTCCGCCGGGCGGAGAATGAGGTCGACCGCCACCTGTGCGCGGCCATCTCGGCCGTCCCGCTCATCGCGGCGCTCACCGGCCTCACGTTCGACTCGTTCTCGTTCAGCACCTTCGTGGTCGTGCTCGCCCTCCAGCTCGGTGCCGCCGGCGCGATGTGGCGCTTCACGCACCCGGCCCGCACCACCCGCGGCGCCGCCGTCGGCGCTCTCCAACGCTGAATCTGGAGTTTTTCGGTGATTTCAGTCGTCATCGCCGCCCACAACGAGGCGGCGGTCATCGGACGCTGCCTCGACGGCATCCTCGCCCCCGACATCGACATCACCGTCGTGGCCAACGGGTGCAGCGACGACACGGCCGCGATCGCCGCGAGCCGCCCCGGCGTCCGCGTCATCGACCGCCCCGAGCCGGGCAAGTCGGGCGCCCTGAACGCCGGCGACGCGGTCGCCACCGGCTTCCCCCGCATCTACCTGGACGCCGACATCCCGCTGACCGCGCACGACCTCCGGACGCTGGCGGCGTTCCTGTCCGAGACGCCCGGTCTGCTCGCCGCCACCGCGCGCCGGACCCTCGACACCCGCCGGCGCCCGCTGCTGGTGAAGGCGCACAGCGCGATCAACGGCCGGCTCCCCGCATACCGCGACGCCCTCTACGGCCGTGGCGTCATCGCCCTGTCCGCTGCCGGCCGGGCGAGGTTCGACACCTTCCCCGAGGTGGTCGCCGACGACCTGTTCCTGGACGGCCTCTTCGGCCCCGGCGAGAAGGCCGAGACGCCGGCGGTCGTCGCCGTCGTCGAGACGCCCCGCCGCACTTCCGATCTCGTGAAGCGTTTGGCCAGGGTACGAGCGGGTAACGCGGCTCTGCGCGCCGCGGGTGCCGCCCGTCCGGCGGCGCGCTCCTCGTGGTTGCGCGACGTGGTGGTTCCGAGGCCCTGGCTTCTGCCGGCGGCGGTGGGCTACGTTGCGCTGACCGTCGCCGCGTCGCGCGCCGCCCGCCGTCGCGACGTCGGCTGGGGCCACGACACGTCCACCCGCGGAGCAGTCGGAGCGCAGCAGTGAGCCTTGAGCCAGTCGTCAGCGTCGTCCTCGTCTCGTACAACACCCGCGAGTTGACGCTCAAGAACCTCGCGGGTCTGCAGGCGGGCACCGCCGTGCCGATCGAGATCATCGTGGTCGACAACGCCTCGACCGACAACTCGGCGGCCGCGATCGGCCACGCCTACCCCGAGGTGCGCGTCCTGCGCCAGCCGGTGAACCTGGGCTTCGGCAACGCGGTCAACCTCGGCGCCGCACAGGCCACCGGCCGCTGGATCCTGCTGATCAACCCGGACACCGAGCCGGTCGGCGACGTGATCCGCACCCTGGTCGAGTTCGCCGGCAGCCACCCCGAGAACCGGATCTACACCGGCCGGACGCTGCGCGCCGACCACACCGACGACGGCCACTCCGTGCACGCGCTGCCCAGCCTGTGGGGCTACGTCTGCTTCGCCACCGGCCTGTCGTCGCTGCGCCGGCAGTCGTCGCTGTTCAACCCCGACGAGCTGCCCGGCCTCGACCGGGCCATCGGCGGCGAGGTGCCGGCCGTGTCCGGTTGCCTGCTGCTCATCGACCGGCCCCTCTGGCAGCAACTGGGCGGCTTCACCCCGGACTACTTCATGTACAGCGAGGACATCGACCTCAGCGCCCGCGCCCGCGACCTGGGCGCCCGCCCGGTCCTCGTCCCGGAGGCGCAGCTGCTGCACGTCGGCGGCGCCGCCTCCAGCACGGTCAACAAGCGGATCATGGTGCTGCGGGGCAAGACCACGTTCGTCCGCCTGCGCTGGTCGCCCGGCCGGGCGAAGGTTGCCCGGCTGCTCATTTCCGCCGGGGTAATGCTCCGCGCCGCCGCCGGGGCGAGCTGGCGCGAGGTGTGGCGCCAGCGGGCGACGTGGCTGGACGGCTGGCCCGCGCCGGGCGGCGCCGCGGTCATCCCCGCGCAGGCCGCGCCGTCCGAACCGGCAGCCACCCGGTCGGGTTCTCAGCCGTAACGCGGGGCGCTGCGGCTGCGCTGGATGTTGGGGGTGCGCCGCTCGCGGGCGCGCCAGCAGCCGGTGTGCCAGTGCCGGCGGTCGGCGAGGTCGCCACGGCCGTCGGCGGGCCAGGACACCAGGTGCGGCACGCCGGGCGCGATCTCCTGGTCGCAGCCGGGGCAGCGGTACGCCTTCGTCGCGGCGCTGGCCGGGATGTTGCGGACCTGCCACTCGCCGTCACTCCACGTCTGCACCCCCTCGACGCCGCGCTTGACCCGTTCGAGATCGATCGGCTCAGGGGCGGCGTCGCGACGGGGGTGGTTGCGACGAGGGCTCACACCGCCACCTCCGCTGCGCTCCGGCGTCGGCGCGAGCTTAACCCTGTTCCCATGGTTCGCAGCCTTCCGCTGCGCTCCGGCCCGCTCACCCTTCCAGCGTACCGATGATCACCGCTTCGAGTAGTCGCGGAAGCCCCGGCCCACCTTCCGGCCCAGGTAGCCGGCGGTCACCAGGTGCTCCAGCAGCGGCGCGGGCGCGAAGCCGGGCTCGCGCAGCTCCAGGTACAACTCCCGCTGGATGGCGAGCGAGACGTCCAGACCGACCACGTCGAGCAGCTCGAACGGCCCCATCGGGTAGCCACAGCCGAGCTTCATCGCGTAGTCGATGTCGTCCGCGGTCGAGTACGACGCCTCGACCATCTTCACCGCGTCGTTGAG
Organism: Dactylosporangium cerinum; assembly: GCF_042653625.1. Lineage (NCBI taxonomy): Bacteria > Bacillati > Actinomycetota > Actinomycetes > Micromonosporales > Micromonosporaceae > Dactylosporangium > Dactylosporangium cerinum. Next base: position 44,286 of record NZ_JBHSIU010000059.1, on the reverse strand, counting down.
GTACGGGAACAGCAGCGCGTTGACCACGAACCCGGACCGGTCGGCGCACACCACCGCGTGCTTGGCCAGGGCCCGGCACACCTCGGTCGCGGTGTTCACGGTCGGGTCCGACGTCCGGATCGTGCGGACCACCTCGACCAGCCCCATGACCGGCGCCGGGTTGAAGAAGTGCAGCCCGATCACGTCGGCGGGGCGCTCGGTCGCAACCGCGCACTCGATCACCGGCAGGCTCGACGTCGTCGTGGCGAGCACGACCCCCGGCTTGCAGATCTCGTCGAGCGAGGCGAACAGCGCCTTCTTCACCGACAGCTCCTCGACCACCGCCTCGACCACCAGGTCGACGTCATTGAGGTGATCGATCGTCGCCGACCACGTGACCCGGCCGATCGCGGCGTCCCGGTCCTGCTCGGTGAGCTTGCCCCGCACCACGCCCTTGTTGAGGCTGGTCTTGAGCCGCTCGCACACCTTTGCGGACTTCTCCGCGCCCCGGGTCACGGACACGACCTCGAACCCGGCCTTCGCGAACACCTCGATGATGCCGGTCGCCATCGTGCCGGAGCCGACCACGCCCACCTTCGCGATGTGCTTCACGGTTTCGCCGGTGTCCTTTTGCATCGGCGTGGCCTCGTCGGCGACGACGACCGGTGACCCCGGCTTCTCGTACGTGTAGAACCCCCGCCCCGACTTCCGCCCGAGCAGCCCGGCCGTCACCATCTGCTTGATCAGCGGCACCGGCGCGTGCCTGCGGTCCCGGCCGCCGCGCCGGTACATGGTGTCGAGGATCTCGTACGCCGTGTCGAGCCCGATCAGGTCCATCAGCGCGAGCGGCCCCATCGGCAGCCCGCACCCGAGCTTCATGGCCGCGTCGATGTCCTCACGGGTCGCGTATCGCGCCTCGACCATGGAGACGGCCTGGTTGAGGTACCCGAACAGCAGCGCGTTGGCGATGAACCCGGCCCGGTCCGTGATCGTCACGTCCACCTTGCCGAGCCGCTCGCACAGCGCCTCGATGTCGGTGACCACGTCCTGCGACGTCACCACCGTGCGCACCACCTCGACCAGTTTCATGATCGGCGCCGGGTTGAAGAAGTGCATGCCGATGACCTGGTTCGGCCTGCTCGTGGCCACCGAGATCTCCGTGACCGACAGGCTGGAGGTGTTGGTCGCGAGAATCGCCTCGGGCTTGCAGACCCGATCCAGCTCGGCGAAGATCCGCTGCTTGAGGTCCAGGTGCTCGGGCACCGCCTCGATCGCCAGGTCCACCTCGTGCAACGCGTCCAGCCCGACCGCGAACGTGACCCGCCCGAGCAGCGCGTCCCGCTCATCGGCGGAGAGTTTGCCCTTGGCAACGGCCCGGTCGAGCGACCCGCGCATCGTCTGCTCACCCCGGTGCAGCGCCACGTCACTGATCTCGACCGCGGTGACGGCCACCCCGCTGCGGGCGAAGACCTCGACGATGCCGGCGCCCATGGTGCCCAGCCCGACCACACCCACGGAACCAAACTCGCGCCCCATCGCACGACCTCCCTAACGACCGCTCAGGTTACTGGCGAGTCTCCCATGCCACCCCCACCCAGCGCCCTGTGGGATTTCTGGCTGTGCCGGCTGGGTCACGGCTGGCGCCGCGACCCGGCGGGGGGCTGCGCCACCCCGCGCCCCCCATGCTCGCTGCGCTCGCACTCAAGCCTGTTTCTTCCGCGGCGGCCTTCGGCCGGAAGAGCAGTGGGGGATTCTCACCCCACACCCCAATGCTCGCTTCGCTCGCACAGCCGCGCGTTCCGCGCTGGCTGGGATGGCGCATACGCGCCCATCCCGTGGTCGGCCTCCGCGGTCCACCAACCATCACGCCCCGCCCCACGGTCCGCACCCGTTGCAGGCGTCCCCGCTGGGCAGGCCGTTGTGATCGAAGGGCACGCTGGTCTCCCGACGACCACAACGCGACTTCGATCAGGGGACCATGATCAAGGCGGGGTAAGCGCGGCCCTTGAAACCGGCGGGCGGACCGGCGTCGAGGCGGTGCAGGCCCTTGGCCGTGTCGGGGGTGGCCTGGCCGCGGAGCCTGGCTGGGACCTTGCTGGCACCTGGCCAATTCGCGTTGCCTGCCTGACCGCGGTGGTCGAATTCCGGCTTATCGGGTGCCGCTCGGGTCTCACGGGGCGTACCTCTGTCATCGAAGGAGCGCGCTGGTCGCCCGGGAGCCTGTTGCGTTTTGGCGGAAACCGTCTCGTCGACGGTCGCCGATCGGCCGCGACCGGCCCGCACAGCCGTATTTCTCTCAGCACCGAACGTGAGCCGGCCATTTCGCAACAGGCTCCTGGACGACCGTGGGGCGGCTTCGATCAAAGGCTCCACGATCAAGTGGAGCGGAAGCGGCGCGTGGGGTGGGTGGGGGTCAGGTCCAGCGGATGGTGGCGCGGTCGCGCCAGAGGGCCAGGACGACGGGGTCGCCGTGGACGTGGAGGTCGGTGGTGGTGCGGCGGTTCCAGAGGGCGAGATACAGGTCGCTGGCGGGGCCGCGGAGGGTGCAGTCGGCGGTGGTCGGGGTGCCGCGGGTGATCTCGGCGCCGGTGGGGCCCATGCGGACGGTCCAGGAGTGGGGGGCGTCGGCGGCTTCGACGGCGAGGACGGCGGGCTCGTCGCAGCGCAGGCGGCGGCCGCGGGCCGCGTAGAAGGCCATGAGCAGCTCGTCGATGCCGTCGACCCCGAGGTCGCGGGCGACGCTGTCGGGTTGGCCGACGGCTGCGTGGAGGTCGGCGCGGTGGATGATCGTCTCGTGGGCCTGGCGGCGGGCCCAGAAGGAGAGCGGGGAGTCGGCCGGGAGGAAGTGCCAGCAGCTCAGGTCGGTGGGGGCGGCGCGGAGCTGGTCGACGAGGGCGACGTGGCCGGCCTGGAACCACGGGACGAGGTCGGGGTCGGCGGGCATCGGGCCGACGGCGCCCTCCTCCTCGTCGTCGGTGAGGACGGCGGGGCGGGCGTCGCGGATGTAGGCGGTCGCCCAGCGGTGCACGTAGCCCACGTGCTGGACGAGGTCGCGGACCGTCCAGTCGGGGCAGGTCGGGACGGCGGCGTCGAGGCCCGCCTTCTCCGCCGCGTCGACGAAGTCGAGCCCGGCACGCTCCAGCGCATCGATGTGCTGCCCGATTTCCATGCCGTCATGCTAAGCCGACCCCCTGACAAAAACGGCCAGGGCGGAAGCGGGTCAGGCGACGAGCAGGCCGCCGATCCAGATGCCGGCGATGACCAGGGCGGTGGCGAGCTCGATCAGCATCGAGACGCCGGCGGCCTTGAGGGCGTGCTTGGTGGACTGCCAGGCGCGGGTGTTGTCGTTCTGGCGGATGCGTTCGACGACGAAGACGCCGAGGACGAAGCCGAGGACCAGGCCGACGACCGGGATGAGGAAGAAGCCGATGATGCCGACGACGCCGCCGAGGAACAGGGTCAGGTTGGGCACCCCGGCGCGTTTCAGGTTGCGGCCCGGGACGAGGTACTTGGCGGCGAAGCCGACGGCGAGCACCAGGGTGGCGGCGACGGCGACGGTCCAGCCGGTGCCGCCGTGACCGCCGAAGAGCGCCCACACCATGACCCCGGCCCAGCACAGGAGCAGGCCGGGAAGCATGGGGATCAGGACGCCGACGACTCCGATCAGCACCGCGGCACCAGCGATGAAGGCCACCAGGCCCGAGCTATCGGTCACATCCACGACGATGAGGCTAGGCGGACGCGACCACCTCCGCCAATTTCGCGGCGAACTCCGTGGGGCGTTCCACGTGCGGGGAGTGGCCGCAGCCTTCGTAGACGATTTCGGTGTACGGGCCGTACGCGGCGAGCACGGCCCTGGTCTGCCCGATCATCGGCTGGGGCGGGCAGGCCTCCTCGCCGGGCCAGCCGGGGACGAGGCCGAGCTTGCCGAGCTGGGCCAGGTCGAAGAACGAGGCGTCGGACACGATGGCGTCCTGATCGCCCCGGATCCACGTGATCGGGGGCTTGACCGGCAGGTCGACGATGCCGGAGAGGTTGAGCCAGCGCGGTGACAGGGTGTTGAGCACCCCGCGCGAGCCGGGGCCGACGCCCGGCCAGTTCTCGCTGGTCGAGCCGGTGCCGGGGTAGTTGTCGTCGCCGACAGCGGTGGAGAGCATGGTGTCCAGCAGCAGTTCCTCGTCGTCACCCAGCGAGGACGGTGCGGCGACGTAGAAGGCGCGCATGACGTTGCGCGGCGAGGCCTGTTCGTCGGTGCCGCGGTCCGCCGCCGCGAGGAGCCGCACGAACTCAGGGTTGGCCGATCCGCCGCCGGTACCGGCAAAGTCCGGCGTCGTGGGGGTACCCACCAGATCACGGGTGCCGCCGAAGCCGTACGGGGAGACCGGCGCCTCCAGCACCAGCGCCGCGATCGACGAAGGGTGGTCGAGCAGCAGCTGCAGCGCGACGCCACCGCCGAGCGAGTGCCCGACGACGACCGGCGGCCGGTCGAACCCGGCCAGCAGCGGCGCGATGTCGTCGGCGAAGTCGCGCAGCCCCCGGGTGGCGTCGACGCCGAGCGCCGGGCTGCCGCCGTACCCGCGCAGGTCTGGCGCGACGATCCGCCAGTCCTGCGGCAGGTGACGCAGCAGGGGCTCCCAGAACCCGGACGATGAGCAGTTGCCGTGGATGAGCAGAACCGGAGGGCCGTCGACCGGGCCACGGGTGGTGACGTGCATCACCGCATCGTGACACTCCGGATCGGTCGGTCACATGTTGTCGGCCCACATGTTCCGGTCGTACTTGGTGAGGGCCCAGATGACTGCGATGTCCGCCGCGATGATGAGCATCGACCACAGCGGGTAGTACGGCAGGAACAGGAAGTTGGCGACGGCACTGATCGCGGCCAGCACGATGCCGAGCACTCTGGCCCAGACCTGGCCGGCGAGCACCCCGACGCCGCCCGCGGCGACCACCACCCCGAGCGCCAGGTGGATCCAGCCCCAGGTCTGCACGTCGAAGCCGAAGAGGTAGTTGTCGGTGAGCACGTAGAAGGTGTCTTCGAAGATCGCGGTCAGGCCGACCACGATCTGGAAGATGCCGATGACGACCATCATGCTGCCGCCGAAGACGGCGAAGCCCGTGACCCAGCCGGATTGGCGGCCCGTTGTCGATGTCGTACTCATGCGGCCCACCGTGTGCCGCCCAAAGGTGAAGCACGCTCACCCGACAGGGATGCAGGTAGTGCTTGACGCTTCAAGTACCAAGGCCGCACTATGTACTTGAAGATTAAAACACTTAGCGGAAGGAAGCCATGAACATCGTTCTGTGGATCCTGCAGGGCCTGCTCGGGGCGGCGTTCATCGCGACCGGGTTGATGAAGGCGACCCAGCCCAAGGAGAAGCTGCCGGCGAACATGACCTGGACCCAGCGCTACAGCGCCGGCACGATCAAGTTCATCGGCGTCGCCGAGCTGCTCGGCGGCCTCGGGCTGATCCTGCCCTGGGCCACCGACATCGCCCCGGTGCTGACACCCCTCGCCGCCGTCGGACTGCTCGTGGTGATGCTGCTCGCAATCGTCGACCACGTGCGCGCCAAGGAGTACAACGTGCTGCCGATCAACCTGGTGCTCGGCGCGCTCGCGCTGGTCATCGCGATCGGCCGGTTCTGACGCGTATCGGACGTGGCGTTGGCCGCGATGCACGGGCGCCAGGCACCATGGACGGCATGAACGACGAGACACGATGGCTGAACGACACCGAGCGGCGCGCTTGGATGTCGCTGCTGGCCGTCGTGCTCGTCGGCTTCCCCGAGCTGGAGCGCACGTTCCGCCCGCACGGGCTGGTGCACGTGGAGTACGGGCTGCTGGCCGCGCTCAGCAACGAGGACGAGGGGCTGCGCCTGTCGGAGCTGGCGGCGCAGATGAACATGTCACAGAGCCGGCTCAGCCACCGCATGCGCAAACTGGTCGACCTCGGCTACGTGGAGGTGAGCGGCGACGCGTGCGACGGTCGGGTCAGCATCGCCCGGGTCACCGAGGCCGGCCGCCGCTTCGCCGAGCAGGTCTCCCCCGCCCACGTCGCCGACGTGCGGCGGCTCATCTTCGACCACCTCGACGAGGCACAGACCGCGGCGCTCGCCGACGCGCTCGGCGCGGTCGCCGACCGGCTCGGCTCGACCTGTCCCGGCGCTCCGAAGGGCCCGCCGGTGCCGAAGGCGCGCGCCTGAAACACAATCCGACCTGCAACCGGAAAGCCGTCACCGCATCGGGACCACAGAGCCTGTCGGCGCGTGGTCGGACAGGAATAGAGTGACCGCATGCGTGCCGTCGTGATCACCGGGGTGTCCCGCGGCCTGGGTGCCGCCCTCTTCGATGTGTGCAACGCGCGCGGCGATCGGGTCCTGGCGGTCGGCCGGCACTTCACCCCAGAACAGCGCCAGGGCCGGGACGACCGGCCCGGCGACATCACTCTCTTCTCCACCGACGTCGCCGACGCGCACTGGCTGCCCGACCACGACACGCTGCGGGCGTTCCTGCGCGACGCGGACGAGGCGGTGCTGCTGCACAACGCCGCCGTGGTCGACCCGATCGGCGCCGTCGGCAAGCTCAGCACCGAGGCGATCACGCACGCGATCGCGGTCAACCTGACCGCGCCGGTGGTGCTGACCAACAGCTTCCTGCGCGCGGCCCCCCGCGACGCGCGGCTCCGGGTGCTGTTCATCTCCTCCGGCGCCGCGCACCGGATCATCGACGGCTGGTCGCTGTACTGCACCACGAAGGCCGGCGGCGAGACCTTCTTCGAGGCGGTCGCCTCCCAGGTCGCCGACGACGAGCGGATCACCGTCGCCAGCGTCGACCCCGGGCAGATGGACACCGGCATGCAGGACAACATCCGCCGCGCGGCCTCGTCCGGCACCTACTTCCCCGGCCAGCAGCGGTGGATCGACGCGCACGCCGAGGGGCGGCTCGCCGATCCGATGACCGTCGCAGAGCGGATCCTGAAGGAGCACGCGCCGTAACGCGCTAGGCCGCCAGCACCTCACGCAGCCGCGGCGCGAACGCGGCGGCGTTGCCGTGCCCGCCGTGCCCGCCGGGGAACTCCGCGACCTCGACGCCGAGCCGCGACGCCAGTTCCTCGCCGGCGCGGTGCGGCGCCTCGCCCGCGCTGGCGGCGCCGACCGCCGGCACGATCCGGGCGGTGCCGGCCCGCAGGGCGTCGAGGTCCGGCACCCACACGCCGAAGGGCGGCACCTCGTACCCCACGAAAAACGGCAAATTCCCCTGCATCCGAGCCAATGCCTCAGCCGATGGCAGGTCCCCCGGCGCGGGCGTCTCGTCCGACGGCGACATCTCCACACCCGCGGCGAAGACGCCCATCGCCGCCTCCCAGCCGTCGTGGTGGAAGGTGTCCTCCACCCGCTTGATCAGGTCACGGAAGTGCGGGGCGTCGGCGAGCAGCTCGAACGTCGGCGGCTCGTGCGCCACCACCGTCCGGACCAGCTCGGGGTGCGGGGCCGCGAGCTCCAGGGCGATCTCGGCGCCGGAGCTGTTGCCGAACACGTCGGCCGGTTCGTCCTCGGTGACCCCGACGGCGGCGAGCAGCCGGTACGCGTCGTCGCCGTGCTCGTCGACCGACTGCACCGCGGGTGGGCCGTCGAGCCGGCTGCGCGAGTTGCCCCGCCGGTCGTACGTGACGACGGTCCGATCCCCGGCGAGCGCCTCGGCGAGGCCCGTGAACCCCTCGGCGTCGTACACGCCGCCGCAGATGAGCAACACGACCGGTCCGCTGCCACGGACCTCGTAGTGCAGCGTGGCCCCGGGCACCGTCAGCGTCTCGACCTTCATGATTCCTCCGGTTCCCTGCGTGGATTTCGGGGCTACTCGTGAGTAATTTCCGGGTTTACACTCGCGCCATGACCGCCACGCGAACTCCCGGCGTCCCCGCCATCGACGAGGGCTCGCTGATCTCGACCAGCCCGGCCAGCGGCGAAGAGGTCGGCCGCTTCCCGGTGGCCTCCCCCGATCATGTCACCGACGCGGTCGCCCGGGCCCGGGACGCGGCGGGTTGGTGGGCCGGACTCGGCTTCACCGGCCGGAGCAAGCGGCTCCTCGCGTTCCGCAGCGTGCTCACCAACCGCCTTGAGGAGCTCGCCGAGCTGATGCACCGCGAGGGCGGCAAGCCCACCGCGGACGCCCTGGTCGAGGCGATCGCCGCGATCGACCACGTGGCCTGGGCCGCGAAGCACGCCCGCAAGGTCCTCGGGCGGCGCAAGGTCGGCTCGTCGATCCTGCTCGCCGAGCACAGCTCATACCTGGAGTACCTGCCGTTCGGCGTCGTCGGCGTCATCGGACCCTGGAACTACCCGGTGCTGACGCCGATGGGTTCGATCGGGTACGCCCTCGCGGCCGGCAACGCCGTGGTCTTCAAGCCGAGCGAGTACACGCCCGCGGTGGGCCAGTGGGTCGTCGACCGGTTCGCCGAGGTCGTGCCGGAGCACCCCGTCCTGCAGATCGTGCACGGCATGGGCGACGTCGGCGGGGCCCTGTGCCGCTCCGGCGTCGACAAGATCGCGTTCACCGGCTCGACCGCCACCGGCAAGAAGGTCATGGCCGCCGCCGCCGAGACACTGACCCCGGTCCTGCTGGAATGCGGCGGCAAGGACGCCATGATCGTCGCTGCCGACGCCGACCTCGACGCCGCCGCCGATGCGTGCGTCTGGGGCGGCCTGACCAACGCGGGCCAGACCTGTGTCGGCATCGAGCGGGTGTACGTCGCCGACGCCGTCTACGACGAGTTCCTCGGCCGCGTGGTCGCCCGTGCGGCGAAGCTCACCGTCGGCGAGGAGGGCACCGCCGACATCGGGCCGATCACCATGCCGTCGCAGATCGACATCATCCGGCGGCACATCGAGGACGCCCTGACCCGCGGTGGCCGTGCCGTCCTGGGCGGCGCCGAGGCGGTCCGCCCACCGTTCGTCAGCCCCACGATCCTGGTCGACGTGCCGGAGGACGCCGCCGCCGTGCAGGAGGAGACCTTCGGCCCCACGCTCACCGTCGCCCGGGTCAAGAACGCCGGCGAGGCTGTCGCGCTGGCCAACGGCACCGGCTACGGCCTGGGCGGCTCGATCTTCTCCAAGTCCCACGGCCTGGAGCTGGCCCGCGGCGTCCGCTCCGGCATGACGTCGGTCAACTCGGCCCTCACCTTCGCCGGCATGCCGTCCCTGCCGTTCGGCGGCGTCGGCGGCTCCGGCTTCGGCCGCATCCACGGCGAGGACGGCCTGCGCGAGTTCACCCGCGCGAAGGCCATCGTGAAGCGCCGCGCCCCGACCCTGCTGGCGCTCACGACCTTCGACCGCACCCCGAAGACCATGAAGCAGGCCCTGAAGTTGGTAAAGCTCGTCCACGGCCGCTCCAAGTAGCCCGGCCGGCACAGCGCCGCACCTGCCACGTGCGGCGCTGTGCCCCTTTCGCGCGAAATGCCCGCCTAGCGCGCACCGAACTCCCGCCGCCGGGCCGCCACACCCCGTGATCAAGGCCACCCACCGGCCGCCCAGACGACCACCCAACGACTTCGATCAACCCCCGCATGATCAAAGCCGCCGCCCTGCAAGGCGGCAAGAGACCAGGCCCGAACAGGCAACCCGGAAACCCCGCCACGCACCGCAAGCACGGCGCATCACAGCGGCCCCACCCCACTCCAACCAGTAAAGACACCGACCGAGACGGCCTGGGGAAGCGCAGCGCCCGATCTCACCACACGGGCTGGTTACGAGAGTGCGGCCGCGCAGCGGACGCATGGGGGCCGCGGGTGGGAACCCCCGCCGCCGCGCCACAGGCGCGGCAGCTAGCACAGCGCGGCAGCTAGCACAGCGCGGCAGCTAGCACAGCAGCTAGAACAGCGTCAGTTCGTCCTTCACCATGCCGCGCAGGACGTTGTAGTCCAGGACGACGCAGCGGATGCCGCGGTCCTCGGCCAGGACTCTGGCCTGCGGCTTGATCTCCTGGGCGGCGAAGATGCCGCGGACCGGGGCGAGCAGGGGGTCGCGGCCCAGCAGCTCCAGGTAGCGGGTGAGCTGTTCGACGCCGTCGATCTCGCCGCGGCGTTTGATCTCGACGGCGACGGAGGCGCCCTGGGCGTCCTTGCACAGCAGGTCGACGGGGCCGATGGCGGTCATGTACTCGCGGCGGACCAGGGTGTAGCCCTCGCCGAGGGTCTGCGGGTGGGCGGCGAGCAGGACCTGCAGGTGGGCCTCGACACCGTCCTTGACCAGGCCGGGATCGATGCCGAGGGAGTGGGCGCTGTCGTGCAGGATCTCCTCGACGGTGATCTGCAGCTCCTCACCGCCCTTGTTGACGACCCTCCACAGGCCTTCGGACTCGTCCAGGCGGCAGGGCGGGGTCATCCACATCAGCGGCTTGTAGCCACCGGTGTCGGAGTGCACCAGCACGGAGCCGTCGGACTTGACCATGATGAGGCGGATGGCGGGCGGCAGGTGGGCCGTGAGCCGGCCGATGTAGTCGACCGAGCACTTGGCGATGACGAGACGCACGCGCGACAGCCTAGCCGCAGCGACCGGTGATGCCGGACTGACACCCGGTGCTCAGCGCCGGGGTGGCGCGTCGATGTCATGCTAGGGGCGTGCTGGAGTCATTGACGGGCCTCGGCCTGGCCACGTCGGCCGGGCTCAACGCCTACATCCCGTTGCTCTTGATCGGCGTGCTGGGGAGGTATACCGATCTCATCACGCTGCCCGAGAACTGGAAGTGGATGGAGAACGGGTGGACCCTGGCGATCGTCGTGGCGCTGCTGGCGGTCGAGTTCGTCGCTGACAAGGTTCCGGTGGTCGACCATGTCAACGACGTGATCCAGACGTTCGTGCGGCCGACCGCGGGTGGTCTCGCCTTCGGTGCGGCGTCGAGTTCCGAGACGGTGACCGTGACCGATCCGGGTTCGTTCTTCAGCAGCCATCAGTGGGTGCCGATCGTGGCCGGCGGGGCGATCTCGCTGGGCGTGCACGGAATGAAGGCGGCGTCGAGACCGGTGATCAACGCCAGCACGGCGGGCTTCGGCGCGCCGGTGGTGAGCATCATCGAGGACATCGCGAGTGTCTTCATGTCGCTGGTGGCGATCATCCTGCCGGTGCTGGTGCTGCTGTTCGTCGTGCTGCTGGGGCTGGTGTTCTGGTGGATGATGCGCCGGCGCAAGCGCCGCAAGGAGGAGAAGGCGGCCGCCAGGTGGGCGCAGTCCCAGGGGTACCGGCCCACCTGACGATTGGTCAGCCCACGTGCCCGGCCAGGACGGAGATGATCGGGATCACCTGGCTGAGCTGGATCGGCAGCTCCGGCTGATGCGGGGGTTCCGTGGGGGCGCCGGTCTGGTTGGTGACCAGGATCGAGACCGGCCGGCCGCCGGGCTTGACGCACCGGACCTCCCAGCCCGGCCTGGTCAGCCCCAGCTCAGGGCGGACCGCGACGTCGTCGACCCGGCCACAGGAGATGCCGCCCGACGGGTCGGTCATGATCGTGCAGGACTGGAGGCCGGCGCAGCCGGTGGCGGCGTCCACGCCGTGCGGCCAGACCGTCACCACCACGGTGCCCTGGCGGCCGGCGACGTCCACCCGGGACCGCGCCGAGGTCGCGGCACCGCCGTCGGGCGGCAGCACGATCTGCGGTGGCAGGTCGAGCCACCGCACCCGCTGCGGCAGCAGGCTGCGCATCGAGTCGTCGAAGAACCGGTTGATGTCCGGCGGGTCGGACCCGCGGCCCGAAGGACCCGCGGAGAAATCGATGGCCGGATCCGTGGACGGACCGGCGACGGGCGCGCCCCCAGCGGGCAGCAACGCGACCGCGCCCACCACCGCTGCCGCGGACCCGCTCAGCGCCGCCCGCCGCAGCCACCGCAGGCCGGTCCGGCGCCGCACGATCCCGTCCACGTCCACGGTGGACGGCGGCGGGGTGCCGATCAACTCGTCGAAGAGCTGGTGCGTCATCGTTGGTCCCCCGATGCGGCGAGTTGGCGCAACGCGGCCAGGGCGCGCGCGGACTGGCTCTTGACCGTTCCCGTGGAGATGCCGAGCAGGTCGGCGGTCTCCTCGACCGAGCAGTTGAGGTAGAAGCGCAGCACCAGCACGGCCCGCTGGCGCTTGCCGAGCGACCCGAGCAGGTCGTCGAGCGTGGCGCGGTCGTCGACCCGGTCGTGCGGGCGGTGGGCCGGCTCGGGCAGGTGCGCGCTGGCCCGCTCCCGGGACCAGGGCCGGCGGCGTTCGTCGAGCCAGGTCCGGGTCAGCACCCGCTGGGCGAACGCGTCCGGATTGTCGGCCCGGCGCACCTTCGCCCAGTGCCAGTAGAGCTTGCCCACCATGATCGACACCAGGTCGTCGGCGGCGTGCCAGTCACGGCAGAGCAGGAACGCGGTGCGCCGCCACCGGTCCATCCGTGTGGCGACGAACTCGCGGAACTCGTCGTCCTGCGACATCGAACACCCCCTTTTCTCCGCGCTACGACGGCGCGAACCGGAGAAAGGTTGCCCGGGGATCAGGGAAGTTTGTGCGCCTCCCGCACGACGGTGACGAGTTCGTCGACGACGTCGGTGATCGCGAAGTCCTTCGGCGTGAAGACCCGGGCGACACCCGAGGCCCGCAACGCCTGCGCGTCATCGGGCGGAATGATGCCGCCGACCACGACCGGCAGGTCGTCGAGCCCCTCGGCCCGGAGCCCGGCCAGCACCGACGCCACCGCTGCCAGATGAGAACCGGACAGGACCGAGAGGCCGACGAGGTCCACGTCCTCCTCGACCGCCGCCGCGACGATCTGCGCCGGGGTGAGGCGGATCCCCTGGTACACCACCTCGAAGCCGGCGTCGCGGGCGCGGACGGCGATCTGTTCGGCCCCGTTGGAGTGCCCGTCGAGGCCGGGCTTGCCGACCAGCATCCGCAGCCGGCCGGCGCCGAGTTCCTCCGCGGTGCGCCGGACCCGCTCGCGCACGGCCACCAGCGCGGTGCCGGGAACTGCTGCGGACACGGCGCCGGTGAGGCCGGTGGGCGCGCGGTACTCGCCGAAGACGTCCCGGAGCACGGACGCCCACTCGCCGGTCGTCACGCCCGCGCGGACGCAGTCGAGGGTGGCCTCCATGAGGTTGCCCGTGCCGCCGGCGACCTCCCGCAGCCGCGCGAGCGCCGCGTCGACCTCGCCGGCCGCGCGGGTGGCGCGCCAGGACGCCAGGGACTCCACGGCCGCCGCCTCGACCGCCGGGTCGATCTGCTCGATCGCCGCAGCACCGGCGGCGACCAGCGGGGACGGCTCGGTCTCGGGGAAGCGGTTGACGCCGACCACGACGTCCTCGCCGCGTTCCATCCGCCCGCGCCGCTCGGCGAGCGAGGCGACGAGCGCGCTCTTGAGGTATCCGGACTCGACGGCGGCCACGACGCCGCCCATCGCCAGGACGCGGTCGAGCTCGGCGGTCGCCCCGGCGACGAGGTCGTCCACCAGGGCGGTCATGACGTGCGAGCCCTCGAACAGGTCGGGGTATTCCAGCAGATCGGACTCGAAGGCGAGGACCTGCTGCATGCGCAGGGACCACTGCTGGTCCCACGGTCGCGGCAGGCCGAGTGCTTCATTCCACGCCGGCAGTTGTACGGCACGTGCCCGGGCGTCCCGGGACAGTGTGACGCCCAGCATCTCCAGCACGATGCGCTGCACGTTGTTCTCGGGCTGCGACTCGGTGAGGCCGAGGCTGTTGACCTGCACGCCGTACCGGAACCGCTTTGCCGACTTATCCGAAATTTCGTATCTTTCTGTCAACAGGCGGTCCCACAGCAGGCCGAAGGCGCGCATCTTCGCGGTCTCCTCGACGAAGCGGACCGACGCGTTGACGAAGAACGAGATCCTTGCCGCGACGGCGGCGAAGTCGGCCACCTGCCCCGAGTCGCGCACCGAGTCAAGGACGGCGATCGCGGTGGCCAGGGCGAAGGCGAGCTCCTGCACCGGCGTCGCGCCGGCCTCCTGCAAGTGATACGAGCAGATGTTGACCGGGTTCCACTTCGGGCAGTTCGCCACCGTCCACGCGATCGTGTCGGTGGTCAGGCGCAGCGACGGCCCCGGCGGGAAGATGTGCGTGCCCCGGGACAGGTACTCCTTGACGATGTCGTTCTGCGTCGTGCCCGCCAACGAGGCAAGCGGCGCGCCCTGCTCCCGCGCGACCGTCACGTAGAGGCTCAGCAGCCACATGGCTGTGGCGTTGATGGTCATCGACGTGTTGGCGAGCCCGAGGTCGATGCCGTCGAAGAGGGTCCTCATGTCGCCGAGGTGCGAGATCGGCACGCCGACCCGGCCGACCTCACCGCGCGCCAGCTCGGCGTCGGGGTCGTAGCCGGTCTGCGTGGGCAGGTCGAACGCCACCGACAGGCCGGTCTGCCCCTTGCCCAGATTGCGCCGGAACAGCGCGTTGGACGCGGCCGCCGATGAGTGGCCGGCATAGGTGCGCATGACCCATGGGCGGTCGCGTTCGGGAAGCTTCGCCATACGAGCACCTTACTGAACGGTAATTTATCCAGGCCGGTGAAAATCCTCACCGGTGCCTGGTGCCATAGTGGTCGCCGTGACGGAAGCGATCACCGTGCGCGGGCTACACAAGCGGTACAAGGGGCATGTCGCCGTCGACGGCGTCGACCTCGATGTCCACCGCGGTGAGGTGTTCGCCCTGCTGGGCCCGAACGGTGCGGGCAAGACCACGACCGTGGAGATCCTCGAGGGATTCCGCAAGCGCACGGCCGGGGAGGCGACGGTCCTCGGCGTCGACCCGCAGGACGCCGACGGGGCCTGGCGGCAGCGGGTCGGCATCGTGCTGCAGAGCACCGGCGAGTTCGACGACCTGACCGTCCGCGAGGTCGTGCACCACTTCGCGCGGTACTACCGCAACGCCGACGACCCGGACGCCGTCATCGAACGGGTCGGGCTCGCCGACAAGCGCGGCGCCCGGACCCGGGTCCTGTCCGGCGGGCAGAAGCGCCGCCTCGACGTGGCGCTCGGCATCATCGGCCGGCCGGAGCTGCTGTTCCTGGACGAGCCGACGACCGGCTTCGACCCGGAGGCACGCCGCGAGTTCTGGGGCCTGATCCGGCAGCTCGCCGCCGGCGGCACCACGATCCTGCTCACCACGCACTACCTGGACGAGGCCGAGACCCTCGCCGACCGGGTCGGCGTGCTCGTCGGCGGCAAGCTCGTCGCCGTCGACACCCCGTCGCGGCTGGGCAACCGGGGCACCGCCGCCGCGACCGTCGGCTGGCACACCCCCGACGGCCCCCGGCAGGAGCAGACCGACACCCCGACCACGGTCGTGGCCAGGCTCGCCGAGCAGTTCGGCGGCGAGGTCCCCGGCCTGACCGTGACCAGACCCAGCCTCGAGGACGTGTACCTGCGGATGATCGGTGCCGGCGAATGACGACGTTGCGGCTCGGGTTCGCCCGTGGCGGGCTGGAGATCAAGCAGTTCCTGCGCAGCCGGGAGTCGGTGATCTTCACCCTCGTCTTCCCGCTCCTGCTGCTGGTCATCTTCGGGTCGGTCTTCGATGCCGAGATCGCCCCGGGTGTGTCGTTCACCCAGTACTTCGCCGCCGGCATCATCGCCGCCGGGCTGCTGACCACGGGATTCCAGTCCCTGGCCATCCAGATCCCGATGGAGCGCGAGAAGGGCATCCTCAAGCGGCTGCGGGGCACGCCGATGCCGCGCACCGCGTACTTCATCGGCAAGGTCGTCATGGTCCTCGCCATCGGCGCGGCGGAGACCGTGGTGCTGGTGGCGACCGCCGCGGCCTTCTACGACCTGCCGGTGCCCTCGACCGCCGCGAAGTGGGCGACGTTCGGCTGGGTGTCGCTGCTCGGCATCAGCGCGTGCACGCTGTGCGGGATCGCCTTCTCCTCCCTCGCCCGGACCGGGCGCGGCGCGCCGGCGATCGTCACCCCCGTCGCACTGGTGCTGCAGTTCATCTCGGGCGTCTTCTTCCAGTACACGAGCATCCCCGACTGGATGCGTACCATCGCCTCGCTGTTCCCGCTGAAGTGGATGACGCAGGGCATGCGTTCGGTGTTCCTGCCGGACTCGTTCGCGGCGCAGGAGGTCGGCGGCGGCTGGCAGCTCGGATACGTCGCGATCGCGCTGGGCGCGTGGGTCGTCATCGGCCTGGCGTTGTGCGTGTTCACGTTCCGCTGGACCGACCGGGGGTAATTGCTTAAAGCCCGCTGCCGCGGCGCCGATCAGGGCAAGGTGATGGGTCGGCTGGGCAGGGCGGTCCGGCATGCCGGCACGGTCGGCATCCTGGCGATCCTGCTCGTTCTCGCCCTCGGCCTGGCGGCGTCCTGGAACGCCGCCGGCTCGCTGCGCCACAACCAGCAGGCGCGCGCCAACGCGGTCATGGACCGGGACACCTCGCTCGCCGAGGCCGCCGTCCGCACGGAGATCCATCGGTACCTGGATGCCCTGCGTACCGTCGCGGCGGCGGTCGGGGCGCACGAGACGCTGACCTTCGACGACTTCGCCACCACCACCGCCCCGCTGCGGGACGCCGGGCTGCCGGGCGCCACATCGCTGGTCTTCGTCGTGCCCGCGGAGGACTCGCAGCTGGACGACGTGGAGCGGTTCTGGCGCGACCGCGGCGTCACCAACCTCGACCTGACCGCCAAGGGCAGCGGCCGGGAGCACCTGTTCGTCATCTTCTCCCGCCCGCTGGACGGGGCGCCCAGCACCGTCGCCGGCACCGACCTGTCCCAGTCCGCCGAGCCGACCGCCGCGCTCAACGAGGCCCGCCGCGCCGGCGGGCCTACCGTCTCCGACACCTACGTGCTGCTGCGCGACCGCGCACTGCTGGTGGCGCGGCAGCAGCTGTCGTTCGCGATCGCGGCCCCGGTGTACGGCAACCCGACGGCGTCGGGCAGCAAGACGTTCAAGGGCTGGGTCGTCTTCGGCCTGCGCGGGCAGAACTTCGTCGGCGGCGTGCTGGACGAGGCCACCCAGGGCAAGGTCGACGCCGCCCTGTGGGCCGACAACGGCGGCGGCCAGGACACCCGCGTGGCGTACCTGCACCGCGTCGCCGACGCGGACCTGGGCCGGCAGGTGACCATCCCGATCGCCAACCGGCAATGGCGGCTGATCCTGACCGCCGACTCCGGCCGGCTCGCCGGGCTGACCGGCCCGGCCAACACCGCGCCCCTCGCGATCGGCGCCGGCGGCACGATGCTGACGCTCCTGGTCGTGGTCATGCTGTGGGCCCTGGCGGGCGGCCGGGCCCGCGCCGAGGCCCGGGTCATCGCGGCCACCGCCGAGCTGCGCGAGGCCGAGCGCACCGCGCACCGGCAGGTCGCGCTGCTCAACGGCATCCTCGACCGGATCAGCGACGGCGTCGGCGTGGTCGACGAGCAGGGCGACTTCCTGGTGCACAACCCCGCGGCCAAGGCGATGCTCGGCGTGGAGGCCACCGCGAACGGCGTCGGCGACTGGCCGCAGCACTACGGCATCTACCGCCCCGACGGCAGGACCGAGTTCCCGGTCGAGGAGCTGCCGCTGGTCCGGGCACTGGCCGGGGAGTCCACCGACCGGATCGAGATGGTCATCCGCAACGCCGCCCGGCCCGAGGGCACCCTGCTGTCCGTCAGCGGCCGCCCGCTCGACGTCGACGGGCGGCGCGGCGCCATCGCGGTGTTCCACGACATCACCGAGGTCCGCGAGCGCGAGGGGGACCTGACCGCGTTCGCCGGCATCGTCGCGCACGACCTCAAGAACCCGCTGACGGTGATCGCGGCGCATGCCGAGATGGCGCACGACGCGCTCGAGCCGGCCGCGCCGCACTCGCGGGAGGCCCGGGAGGCCACCGCCAGCATCGCCCGGGTCAGCGCCGGGGTCGTGCGGATGCGGCGGCTCATCGACGACCTGCTCGCCTACACCACCGCCCGCGACGCGGCGCTGAAACCGCAGCCGCTGGACCTCAGCACGCTCGTCGGCGAGGTCGTCGCCGAACGGGTCAACCACCTGACCGTCCGCCCCGACATCTACGTCGGCCCGCTGCCCTGGGTCGAGGCGGACCCCGCCCTGCTGCGGCACGTGCTGGACAACCTCATCGGCAACGCCCTCAAGTACGTGCAGGCCGGCCGCACCCCGAAGGTCGACGTCAGCGCGTCGGCGGCCGGACCGGGCTGGGTCCGCATCGAGGTGGCCGACCGGGGCATCGGCGTGCCCGACGCCGACAAGCCCTACGTCTTCGAGTCGTTCCACCGGGCCCACGCCGGCCAGTCCTACGGCGGGACCGGCCTCGGCCTGGCGATCTGCCGCCGCGTCATCGACCGGCACGGCGGCACGATCTTCGTCGTGGACAACCCGGGCGGCGGCAGCCGCTTCAGCTTCACCGTGCCGGCGGCGCCGGTGCCCGTGCCGGCGGTCGTCACCGCTCACGAATACGTGTAGAACCCCTTCCCCGACTTGCGCCCCAGGTCACCCGCGATGACCATGCGCGCCAGCAGCTCCGGCGGGAAGAACTTCGGGTCGGCGGTGTCCGTGTGGATGTTCTTGGCGGCGTGGTACAGCACGTCCACGCCCGTCAGGTCGGTGGTGGCAAGGGGCCCCATCGCGTGGCCGAAGCCCAGCTTGCAGGCCAGGTCCAGGTCCTCGGCGCTCACCACGCCGCTCTCGACCAGCTGCACCGCCTCGACGACCAGCGCGGCGATCAGCCGGGTGGTGACGAACCCGGCGACGTCCCGGTTGACCACGATGCAGGTCTTGCCGATCTCCTCCGCGAAGCTCCTGGCGGTCGCGAGGGTCGCGTCGCTGGTCTTGTACCCGCGTACCAGCTCGCACAGCTTCATCACCGGCACGGGGCTGAAGAAGTGCGTCCCCACGACCTGCTCGGGCCGTTGCGTCGCGGTCGCGATCTGCGTCACGGGGATCGCGGAGGTGTTGGTCGCCAGCACCGCGTCGGCCCGGCAGATCTTGTCCAGCGTGCCGAACAGCTCCTGCTTCACGTCCAGCCGCTCGAACACCGCCTCGACCACGATGTCCGCCTCGCCCGCCGCGTCGAGGTCCGTGGTGGTCGTGATCCGCGCGAGGGTTTCCTGCACATCACCCTCGGCGATCACGCCCTTGCTCGCGAACTTGGTCAGCGACTTCTCGATCCCGTCGACGCCGCGCCGGACCGCCTCATCGGTCAGGTCCCGCAGCGTCACCTCCCACCCGGCCTGCGCGGCGACCTGGGCGATGCCCGACCCCATCAGCCCCGCTCCGATGACCGCCAACCGACCCGCCATGTGACACCCCTTCGTATCGTCTCGACCCGCTGACCTTATCCGGCTCCGGAGAGTGATCATCTAGTGGCAGACTGTCGAGGTGCCCCTCATGTACCTCGCAGGATGGGCGGCCTCGGCCGGTGCACTCGCCACCCTCATCCTGATCATCCGGCTGCTCCGCTTCGGCGAACGCAGGGCCGCACCACCCCGCGGCCTCCACCCGTCCAGCCTGGACACCACCCTCGACTACGGGCTGCTGCGGTCGGTGTCGCTGATCGGCGACCTGGCGTTCGCCCGCGACGTCCGCGACCGCCTGCGCCACAACGGCGTCCGAGCCACCACCGCCACCGGCCACGACGGCATGGTCCGCGTCCTGGTCTTCGCCGACGAGTACGACCGCGCCAGACTCCTCCTGGCCCCCTGACCCAACCATCGGTACGCAGGACGCCGGGGCATAAAACAGCGGCCTCCACCGGATGCCGCGTGAGCGGATCCCAGCCAGCGCGCCAGCGCGGCTGTGCGAGCGCAGCGAGCATTGGGGGTCCGGGGTGAGAATCCCCCGGCGGGACCCGCCGCGAAGCGGTGGGGCAGCGAGCCTATGGCGAAGCCACAGGCGGGAAACAGCTATCAGAAGTCGAACTGGTCCGGGGGTGCGGCGGCGCGTTCGACCTCGACGCCGAGGCCGCGCAGGTCGGATTCGAAGCTCGGATACCCACGGTCGATGTGGTGCACGTGGCGGATCTCGGTGACCCCGTCGGCGCACAGCCCCGCGATCGCCAGCCCCGCGCCGGCGCGGATGTCGGTCGCCGTGACCGGGGCACCCGAGAGGCGCTCGACGCCGCGGACGACGGCGTGGTGGCCGTCGGTGCGGATGTCGGCGCCGAGGCGGGACATCTCGTTGATGAACATGAACCGGCCGTCGAAGATGTTCTCGGTGACGAGGGACGAGCCCTCGCTGACCGAGGCGAGACCGACCGCCATCGGGAGCAGGTCGGTGGCGAAGCCGGGGAACGGCAGGGTGACCACGTCGACCGCGCGCGGGCGGTCGGTCATCCGGACCCGGAAGGAGTCCGCGGCGGTGTCGACCTGGCCGCCGGCGGTGGCGACCTTGTCCAGCGCGATCTCCAGGAAGCCCGGGTCGATGCCGTGCACGGTGACGTCGCCGCGGGTCATGGCGGCGGCGAAGGCCCAGGTGCCGGCGACGATGCGGTCGCCGACGGTGCGGTGCTCGACGGGGCGCAGCTCCGCGACGCCGTCCACGACGAGGCGGGAGGAGCCGGCGCCGGAGATCTCGGCGCCCATGTCGGTGAGCATGCGGCAGATGTCGACGATCTCGGGCTCGCGGGCCGCGTTGTCGATCTCGGTGCGGCCGTTGGCCAGGACCGCCGCCATGAGGAGGTTCTCGGTGGCGCCGACGCTGGGGAAGTCGAGCCAGATGGTGGCGCCGTGCAGCTTCGGGGCGGTGGCGATCACGAAGCCGTGCTCGCCGGAGATGTCGGCGCCCATCCGGCGCAGGCCCTCCACGTGCATGTCGAGGCCCCGCGAGCCGATCGCGTCGCCGCCGGGGTGGGCCACGCGGACGTGGCCGCAGCGGGCCAGCAGCGGGCCCAGCACGCAGATGGAGGCGCGCAGCCTGCGCACGAGGTCGTAGTCGGCCTCGGTGCCGAGGCGTTCGGGCACGTCGATGATGACGCGGTCCTCGTCCTGCTCGACCTCGCAGCCGAGCCGGCGCAGCACCTCCGCCATGATGGCGATGTCGGTGATGCGGGGCACGTTGGTGAGCACCGACCGCCCGGTGGCCAGCAGCGCGGCCGCCATGAGCTTGAGTGCGGAATTCTTGGCGCCGACGACCGACACGTCACCGGCGAGCCTGGCGCCGCCCATCACACGGATCACGTCCACGTCGGTCATCGTAGGGGCATTCCGTACCGTGCAAACCATGGCCATTCACCTCACCCGCATCTACACGAAGACCGGTGACACCGGCACGACCGGATTGGGCGACTTCTCCCGGGTCCCGAAGACCCATCCGCGGATCGGTGCGTACGCCGACGTGGACGAGGCCAACGCCGCGCTCGGCGTCGCCGTGGCCATGGGTGACCTGGCCGAGGAGCTGCGGACGGTGCTGCACGTGGTGCAGAACGACCTGTTCGACGTCGGCGCCGACCTGTGCAACCCGATCACCGAAGCGCCGGAGTACCCACCGCTGCGGGTGACGGAGGAGTACCTGACGCGGCTGGAGGGCTGGTGCGACGCGTTCAACGAGCGGCTGCCGAAGCTCGACTCGTTCATCCTTCCGGGCGGCACCCCGGGCGCGGCGCTGCTCAACGTGGCGCGGACGGTGACGCGCCGGGCCGAGCGCAGCGCGTGGGCGCTGATGGAGCTCGACCCGGAGCACACGAACGAGCTGGCGGTGAAGTACCTGAACCGGCTGTCGGACCTGCTGTTCATCCTCGGCCGGGTGGCCAACCCCGACGGTGACGTGAAATGGGTGCCGGGCGCGAACCGTTAAAGACCGTAGACCCCCAGGCCTTCGCCGGTGTGGATGAGCACGCGGCCGTCGGCGACGACCGGCCCCGAGGTCGCACCCTCAGGGCCGGTCCACCGGACCTGGCGGGTGGCCGGGTCCATGGCGAGGACCCGGCCGAGGTTGACGTACAGGACGCCGTTGGCCAGGACCGGAGTCGCACTGAAGAAGCTGTTGTTGATGGCGGGACCGGCCTGGCTGAAGGTCCACCGGTCCGTGCCGGTCGCCGCGTCGATCGCGCGCAGGGCTGGCGGCGTCACGGAGAAATCGACGCCGTACAGGGTCGAGTCCAGCACGGCGGGGAAGCTGAAGGCGCCGCCCCGGTTCCACAGCAGCCGCCCGGTGGCTCCGTCGTAGGCGACCAGGGCGCCGGCCAGGAACACCCGGCCGCCAGCGGCCACCGGGGCGAACTGCAGCTGCGTCACCGTCACCGGCACCGACCACAGGACGGCGCCCGTGCCCGCGTCGACGGCGCTCAGCAGGCCCGAGTTGCCACCGGCGAGGTAGAGCCGCCCGCTGTCGTAGGTCAGGGTGGCCTGGGTGTAGCCGGTGAGCTCGCGGGTCCAGCGGACCGCGCCGGTGGCGGCGTTGAAGGCGTAGATGAGCGTGTTGTCGCCCTGGGCGTCGCCCTTGGCGTAGAGGGTGTCACCGACCAGGATCGGCGCGTGGAACAGCTGGTTGCCGTCGATCCTGACGGCCCACCGTTCCGCGCCGGTGGCGGTGTCGTACGCGCGGACCCAGCCGGTCAGCGTCCCGCCGAAGGCGAGGCCGTTGCCGACGGTCGCCGGGGTGGTGAACCGCAGCGCAAACTCGCTCGACGCCGGCGACGTCCAGCGCACCGCGCCGGTGGCCAGGTCGACGGCCGCGAGCTGTCCGGCGCCGATCACCCCGTAGGCGGAGCCGTCGGCGGCGACCGGGGAGTCGATGTTGCCCGCGGTCAGGCGCAGCCGGTGCAGGCCCGCCACGTTGGCGTTGCCCAGGGTCCGCTCGCCCGCGTTGACCCCCGCGTGTCCCGGCCCGCCGCCCCAGGTCGGCCAGGCCGCCGAGGTGGTCGGGGGCACCACCGTCGGGTACACCTCGAGCTCGAACAACGAGTAGCCGTACCGGGTGGCCCGGGTCAGCCCCGTCATGCGCACGAATCGGGCGGGTGTGGCGCTGGTGACGTCGATCGTCTGGGTTCCGCCGGTACCGGTGGCGGCCGGCACCAGGTCGAACCAGGAACCGGCGGCCCCGGTGGCGGAACCCTGCAGCGTGAAGGTGCGCGCGAAGGCGGCCTCCCAGCGCAGGGTGACCCGGCACAGCTGCTGGGCGGTGCCGAGGTCGACCTGCAGCCACTGCGGGTCGCTGAAGGCGCTGGACCAGCGGGTCCCGGTGTTGCCGTCGAACGCCTTCGCCGGCAGCAGGCTGCCGTTCTCCGAGGAGGACGCGGTGGCGGGACGGTTGAGCGCGATGTTGGTGCCGCCGCAGGTGACGGCGGCGGTCGCGGCGGGGGTGGGCACCGCGAACAGGACCGCCGTGGTGAGAACCAGGGCAGCAAGCATTCTGGGCAGCAAGGGATGCTCCTAGGGGTGGACGGCGGGCCACTTGGAGAGCGCTCTCAGGCCGCGCCAGTCTCCCCTAGGTGAGAGACGGTCGTCAATTTCTGACTAGTTTGTGCGATACCGGTACGGCCGGGTCTCCGGGGTCGACTCACCCGGAGGCGCCGCCTCCACCCATGACAGGAACCCGGTCAGCGCCCGCTCCGCCATCGCGATCTCGACCGGCGACTGGCGGCTGATGCACCGCACGATCACCCAGTCGGGCGGGAGGACGAGCAGCTCGGCCGGGTCCGGGCTGCGCCGGCGGTCGACGGAGAGCCCACGCCGGGAAAGCACCCGGCGTGGGCCGGGCCAGAAACTGAAGATGCGATACCACCGCAGGTCGTCGCCGGCGAAGCGGGCCAGGCCCGCGGACCAGCCCCGGCCGGGCACCATGGTGCTCAGCCGGACGCCCAGCTCGATCGTGCCGCCCTGGCGGGCGATGACGACGCGGCGCAGGAACAGCAGCGCCAGCGCGGCGAGCAGGATGAGGACCCCGATGCCGATTCCCTCGACGATCCTCACCGACGCCGCCCGCGTGTCAGTGCGCGGCTTGCGCGGATGCGGGGGTGCAACTCTCGGCGAGCACCGTCACCCCGGTCGCCGTGACGGAGAGGAACCCGCCCGAGACGTCGAAGACGATCTCCTGCCCACCGGAGTGCTTGATGCGCACCTGGCCCGGCTCGGCCAGCTGACCGAGGAGCGGCGCGTGGCCGGGAAGCACACCGAGGTCGCCCTCCGTCGTGCGCGCCATGACGATGTCGGCGTCACCGGACCAGACTTTTTCCTCGACGGCTACGAGCTCGACGTGCAGCTGCCTCGCCACGCTAGTTACTCCTCGTGTGCGCGATTCGGTTTTGCCGAGTGTAGTCAATGATCCGACGAGGCGAGCAGTGGGCCTCGCCACGTTGGCACAACTCATGAAATGCGGGTGAAGTGGCGGGCACGAATCGGCTGGAGGTAGGTATCCGACACTTCAGAGCGTGACGCACGTCACCCTGTCACGGTGGGCCCTTCACTGAAAAAGACGGAGGTGATTTTCATGCGAGGAAGGATCACCGCGGCCACGGTCCTGATCGCGGCGGCCGTTGCGGTCCCCCAGCAGGCCCATGCCGACGTCCCCGCCGCCGAGATCTCGTTCAGCGGCGGGGAGGTCGTCTACGTGGCGGCCCCCGGCCAGGCAAACGTGGTGGTGCTGACGTCGGTGGGCGTCAACCTGTACCGCATCGACGACGTCGTGCCCATCACGTCGGACGAGGACGACTGCGTCTACCCGGTCCTCGGCGACGACACCGTCATGGAGTGCGAACGCATCCTGAGCTTCTGGGACGTCGATCTCGGCGACCTGAACGACTTCCTCGACAACCAGACGACCCGGCCGGGGCACCTCAACCTCGGCGCCGGCAACGACGTCGTGCGCACGGGCGGCACCGGCGGCTCGAACCAGGAGGTCGCGGGCGGCGACGGCGACGACCTCGTCTACTCCGGCCCGGGCAACGACTGGATCGCCGGAGGCGCCGGCAGCGACACGGTGTCCTACGAGGGGCGCATCGGCGCCGTGGTGGCCGCAGTGGCGACCGGAGGGGCCGAGGACACCTACGTGAGCGGGGTGGAGAACCTCACCGGCGGCGCCGGTGGCGACACGCTCACCGGCAACGCGTCGGCCAACGTCCTGGACGGCGGCACCGGCGACATCTGCCTGTTCATGGTGTGCTTCCCGACCTCCGGCAACGACACCCTGCGCGGCGGCAACGGCAACGACACGCTGCGCGGGCAGGGCGGCAACGACAGCCTGTACGGCGAAGGCGGCGTCGACACGCTCCGCGGCGGGGCCGGCTTCGACGCCCTGGACGGCGGCGCGGGCTCCGACTGGTGCTACACCGAGGCCGACGGCGGCACCACGGTGAACTGCGGCCTGGTCGTCACCCCGTAGGGCCCGCTCCACAAGGAGGCCCTGGACGCAGCGAGGGCGTCCCCTGGAACCAGGGGACGCCCTCGTGATACGCCGGAGCGTCAGTCCTTCATGAGCTCGTGCGCGTTGCGCTCGAGGTCCTCGAGACCGCCGCACATGAAGAAGGCCTGCTCGGGGAAGTGGTCGTACTCACCCTCGGAGATCTTCTTGAATGACTCGATCGTCTCCTTGAGCGGGACGGTCGAACCGGGGACGTTGGTGAACTGCTCCGCCGCGTAGGTGTTCTGCGACAGGAACCGCTCGATGCGCCGGGCCCGGCCCACCGTGACCTTGTCCTCTTCGGACAGCTCGTCCATACCAAGGATGGCGATGATGTCCTGCAGGTCCTTGTACTTCTGCAGGATCCGCTGCACCTCACGGGCGACCGTGTAGTGCTCGAGGCCGACATACTCCGGCGCGAGGATCCGCGAGGAGGACGCCAGCGGGTCGACGGCCGGGTAGATGCCCTTGTCCGAGATCGACCGCTCGAGGTTGGTCGTCGCGTCCAGGTGGGCGAACGTGGTGGCCGGCGCCGGGTCGGTGTAGTCGTCGGCGGGCACGTAGATCGCCTGGAGCGAGGTGATGGCCTTGCCCCGCACGGAGGTGATGCGCTCCTGGAGCTGGCCCATCTCGTCGGCCAGGGTCGGCTGGTAACCGACGGCGCTCGGCATACGGCCGAGCAGGGTGGAGACCTCCGAGCCGGCCTGCGTGAACCGGAAGATGTTGTCGATGAAGAGCAGCACCTCCTGGTTCTGCACGTCACGGAAGTACTCCGCCATGGTCAGCGCGGCCAGGGCGACCCGCAGACGGGTGCCCGGCGGCTCGTCCATCTGGCCGAAGACCAGCGCGGTCTTGTCCAGGACGTTGCCCTCGGCCATCTCCAGGATGAGGTCGTTGCCCTCACGGGTGCGCTCGCCGACGCCGGCGAACACCGAGGTGCCACCGAAGTTCCGGGCGACCCGGATGATCATCTCCTGGATGAGGACCGTCTTGCCGACGCCGGCACCGCCGAACAGGCCGATCTTGCCACCACGCACGTACGGCGCGAGCAGGTCGAGGACCTTGATGCCGGTCTCCAGCATCTCCGTCTTCGGCTCGAGCTCGGCGAACGCGGGCGCCTTGCGGTGGATCTCCCAGCGCTCGTTGATCTCGAGCTTCGACTCGTCGGCGTTGAGCACCTCGCCGAGGGCGTTGAACACGTGGCCCTTGGTGATGTCGCCGACCGGCACCGAGATGCCGGATCCGGTGTCGCGCACCTCGGCGCCGCGGACGAGACCGTCCGTGGGCTGCATGGAGATGGCACGCACCATGTTGTCACCGAGGTGCTGGGCAACCTCGAGCGTCAGCTTCTTGGTGCCCTCGGAGAGGGTCACCTCGACGTTGAGCGCGTTGTAGATCTCGGGCATGGCGTCGCGCGGGAACTCGGCGTCGACGACCGGGCCGATGACCCGGACGACGCGGCCGACCGCGGTCTTGGCTGGTGCAGTCATCACACATCACTTCCCGCCGCCGCCAGCGCGTTGGCGCCGCCGACGATCTCACTGATCTCCTGGGTGATCGCCGCCTGCCGAGCGGAGTTCATCTCGCGGGTGTACCGCTTCAGCAGGTCGTCGGCGTTGTCTGAGGCGCTCTTCATGGCGCGCCGGCGGGCCGCCGACTCACTCGCCGCCGAGTCCAGCAACGCCGCGAAGATCCGCGTGTTGATGTACTTCGGCAGGAGCGCCTCGAGCAGCTCCTCGGCCTCCGGCTCGAACTCGTACGCCGGCAGCGGTCCGGAGACCTCCTGCTCCTCGACCTCCATCGGAGCGACGATGCGCGCGACGGGGGCCTGCGTCATGAGCGAGCGGAACTCGGTGTGGACCATGTACAGCTCGTCGACACCGTAGATGCCGTCCGGGCCGGGACCGTCGACCGTGTCGTCCGCGCCGTTCACGAAGGCCTGGATCAGCGTCTCGCCGATCTCCCGCGCGTTCTCGAACCGCGGCTGCTCGGAGAAGCCGGTCCAGCTGCCCGCGATCTCGCGACCGCGGAACCGGTAGTAGGCCACGCCCTTGCGCCCGGAGACGTAGAGCGCGACCTGCTTGCCGTCGGCGCGCAGGCGAGCGATGAGCTGCTCGGTCTGGCGGATCGCGTTGGCGTTGTAGCCGCCGCAGAGTCCGCGGTCGCTGGTGACCAGCAGCACCCCGGCCCGGCGGACCGGGTTGCGCGGCACCAGCAGCGGGTGATCGACGTTGGTGTTGGTCGCCAGTGCCGTCAGCACGCCCGTGATCGCCTCGGCGTAGGGGCGCGACGCGGCGACCCGCTCCTGCGCCTTACCGATGCGGCTCGTGGCGACGAGCTCCTGCGCCTTGGTGATCTTCTTGGTCGACTTGACCGTGCGGATCCTCCGGCGCAGTGCCTGTACCTGACCGGCCATGGCTCAGCCCGACTTCCGGACCTGGCGGGTGACGGTCTCGCGAGCCTGCTCACCCTGCAACGCCTTGGCCGGGGCCTCGTTGACCGGAGCCTCGGCACCCTTGACCATGAAGACCTGCTTGAAGCTCTTGATCGCGTCGGTCAGACCGTCGATCGCGTCCTGGGGCAGCTTCTTGGACTCGGCGATGCCGCCGATCAGGTCCTTGCGGTTGCTGTGCAGGTACTGCAGGAACTCGCCCTCGAAGCGACGGATCTCGCTGACCGGGATGTCGTCGAGCTGACCGGTGGTGCCGGCCCACACGGAGACGATCTGGTCCTCGACCGCGAACGGGGAGAACTGCGGCTGCTTGAGCAGCTCGACCAGGCGGGCGCCCTTGTCCAGCTGGGCCCGCGACGCCTTGTCCAGGTCGGACGCGAACGCCGAGAAGGCCTCCAGCTCGCGATACTGCGCGAGGTCCAGCCGGAGCCGGCCGGCGACGTCCTTCATGCCCTTGACCTGGGCCGAGCCGCCGACGCGGGACACCGAGGTGCCGACGTTGATGGCGGGACGCACACCCTGGTTGAACAGGTCGGACTCGAGGAAGACCTGACCGTCGGTGATCGAGATGACGTTGGTCGGGATGTAGGCCGAGATGTCGTTGGCCTTGGTCTCGATGATCGGCAGACCGGTCATCGAGCCGCCACCGAGCTCCTCGGACAGCTTCGCGCAGCGCTCCAGCAGCCGGGAGTGCAAGTAGAAGACGTCACCCGGGTAGGCCTCACGGCCCGGCGGGCGGCGCAGCAGCAGCGACACGGCGCGGTAGGCCTCGGCCTGCTTCGTCAGGTCGTCGAAGACGATCAGGACGTGCTTGCCGCCATACATCCAGTGCTGGCCGATGGCCGAGCCGGCGTAGGGGGCCAGGTACTTGAAGCCGGCCGGGTCGGACGCCGGGGAGGCCACGATGGTCGTGTACTCCATCGCGCCCTGCTCCTCGAGAACACCGCGGGTGGCGGCGATCGTCGAGGCCTTCTGGCCGATGGCGACGTAGATGCAGCGGACCTGCTTCTTCGGGTCGCCGGACTTCCAGTTGTCCCGCTGGTTGATGATCGTGTCGAGGGCGACCGTGGTCTTGCCCGTCTTCCGGTCACCGATGATCAGCTGGCGCTGGCCCCGGCCGATGGCGGTCATGGCGTCGATCGCCTTGATGCCGGTCTGCAGGGGCTCCTTGACGGGCTGGCGGGCCATGACGTTGGGCGCCTGGAGCTCGAGCTCGCGGAAGCCCTCGTTGGCGATCTCGCCGCGGTCGTCGATCGGCTCGCCGAGCGGGTTGACCACGCGGCCCAGGAAGGCGTCGCCGACCGGGACCGAGAGCACCCGGCCGGTCCGCTTGACCTGCTGACCTTCCTCGATGCCCTCGAAGTCGCCGAGGACGACGACACCGATCTCGCGGACGTCAAGGTTGAGCGAGACGCCGAGCGTGCCGTCCTCGAACTCGAGCAGCTCGTTGGCCATCGTCGAGGGCAGACCCTCGACCTGGGCGATGCCGTCGCCGGCGTACGAGACGACGCCGACCTCCTCGCGGGAGATCCGTGAATCAACGGACGACACGTAGCGCTCGAGTGCGCCCCGAATGTCGTCCGAGGAGATGGTCAGCTCGGCCATTCCTCAACCTTCTATCTAGGATAAATCAAGCTTCGGGGATTATTTGGCGAGCGCCGTCTTCGCCTCGGCGAGACGACGGGAGACCGTGCCGTCATAGAGGTCCGAACCGACCTTGACCCGCATGCCTCCGATGATGCGCGGATCGACGTCGATCTTCAGGGAGACCTCTCGACCGTACAGCTCGGCGAGACGGGCGGCCAGGCGCTGCTCCTCGGCGTCGCTGAGGACGACGGCCGTGGTCACGTAGGCCACCGAGTGGTCGCGCTGCTTCGCGGCCAGCTCGACGAGGCGGATCAACGAGCTCTCAAAGCCCCGGCCGCCGAACCCGGCGACCGCCAGGTGCGCCAGCCGGACCGTGGCCGGCTTGGCCTTGCCGGTCAGCAGGTCGTCGATCAGCTGCCGGCGGGTCTCGACCGGCACCGACGAGTCGGCGAGCGCCGCGGCCAGGCGCGGGTCGCCCGAGGCGACCTGGCCGAACCGGAACAGCTCGTCCTCGACGTCGGCGAGGTCGCCACCGCGGTCGGCACCGGACAGCAGGGCGATGACGCCGAGCTGCTCGAAGCCGTCCAGCAGCGCCCCCGGACCCGACCAGCGGCCGGTGACCAGGGTCGCGAGCAGGCCGACGGTTTCGTCGCTGACCTTGCCCGCCAGCACCGACCGCAGCAGCTCGGCGTGGTCCGCGCCGGAGCGGCCAGGGTCGGCCAGGGCCCGGCGCAGCCGCGGCTCGCGCCGCAGCAGGTCGGCCACCGCGAGGATGTCCTCGGCGACCGCACCGATCCGCTGAACGTCAGCGCTCGCCGCGAACGCGGCGAGCTCGTCGGCAGCGGCCCCGTAGGCCTCGCGGTTGATGTTCTCCATCAACGCCGCCCGGCGGTGCCGGCGGCACCGTCGCCGATCTCGTCGAGGAACCGCTCGACCGTGCCACGGCGGCGGGCCTCTTCCTCGAGGGACTCCCCGACGATCCGACCGGCGAGGTCGACGGCGAGGGAGCCGATCTCGGCGCGCAGCTGGCGGACGATGGTCTGCCGCTCGGTCTGCAGGGCCTCGCGGCCCGCCGCGATGATGCGGTCGCTCTCCTCCCGGGCCTTCGTGAGGATGTCCTCACGGATGCCCTGGGCGTCGGCGCGTGCCTCGTCCCGGATGCTGGCCGCCTCGGTGCGGGCCTCGGCGAGCTGCTGCTTGTACTGCTCCAGCAGCCGGTTTGCCTCGGCCTGCGCCTCCTCGGCGCGCTTGATGCCACCCTCGATCGCGTCCACCCGTGCGCGGAAGGTCTCCTCCATGCGGGGGAAGACGAACTTCATCAGCACGTAGCAGAGGATGGCGAAGGCGATGAAGCCGACGAGCATCTCCTGCCAGATCGGAAAGATCGGGTTGTGTTCAGCTCCCTCTTCAGCCAGGAACTGCAGCATGGGAAACCTCCCGCTTCAGATGTTGGTGGAGGCGGGAGGCTTACTTGAAGACGAAGCCGAAGGCGATGCCCAGCAGGGCGAGCGCCTCGACCACGGCGAAGCCGAGGAACATGTACGTACGGGTCAGACCGGCCGACTCGGGCTGGCGGGCGGTCGACTGGATGTAGGACGCGAAGATGATGCCGACGCCGATACCGGGGCCGATGGCGGCGAGGCCGTAGCCGACGGCGCTGAGGCTGCCTACAACTGCTGCCTGGTCCATGTGGAATTCCTCCTGAGATCTCGCGTGACGCTCACGCGGGACAACTGAAAAAAGGTGGTGCGTTCGCTTTCGAATATCGAAGCGGGGGGGTGCGGCTCAGTGCTCCTCGGCGAGCGTGCCGGCGAGGTAGTTGGCCGTCAGTAGAACGAACACGTAGGCCTGCAGGGCGGCGATCAGCAGCTCGAAGAAGGTGAGCGCGATCGTCATCGCCCACGAGACCAGCGAGATTGGCTTGAGGAAGAAGCTCTCCGCGTTGAGCAGCGCGAAGCCGCCGAGCGTAAAGACCAGCAGCAGCATGTGCCCGGCGAACATGTTGGCGAACAGACGCAGGGCGAGCGTGACCGGCTGGAGGACGAAGGCCTGCAGCGCCTCGATCGGGATCAGCAGGAACTGCATGTACCACGGGGCGGGCAGGAAGACGGCGTGCTTGATGTAACCGGCGAAGCCGTGCTTCTTGAAGCCCTGGTAGAGGTAGAGCACGTAGGTGCAGATCGCCAGGACCGCCGGGAACGCGATGTGCGCATTCGGTGAGACCTGGATGAACGGCACGATCGAGAAGACGTTGCCGACCAGGATGAAGCAGAACAGCGAGGCCAGGTAGGGCGCGAACTTCAGCCCGTGGTGGCCGATGACGTCTTTCGCGACGCCTTCCCGCACGAATCCGTAGATCGACTCGGCGAGCCACTGCTTCTTCGTCGGCACGATCTTGGGCGAGCGGTAGGACACCAGGAAGTAGACGAGCACCACCGCGACGGCCAGCCACAGGAACAGGCTGAACTTCGTCAACCAGGGCGCCGCCTCCCAGAGACTGGGGGGGAAGATGTCGTCCACGCTGGGCGGAAAAGGCGCCTCCGCCAAAACCAGACCGCTCACCACGTCCCTCTCGTTATCGATACAACTGGGTGTCAGGCGCCGAGGCGCTTGACGACCAGGTAGATGCCGCCAGCGGCGCCGAGCACGCACCCGATCGCCGTGATGATGCCTCCGGCGTTGAGCCACTCGTCGATCAGCCAGCCGACGAAGCCCCACACGGCAATGCCCGAGATGAGGTATCCGACGGCGGCCCAACCTTCGTTGGCGCCACCCGCTCCGGACTGCTTGGGTGTCTGGTTATCGGCCATGACGCGGTGACCATATCAGCCTGCCGGGAGCACCCGTGCATCGACCCCCGCGTGCTCATCGCGCGGGGGTTGCTCTAGGGGCCGGATGCATCAACCGACGGCCGTCAACGTTACTACGCCTAACGCTTGGCAAACGTCAACTACACGACTGCCGCGTGAGTGAATGTTGCGCACGGTCACCCCCAGAGGGTTAGCTGGAGGCTCAGCGTAACAATGAGTGTTGGGGTGACGACCTTGCGCAACACCGTCATCGCGTTTTTCTTGATCCTCGCCGCGATCGTGGTCACCAAGACCGGCACGGGCAGCACGCCCAGGGCGGCGTCGAGCGGCGGCACCGTCGCCGTGCTGTGCTCCGTTTCACCGCAGCGGCCGGTGAAGAAGGACGGCCGGATCGTCGCCACGGCGCAGTTCCGCTGTGACTCCCCCGGGCCCGACGGGCTCACCGTCACGGTCCAGCTCCAGCGCAACGACGGCGGCACCTGGACCACGGTGGCCAAGGAGTCGTTCGCCAGCAAATCGGTCGACACGACCCGCGAGGTCTCCGCGGCGGCCAGGACCCGTCAGGTCAGCAC
Source organism: Dactylosporangium cerinum (assembly GCF_042653625.1). NCBI lineage: Bacteria > Bacillati > Actinomycetota > Actinomycetes > Micromonosporales > Micromonosporaceae > Dactylosporangium > Dactylosporangium cerinum. Next base: position 11,589 of record NZ_JBHSIU010000059.1, on the reverse strand, counting down.
CGCCTGCGCGGCCGGCACGTTCCGCACCCTGGTCGAGGGCTCGGTCGTCGACAACAAGCGCACGAAGAAGCTGTCCCAGACCAGCGGCGAGCGCCGGAACCCCTGCTAAGAGGGCTCGATCTCGACGTAGGGGATCTTGGCCCGCCAGACCCAGACGGCCTGTGCGGCGACCCAGATCAAGGTCGCGGCGATCACCAGCGCGCCCAGCCACGGCAGCCCGCCCCAGTCGGTGCTCGCGATGATCCACATGACCACGCCGATGAGCGTGAACTTCAACATGTAGGTGCTCATCGCCACCGGCACCAGCAGGTGCCTGGCCCGCAGGTCGGTCACCGCGATGATCAGGCTCGACAGTGTGTAGCTCAGCGCGACCAGGCCCGCACCGGCGAGGGCGCCGAGCGCGCCGTCGGCGCCGTCGCGCCAACCGGCCAGTGGCGCGGCGACCACGAGCAGGACGCCCATCGCGATCAACGCGGTCGGGAGGTGCTGCAGCCGCTTCTTCACAAGGGACGAGGATACGCGGGGAACCGCCCGACGAGGTCGGTCACCCGGTCACCGACCTGCTCACCACGGATCGCCGCGCCGATCAGCGCCGCGATCTCGGCCATCTCCGGCTCCCCCATCCCCTGCGTCGTCACCGACGGGGTGCCGACCCGCACGCCGGAGGCGGTCATCGGCTTCTCCGGGTCGTACGGGATGGCGTTCTTGTTGAGCGTGATGCCCGCCGCGTCGCAGCGCTCCTCCGCGTCGCGGCCGGTGATGCCCAGCCCGCGCAGGTCGATCAGGGCCAGGTGGGTGTCGGTGCCACCGGACACCGGCCGCATCCCCTGATCCGAGAGGCCGGCGGCGAGGGCCCGGGCGTTGCGCACGACCTGACCCGCGTAGTCGGCGAACGCCGGCTGGGCGGCCTCGTGCAGCGCGACCGCCTTCGCCGCGACCGCGTGCATGAGCGGGCCGCCCTGGGTGAACGGGAAGACCGCCTTGTCGACGCGCTGCGCGAGCGTCTCCCGGCACAGCAGCATGCCGCCGCGGGGGCCGCGCAGCACCTTGTGCGTGGTGCAGCTGACCACGTCGGCATACGCGACCGGCGACGGGATCGCCTTGCCGGCCACCAGGCCGATGAAGTGCGCCGCGTCGACCATGAGGTAGGCGCCGACCTCGTCGGCGATCTCGCGGAAGCGGGCGAAGTCGATCAGCCGCGGATACGCGGTCGCCCCGCAGATGATCATTGCCGGCCGGTGCGTGAGGGCGAGCTCGCGCACCTCGTCGTAGTCGATCAGCTCGTCGTCGCGGCGGACCGGGTAGCCGACGGTGTTGAACCACTTGCCGGAGAAGTTGACCTTGCTGCCGTGGGTCAGGTGCCCGCCGTGCGGCAGCTCCATCGCCAGGACGGTGTCGCCGGGCATGAGCAGCGCGGCGTACGCGGCCAGGTTGGCGCTCGCACCGCTGTGCGGCTGCACGTTGGCGTGCTCGGCCCCGAACAGCGCCTTGGCCCGCTCGATCGCGAGCTCCTCGGCCCGGTCGACGGCGGCGCAACCACCGTAGTAGCGGCGGCCCGGGTAGCCCTCCGCGTACTTGTTGGTCAGGGTCGAGCCCAGCGCGGCGAGCACCGCCGGGGACGTGAAGTTCTCACTCGCGATGAGCTGCAGTCCGCCGCGCAGGCGTTGCAGCTCATCCAGGACGACGTCGGCGATCTGCGGATCCGTCTCGCGGAGCGCGTCGAAGTCCGGCCCCCAGTAGGTCTCGGCCATGAAACGAGTCTAGGGCGCATCAGCGCAGGGTAAGCATGAAGTCATGCGATGCCTCGTGACCGGCGCGACCGGATATGTCGGCGGACGGCTGGTGCCCCGCCTCCTCACCGCCGGGCACGAGGTGCGCTGCCTCACCCGCGATCCACGGCGGCTGCGGGACGTGCCGTGGGCGGGCCGGGTCGAGGTGGCCACCGGCGACGTCGCCCGGGACGAGGGCCTCGCCGAGGCGATGCGCGACGTCGACGTCGTCTACTACCTGGTCCACGCGCTCGGCCAGGCGTCCTTCGAGGACGTCGACCGGCTCAGCGCGCTCAACCTCGCCGTCGCCGCCCTCGACGCCGGCGTGCGGCGGATCGTGTATCTCGGCGGACCCGAGCCGGACGAGCGCGCCTCCGCGCACCTGCGCTCCCGGGGCGAGGTCGCCGGCATCTTCCTGCGCAGCGGCGTGCCGACCGTGGTGCTGCGCGCCGCCGTCATCATCGGCTCGGGCTCGGCGTCGTTCGAGATGCTGCGGTACCTCACCGAACGGCTGCCGGTCATGGTCACGCCCAGGTGGGTGCGCAACCGGATCCAGCCGATCGCGATCCGCGACGTCCTGCGCTACCTGGTCGCCGCCGCGACGGTCTTCCCCGTGCAGCTCAACCGCGCGTTCGACATCGGCGGCCCCGACGTGCTCACCTACGCCGACATGATGCGCCGCTACGCGCGGGTCGCCGGCCTCCCCCACCGGGTCCTGCTGCCGGTGCGGCCGCTCACACCGTGGCTGTCCTCGCACTGGGTCGGCCTGGTGACGCCGGTGCCCAACCGGATCGCCCGGCCGCTCGTCGGCAGCCTCATCCATGAGGCGGTCTGCCGGGAGCACGACATCGCCGCGTTCGTGCCCGACCCGCACGACGGGCTCACCGGCTTCGACCTCGCGGTCCGGCTCGCCCTGCGCAAGATCCGCGACGCGGACGTGGAGACCCGCTGGGCCGACGCGGTGCTGCCCGGGGCGCCCAGCGACCCGCTGCCCTCGGATCCGTCCTGGTCCGGCGGCACCGTGTACCACGACGAGCGCACCCGCCGGGTCGACGCCTCGCCGGACCGGCTGTGGCGGGTGATCGAGGCGATCGGCGGCGAGAACGGCTGGCACTCGTTCCCCCTCGCCTGGTCCGTCCGCGGCTGGCTGGACCGGCTCGCCGGCGGCGTCGGACCGGGCCGCGGCCGCCGGGACCCCGAGCGCCTGTCCGTCGGCGAGGCTCTGGATTTCTGGCGGGTCGAGGAGATCGTGCCGGGCGAGCTGCTGCGGTTGCGGGCCGAGATGAAACTCCCCGGGAGGGCCTGGCTGGAGATGCGAGCCGCTCAGGACGAGCAGGGGCACGCGGTGTACGAGCAGCGCGCCGTCTTCCTGCCCCGCGGGCTGGCCGGTCACCTGTACTGGCTGGGCGTGGCACCCTTCCACGCGTTCATCTTCGGCGGCATGGCGCGCAACATCGCCCGCACCGCCGAGCGGCAGCCGGCCCTGGCGACGGTCAGCGGCTGAGCAGCGCCCTGGCCAGGGGCCGGGTCAGAGCCTGGACCTGATCGGCGACGATGCCGAAGAAGTCGTCGGGGCGGCCCCACGGGTCGGCGAGGTCGTCCTCGTCGAGCACCTCGTCGCGGGCCTTGTCCACCAGGTCGACCAGCGCGACCCCGCGGGCATGGATCGAGTCCGCGTCACGGCCCGCAGCCGGCAGGTCGGCGGTCACCGCCGGCAGCAGCCGGGCGAACTGCCCCCAGACGAAGGTCCTGGCCGCCGCGTCGGGGCGCAGCGACACGACGAAGTCGACCTGTTCGGCGGTCGCGGTCAGCACCAGATCCGAGGCGTCGACGTGCTCCGCCAGCAACCTGCGGGCCTTGAAGCCCTTCGTGTCCCCGCCGCGCGCGAGGACCTGCCGGGCCGCCTGCGGGTCCATCGGCTCCCCCGCGTGCCAGCCGCCGGTGCCGGCGCCGTGGACATAGACCAGGTCGGGCTCCGCGCCGAGGGCGGCCAGGTCGGCGACCAGCAGCCGCTCGGCCATCGGCGACCGGCAGATGTTGCCCATGCAGACGCACAGGACGCTGAACGGCGCCATCTGGCTATTCGCCGATGCCGATGAGGCCCGGCACGACCTCGCGGAGCTTCTCGATCGGGATCGCGCCGGCCCGCAGCACCCGGTGCTCGCTGTTGGTCACCGAGATGATCGTGCTGGCGACCGGCTCGGGGCACGGGCCGCCCTCCAGGTAGACGCTCACCGAGTAGCCAAGCTGGTCGCGCGCCTCGGCTGCGGTCTCCGCCGCCGGCTGGCCCTGCTTGTTGGCCGACGACACGGCCATCGGGCCGGTCTCGCGCAGGACCTCGAGGGCGATCGGGTGCAGCGGCATGCGCACCGCGACCGTGCCGTCGCCACCGCCGAGGTCCCACTGCAGGCTCGGCGCGTGCTCCACGACGATCGTGAGCGCGCCGGGCCAGAACGCGTCGACGAGGTCCCGCGCCGCCTGTGGCAGCCCGAAGACGAGCCCGTCGAGGGTGTGCCGCGACCCGACGAGCACCGGCACGGGCGCGGAACTGCCCTTGGCGTTGTTGAGCGCGGTGACCGACCAGGACTTGAAGGCGTCGGCGCCGATGCCGTAAACCGTGTCGGTCGGCAGGACCACCAGGTCGCCGCGGCCCACCGCCTCGATCGCGGCGGCGATCCCGCGGTCGCGCTCGGCAAGCTGGCTGCAGTCGTAGAGCATCACGCGGCTAGTCTGCCATTCGCCGGGCGGTGACATATCGCGGGCGCCCGGCCAGATCATGGTGGTCGATCACTTCGGCGAAGTGCCCGGTCGCCCGGATCAGCGCCGGCAGCGACTCGCCCTGCGTGTCGTCGTGCTCGATCCCCAGCCATCCGCCGGGTCGCAGCAGGTCCGCGGCCCGCCGGACGAGCCCCGGCATGAGCGCGAGACCGTCCGCACCGGCGAACACGGCGTCGTGCGGGTCGTGCACCGCCACCTCGACGTCGACCGGTGCGCCCTCCGGCACGTACGGCGGGTTGCTCAGCACCAGGTCCACCGTCCCGTCGAGGTCGCGCAGGACGGCCGGGTCCGTGACGTCGCCGTCGACCACCCGGACGTCCGGCGCCAGGCGCGCCACGTTGCGCCGCAGCCAGACCAGCGCCGCGTCGCTCTTCTCCACGCAGTACACCTCTGTGTGTTCGTTTTTTACGGCGACCGCGATCGCACCCGACCCTCCACAGAGGTCGACGATTCGCGTTCTGCTCGTGGGTACGCGCAGCAGCGCCCACTCCACCAGCAGCTCCGTCTCGAACCGTGGGATGAACACCCCTGGACCGACCTCGAGCTCGAACCCGTGGAACGGCGCCGTGCCGGTCAGGTGCTGCAACGGAATCCGCGCCGCTCGTTTCGTGGTCAGTCGCTCGATCTCGGCGCTTTGTCCCGGATCCGGCGGCGGCGCCGTCAGCAGCCGTGACCTGGGCATCCCGAGCACGTGCGCGGCGAGCAGCTCCGCGTCAACCCTCGGCGATGCCACCCCGGCGCCTTGCAGCACCCGGGTCGCGGCCGCGATCACCATGGAAAGCGTGGGCAACTGGGGTCCGGGCATGTCATGTTCGGTGCTGTGCACCCCATAATCATGGGGCGCGCGAAAGGAGGGTCCGATGGCGGTGGCAGACCGCACGTCGGAGCTGACCCGCGCCCGACGGATGATCTTCGACGACCAGCTCGGCGAGGCGATGACGGTCATCGACCGCGTCCTGGCCGACGACCAGTCGCCGCATGACCGCGTCGAGGCGCTCACGCTGCGGCTCATCGCACTGATCAACATGGGCCGCGCCGACGACTACCCCGCGGCGCTCGACGCGGGCCTCGCCGCCGCCCGCCAGGTCCAGGACCCCGCGCAGTACGGCGAGCTGCAGGCCCTCGCGGCGATCGTCGCCCTGCGCGCCGGCTCCCTCGACCGCTGCGTCCGCGCCCTCGTGCACGGTTCCCGCGCGCTCGGCGCCGTCGAGCTCTTCGACGAGGCCACCGCGTGGGGCTGGCACAACCTGGCGATGGCGTACTCGTACACCGGCTTCCACGAACACGCCAACGCGGCGATGGAGAAGGCCAGGGAGGTCGCCGCCGAGGTCGGGGTCGAGACCGCCAACACCGATTTCGCCACCCCCCAGATCCGGCTCCTGCACGCCGTCGAGCTCGACCACCGCGGCGACAGCGAGGGCTGCCAGCGCATCCTCCGCGACGTCGTCATGGACCTGGAGCGCAAGCACAAGGACAACGACCTCGACAACCTGCGCCCCATCGCCCGCGGCGCCCTCGGCTACGCGGTCCTGCGCCTCGGCACCCTCGGCATCCAGGGCCTCGTCACCGACGTCGACCCGTGGCCGCTGCTGGAGTCCGCCGGCATGTCGACCCGGGCCCGCGACCTGCGCACCCTCGGCGCCGTGTGCAAAGCGATCGCCGAGCGCCGCCCGATCGAGGCCGTCGCCCGCCTGGAGACCGCCCACGTCAGCGACGACTCCCTCGGCCCCGCCGAGCAGCACCGCCTGCGGGCCCTGGCGCACCTGGGCACCGGCGACTACCGCGCCGCCTATCACGCCGACCGCAACGCGTTCCGGGTGGCCAACATCCAGCCGGACCGGCTCCGCGACCTCTTCGTGGAAGGTGTCGCCGCGCTCCTGGACCACGAGGACCTCGTCCGGCGGGTCGACTTCCACCGGGGCGAGGCGCAGACCGACCCGCTCACCGGCCTGCCCAACCGCCGCTACCTGGAGGAGCACGTCACCAAGCTGTTCACCGCCGGCGGGCACGCCGCCCTCGGCGTCTGCGACCTGGACGGCTTCAAGCAGGTCAACACCCGCCACGGCCACCTCTCCGGCGACCTGGTCCTGCAGCGGGTCGCCGGCGTGCTCAACCGTGTGATGCGCAAGGGGGACTTCGTCGCGCGCTACGGCGGCGACGAGTTCGTCGTCGTCCTGCCCACCACGTCGGCCGCCGAGGCCCGCGAGATCCAGCGCCGCATCACGGCCGCGGTCGCCGCCGAGGACTGGCAGGCCCTGGTCCCCGGCACGCCGGTGGGGGTGACGATCGGCTGGGCCGGGCTGTCGGGCGAGGACTTCCAGTCGGTCGCCGAGGCCTTCGAGGCCGCCGACCACGCGATGCTGCGCGCGAAGACCCCCCGCCCGCGCGCCGCCTCCTGACCGACCCCCCACCGACCGGGCGACTTCGATCACACCAGGCTCACGACCCTCGACGCCCAGGCCGCCACAGGCCCCGCCGTGATCGAAGTCGCAGGTTGGTCGCCTCGATGACCACGGGGCGCCTTTGATCAACCGGGCATGATCCAAGATGCGGGGGCTGGCTGGACGGAGCGTCCGAAGGGTCGTCGGCACGACCGCTGACGCCAGTTGATCACTGAAGCGCGCGAGCGCCGGTCACCTGCGACATGGGTGACGGCGGTTACAGAACAGGCCATGTCCGACATTTCGGACTGTGCCCGTTCCAGGCTTGCCGACTGCCTTGACCTGCTCGCGCGGGGCTGGTCGGCGACGGAAGGCCGGTCAGCGGACGGCGAGCAGGATCCGCGCGTTCTCCTCGCGGATGCGGGCGCGCTCCTGGTCGGCGCAGACGGCCGCCCACGCGTTCGCCTTCGCGGTCGGGACGCGGTCCGCGCCCAGCATCGACAGGCCGACCTTGTAGATCAGGTCGGCTGCGGTGCCGACCACCACGCGCGGGGCTGCGGACAGGTCGACGGTCGACGATGGCATGGCGTCCCTCCGAAAGGTCGGGTCGGCAGCGGTGATCACGATCGGTAAGCTCGTTCGGGTCGAAACGCTACCTGAATCCAGGCTGCCCGTGCATCGTTTCCGCTGTGTGACGTCTGCGTTAGACCCGCGTCACCCTCGGCTGAGCTGGTCGTCACCCGCGAGACGGGCCTTGCGGTCGGCGTCGGCCAGGGCGTCCAGGACGCTGTCGAGGTCGCCGGCCAGGGCCAGGTCCAGGTTGTACGCCGTGTAACCGATCCGGTGGTCGGAGATCCGGTTCTGCGGGTAGTTGTAGGTCCGGATGCGTTCGGAGCGGTCGACGGTGCGCACCTGCGAGCGGCGGGCGTCGCCGGCCGCGGCGGCCGCCTGCTCCTCCGCGAGGGCGGCCAGCTTGACCTTGAGCATCCGCATCGCGCGGTCCTTGTTCTGCAGCTGGGAGCGCTCGTTCTGGCAGGAGACGACGATGCCGGTCGGCAGGTGGGTGATCCGGACGGCCGAGTCGGTGGTGTTGACGCTCTGGCCGCCCGGGCCGGACGAGCGGAACACGTCGATGCGCAGGTCCCCGGCGTCGACCTCGATCTCACCGGCCTCCTCGATCTCGGGCGTCACCAGCACACCGGCCGCACTGGTGTGGATGCGGCCCTGGGACTCGGTGGCCGGCACGCGCTGGACGCGGTGGACGCCACCCTCCCACTTGAGCCTGGACCAGACGCCGTTGCCGCCCTCCGGGATGCCCTTGGTCTTGATCGAGACGGCGACGTCCTTGAAGCCGCCCAGGTCGGACTCCTGCGAGTCGAGCAGCTCGGTCTGCCAGCCGTGCCGCTCGGCGTAGCGCATGTACATCCGCAGCAGGTCGCCGGCGAACAGCGCGGACTCCTCGCCGCCCTCGCCCGCCTTGACCTCCAGGATGATGTCCTTGGCGTCGTTGGGGTCGCGCGGGGCGAGCAGCTCGGCGAGACGCTCCTCCAGGTGCGGGATCCGCGCCTCCAGCTCGTCGGCCTCGCCCGTGAACGCGGAGTCCTCGGCGGCCAGCTCACGGGCGGCCGAGAGGTCCTCCCGCGCGGCGTCGAGCTCGCCTGACATCTTCGCGATCGGGGACAGCTCGGCGAAACGCCGGCCCGTCTTGCGGGCCAGGTTCTGGTCGGCGTGGATGCTCGGGTCGGCGAGCTTCTGCTCGAGCTCCTGGTATTCGGCGAGCAGGGCCCGCAGCCGCTGTCCGGAGGAGGTGTCGGTGCTCATGTCTCGCGCCCCAAACGAAGAACCAAAGGAAAAAACCAGCAGAAGAAACCAGCGGAAGAAAAACCCGGCCAAAGACGAAGTCGGCGCCCGCACCGAACCCCGTCGAGCGGGATGGTGCGGGCGCCGGACGTGCAGCTACTTGGCGGTTTCGGCCTTCTTGGCCGCAGCCTTCGCGTACTTCTGCTGGAACTTCGCGACCCGGCCGGCGGTGTCGAGCACGCGCTGCTTGCCCGTGTAGAACGGGTGGCAGACGGAGCACGTCTCCACGTGGATCGTGCCGCCCTTGGCGGTGCTGCGGGTGGTGAACGCGTTACCGCAGGAACAGGTGACCTCGGTGGTCGCATACTGCGGGTGGATGTCCGGCTTCATGGCCGCGGTCCTTTCGTCGTGGTCGCCGGGTCGCCATATGGCGTGAACCGGAACCTGGTCTGGCCTTCGGTCAAGTCTGCCATGAGCGGGTCACAGCACCTCAACCGGAGTCTGTAACGCCGCTCCCACCACGGGCATTCCCGCCGGCGAACCTCCGCCGGCGAGCTTTCGCTGTCAGGCCGCGAGCAGCATCGCCTTGACGCGCTTGTGCACCTCGCACTCCTCCGCCAGGCCGAGGAGCGGAGAAGGAACGGGACATCCACGACGGCGCGCAGCAGCAGTTGGTGGCGCTGGCCGTACACCTCCAGAAAGCGGAGACACCGGCCGGGTCCGACGAGGCGAGGGCGGCGCTGGCGACCTGCCGGACCGCGTCGGCGCGGCGGGCGGCACGTGCACGATCGACGGCTCCGGGCCGGGGACCACGGTAACCGCGCTGCTCCCGTTATAGCGTCGCGGTTGCGAGCCAGGCTCACCTACGCTGGCCCGTGCTATGAGCCTCCACATCGATGCCCTGTGTGACCCGGCGCTGCTGGCCGAGATGGCCAGCGGCGGATACGTGCGCACCCAGCGCCACCCCACGCTGCCGCTGCTGATCCACAACTACACCGAGAAGGCGCAGTACGAGAACGTCTGGAACGCGGCGACCCTCGCGTGCCGGGGTCTCGTCGTGCACGCCGGGACCGGGATCGTGCTGGCCCGGCCGTTCACGAAGTTCTTCAACCACGGCCAGCCGGGCGTGCCGGAGATGGACTTCGACGGGCCGGTGCGCGTCACCGACAAGGCCGACGGCTCGCTGGGCATCATGTTCCCGGCGGCGGACGGCTGGGCGTTCGCGACCCGCGGCTCGTTCGACTCGGAGCAGGCGCGGCACGCGACGGCGGTGTTCCGGGACCGGTACGCCGCGCGCTTCACGCCGCCCGCGGGACTCACGGTCCTCGTGGAGATCATCTACCCGTCGAACCGGATCGTGCTGGACTACGGCGGCCTCGACGACCTCGTGCTCCTCGGCGCGGTCGACATCGTCACGGGTCGCAGCCACGGACCGGAAGCGGTGCCGGGCTGGCCGGGGCCGGTCGTCGACACGTTCGAGCACACCACGCTCGCCGCCGCGCTCGCCGCGCCGCCGCGGGACAACCGCGAGGGCCTGGTCGTGCACTTCACCGGCCCCGACACCCGACTGAAGATCAAGTATTCGGAGTACGTGCGGCTGCACCGGATCGTCACCGGCCTCAACGCCCGGGTGGTGTGGGAGGCGGTCGGCGACGGCACCCTGGACACACTGCTGGAGCCGTTGCCGGACGAGTTCCACGCGTGGGCCACGAAGATCGCCGACGGGTTGCGCGAGGAGGCCGCGGCGCTCGCCGCCGAGGTCGAGGCGGCCTACGAGGCGACCCTCGCGACCCTGCCGGAGGGCTGGGGCCGCAAGGAGTTCGCGATCGCGATCTCGAAGCACCCGGCGCGCAGCTGCCTGTTCCTGCGCCTCGACGACAAGGATTACCGGGGTCTGCTGTGGCAGCGGGTCCGGCCGAAGGTGACGGAGGAGGAGAGCTGATGGCGTCGCTGACCATCACCCGGGGCCTGCCGGCGTCGGGCAAGACCACCTGGGCGCGCGGGCAGGCCGGGCTGGTCCGGGTCAACCGCGACGACCTGCGCGGCATGATGCACGGCGGGCGGATCGACGACGACGCGCGGCGCGGCCGGGCCGAGAAGGAGGTCACCCAGGCGCACCACGCCGCCATCGACGCGCTGCTGCTCGGCGGCGCCGACGTCGTGTGCGACGACACCAACCTGCGGGGCCGGGTCGTGCGGGAGCTCGCCGAGCTGGCCGCGAAGCACGGCGCGGCGTTCACCGTGCGGGACTTCACCGACGTGCCGGTCGACGAGTGCGTGCGGCGCGACGCGCTGCGCGAGGGCCCCGGTCACGTCGGCGAGGACGCGATCCGGTCGATGCACCAGCGGTACCTGGCCGGACGCGCCCTGCCGTTGCCGCTGCCGCTGCTCGACACCGTGGGGGTCGTCTACGAGCCGCCGCCGGACGCGCCGCGGGTCGTGCTCGTCGACATCGACGGCACGGTCGCGCTGATCAACGACCGCAGCCCGTACGACGTCAGCCGGGTCCGCTTCGACCTGCCGAACGCGCCGGTGATCGCGGCGGTCCGGGCGATGCACGCGGCGGGGCACGAGATCGTGTTCTGCTCCGGCCGCACCGACGACTGCCGCGAGGACACCGCGGCGTGGCTGGACGAGCACGTGGGAGTGCCGTACACCGCGTTGTTCATGCGGGTCACCGGCGACCAGCGCCGCGACAGCATCGTGAAGCAGGAGATCTTCGACAAGGAGATCCGCAGCCGCTACCACGTGGTGGGCGTCTTCGACGACCGCCAGCAGGTGGTGCGGATGTGGCGGGCTCTGGGCCTGACCGTCTTCCAGGTCGCCGAGGGCAACTTCTAGCGCTTTCCATGATCCGGAAG
>NZ_JBHSIU010000058.1:0-16274 GCF_042653625.1 Dactylosporangium cerinum | reverse complement strand
CATGGATCTCGAGGACACCGGATGCCGGGCGCGGTTGCTGATCCGCGACCGGGACGGCAAGTTCCCGAAACTGGTCGACGCGATCCTCGCCGATGCGGGCACTACCGTGGTGCTCAGCGGTGTCCGGACGCCGAGAATGAACTCAATCATGGAACGGTGGGTGCAGACCTGCCGCCGTGAACTGCTGGACCGGACTCTCATCTGGAACCAGCGACATCTATTGCACGCCCTGCGCGAGTTCGAGGTGCACTACAACGGCCACCGCCCGCACCAAGGCATCGCGAACGCGCGACCGTCGCGTCCATTGCCGCCGCCGATCGCCGACCCGGACAAGATCCGCCACCTCGACATCCGAAGACACGACCGCCTCGGCGGCATCCTCCACGAGTACCAACACGCCGCATGAACTGCACGGACAAGGTTTTCGGCAAGCGCAACGTCCACGGCATCAGCCGGGTGTTGCGCCAGCATCCATTCGTCGCGGGGCGTCTCAGCGGCACGACCGGCTCGGGCCAGCTCGACCACCGCTCGGTCGGCATTGCCCCGGACGGCCACCGCCCGGTCCCCGAGCCGCCGCACGAGTTGAAGGGTGCGTTGTGGCTCCGGGCCCCAGGTGAGGTCGCCACAGAAGACGATCAGATCGGCCGCGACCACGGCCGGCTCGCTCAGCACGGCCGCCAGCGCGGGAACGTTCCCGTGCACGTCGGTAAGGACCGCCACGTGCCGCACCGGTCCGTACCGGCGCGTGGATCCTTCGCCGTCAGCCGGCCCGTGCAGCACCATTTCCACCGCCTGATCCGTTCCGGGGTCCCGCCGGGTGGCGGACCCGGGTCACTGACGACGGGAAGAACGGGGAACTCCGCGCAGCGACCCGGGCACCCGCGTCACGATGCCAGCCGCCGATACACATCCGGTACATCCGTGGTACGCCCCGGCCAGAGCGCCGCGGTGCGCAGACGACGGTAAACAAACCGTAAGGGCGAGGTCGCAGAGTTCTGTCCAGCCACCGGCACCAGTCCGGCGGCCGGCCCGTTCCAGTCCGACATTGCCGCGAAAGGTCGTCCGATGAGTTTTCCATGGAAGCGCACCACCATCGTGGGAGCGGCGATTGCTTTGGTCGCCGCGGCCGCACCGGCCGCGTCCGCCGCCACACCGGACCACCGCCCGGCAGCCACCGCGTGGCAGGGCGCGTGGGCGGCCGCCCAGCACCACCCCCTGTCGGACGGCGGCAGCGGACCCGGCTGGTTCCTGGACGGCTTCGCCAACCAGTCGGTGCGGCAGGTGGTCCGGGTCAGCACCGGCGGCTCGCGGGTGCGGATCCGGCTGTCCAACCGGTTCGGCGTCGAACCGCTGCACGTGGCCGGGGCGACGATCGCCAAGGCCGGCTCCGGGGCGAAGCTGAAACCCGGCACCTTGCGCGCACTGACGTTCGGCCGCCGGCTCTCGGCCACGATCGCGCCGGGTAGGGAGCTGACGTCGGACGCGGCCGGCCTGCCGGTCTCTGCGCTGGATTCGCTCAGCGTCACGCTGTACTTCACCAAGCCGACCGGGCCGGCGACGTTCCACGACCTGGGATTGACCACCGCGTACCGGGCGTCCGGCGACCACCGGTTCGACCCGTCCGGCACCGCCTTCGCCGGCGACACCAGCAACTCCCGGTACTACCTGGCCGGCATCGACGTCGACGGGCAGCGCACCGCCCGCGGCACGGTTGTGGCGTTCGGTGACTCCATCACCGATGGCTACGGCACCGCGACGAACACCGACAACCGCTACCCTGACGAGCTGGCCGAACGACTGGTCTCCGCCGGCAAGCGGTTCGGTGTGGTCAACGAAGGAGTCAACGGCAACAAGCTCCTCGGCGACTCGACCTGCTATGGCGAAAAGGGGGTCACGCGCTTCCACCGCGACGTTGTCGCCCAGCCCGGCGTACGCACGGCGATCGTGTTGCTCGGCACCAACGACATCGGCGGTGGCGGCTATCCGGACTTCGGCTGCGGCGCCTCCGCGGTGGTCACCGACCGGCAGCTCATCAACGGCTTCCGGGCATTGATCCGGACCGCGCACGCCCACGGCATCAAGATCATCGGCGCTACGCTCCCACCTATGAAGGGCGCCGCCGGCTACGACACCCCGCGCAATCAGGACGTCCGCGCCGCCGTGAACCGGTGGATCCGGACCAGCGGCGAGTACGACGCCGTGGTGGACGTCGCCGCTGTCCTCACCGACCCCGCCACCCAGGTGCTGCGCGCGGAGTACAACTCCGGCGACCAGCTGCACCCCAACGACGCCGGGGCGCGGGCGATCGCCGCGGCCATCGACCTCGCCACCCTCTAACCGACATTCGGAAAGGGACCTCTGATGACTGGCCAAGACGTCACCGATTACGTGCAGAACCGGCTCTCACCCGACCACCGGGACATCGTGCTTGTCCTGCGGGAACTCGTCACCGAGGTCGCGCCGACCACCAGCGAGGTGATCAGCCGCGGGTCGCTCGCGTGGCAGGGGAACCAGATCCTCGCGATCATCAGCCAGAGCAGGACCCACCTCACGCTCGCCTTCGCCCGGGGAGCGGAGTTCACCGACGAGCACGGCCTGCTCGACGGCATCGGCAAGAACACCCGGCACATCAAGATCAAAAGCTTGGAGACGGTACCCCGGGCTGCGGTACGCGACTATCTGAAGCAGGCCGTGGCGCTCGACCGGACATAACGTCCGATCGGATCCACCCTGCCGGGCCGCCCGGCAGGGTGGATCTGCTTTCGTCAGCCTTTTCGTCAGCCGGCGCAGGTCTGCTGGACGGCATCCTCGAGCTGCAGCTTCCGGCCCTGGTCGTGGGCGGCGTCGAAGATGTCGTCACCGAGCGCGGCCCGGGTGGCAACGGTCGTCCGGCAGACGTCGCTCTTGTCGGCCGGCGTGAGCGGCGTCTGGAGCGACTCCCGTGCTGCTGCCGCCGCTCCGAGCAGTTGAGCGGCCTGCTGGTGGCAGCCGCCGAGCGCCGACGCAGCCGCGAGGCCACCGACGGCCTGCACCATGTCGCGGACCGCGCCCAGTTGCTGCGCGATGGCGAACGCCCGCAGGTGCCGTGCTCTCGCCGCCTCCGCATTGCCGCGCAGCACCTCGAGGTATCCGAGTTCGACGAGGACGCTCGGGGTGTGCAACGGCTGGCCCCGCTCGGCGTCCCGGCTCTCGGCCGCCTCCAGCAGGCAGGTGAGGTGCTCCTCCGCGATGTCAAGCTTGCCGTCCCGGCGGGCGGCGAAGGCCAGGCCCATCTGCGCGAAGATGACCCCGAGCGGGGAACCCTGCTCCTCCGCGAGCCGCAGCCCCAGCCCACAGTGCTCGCGCGCGGCCGAATAGTCGCCGCGCTGCATCAGGCTCCAGCCCAGCCAGGACAGCCGCCCCGCGACGTCGGGCCAGAGACCGAGCTCCTCGGCCATGCGCAGCCCGTCGCGGTGCACGGCGATCGCCCGCTCGAAGTCTCCGGTCATGTCCGCGTGGGCGGCGAGCCATTCGTTGGCCTGCAGCAGGCCCCACCGGTCGCCGAGCCGGCGGAACATCGCCACGCTGCGCGTGGCGTCGTCCTCGAGCGCGGCGGCATCGCCTTTCACATATGCGTGTTTGGCCCGGATGCTGAGTGCGGCGGCGACGCCCCATTCATCGCCGACGCCGCGAAACGCGTCCAGGGCACGGTTGATCAAGATCTCCGTCGCGGCCACGTCGCCGAGATCGATCTCCGCGTACGCCAGGAACCATTCGGCCCTGGCCTGCGCACGCGCGTCCTCCACGTCCGCATACAGACCCAGCGCGGCCTCGTGGCGCGCGGGCCAGTCGGCGATGTCACCCAGCAGGAACGAGATGCCGGCATGCCAGCCGGTCGCCTTGGCGCGGCCGGCCGGCGAGGCCTCGCCCGAGGTGCTCAGCGCGGCCTGCAACGAACGTTTGGCCTCGGCCAACCGGCCACGCAGGAACCAGTACCAGCTCAGCGAATTGACCAGCCGCAGCGCCAGATCGGCCGCACCCTGCCGCATCGCGTTCTCCAGCGCGGTGCGCATGTTGGCGGCCTCGGCGTCGAGTCGCTGCAACCATCGCTGTTGCCCGGGTCCGTACAGGTGCGGCTCGGCCCGCTCGGCCAGGCCGGCGTAATAGTGGTAGTGCAGCCGGCGGACCTCGAGGAGTTCGCCCGCCTCGTGCATCCGTTCGACGCAGTAGGCGGCCACCGATTCCAGCAGCCGGTACTGCGGGCCGTCGTCGTCGCGTTCGGACATGACCACCAGCGAGCGGTCGACCAGGCGCGCGAGGATGTCGAGCACCTCCTCGGGCGGCACGCCGTTCGCCGCGCACACCGCCTCGGCGGCCTCCTGGGTGCAGCCGTCGGCATGGACCGCCAGCCGCCGCAGCACCACACGCTCCGCCGCGGTCAGCAGCTGCCAGCTCCAGTCGATCATCGCCATCAGGGTCTGCTGGCGTGGCGGTGCGCCCCGATGCCCGGTTGCCAGCAGGCGGAAGCGGTCGTCGAGCCCGGCGATCAGGCCGCGCATCCCCAGCGCCCGTACGCGCGTGGCGGCCAGTTCCAGCGCCAGCGGAATCCCGTCCAGCCGCCGGCACAGCACCGCGACGGCGTCGGCGTTGCCCGCGTTCAGCGTGAAGGTGTGCGCCGCCGCGGCTGCCCGGGCCACGAACAGCCGCACCGCGCTTGACCTCTCCAGCACCGCCAGGTCGATCTTGCCGGCCGGTCCCGGCACCTCCAGCGGCGGCACGGGCCAGACCACCTCGCCGGCCAGGCCGAGCGGTTCCCGGCTGGTGGTCAGGACACGCAGCCCGGGTACGGCGTGGAGCAGGAAACTGGTGAGTTCGGCAACCTGCTCGATCACGTGTTCGCAGTTGTCCAGCACCAGCAGCACGTGCCGGGTGCGCAGACCACCGGCCAGCCGGTCGCGCGACGTCCATGGTTCGCCCATCGCGGCGCTGTCCCGGATGCCCAGCACCGTCATCACCATCTCGGCGAGGGAGTCCATCGCGTCCGGTGTGCCGGGCCGGTCGAATGCGGCCAGCTCGATGAGCCACACGCCGTCGGTGAACGTTTCGATCAGCGGCGTGGCGGCCTCCACCGCCAGCCGCGTCTTGCCCACTCCCCCGCTGCCGGTGAGCGTCACCAGCCGGCGCTGCTCCAGCAGCGCACGGATCTCGGTGACCGCCTCGTCGCGTCCGATCAGCTCGGTCACCGCGGCGGGCAGGTTCGTCGCGGGCCGGTCGGCAGCCGCGAGCAGCTCCGACGGCGACGGCGCGTTCAGTCGTGGGTCCTGACTCAGCATCGCCACATGCAGGTCGGTCAGCTCGGCGCCCGGATCCAGGCCGAGTTCGTCGGCCAGGTGGACGCGGATCGCCTCGTAGCTGCTCAACGCCTCGGTCTGCCGCCCGGACCGGTAGAGCGCGAGCATGTGCAGCGCCCGGGGCCGCTCCCGCAGCGGGTACTGCACCAGCAGATCGGTGAGCTCGCCGGCGAGCGCGGCATGCTCGCCGAGCGCGAGCCGGGCCTCGGCCAGATCCTCGATCGCCGTGAGCCGCTGCTCCTCCAAGCGGGTGATCGTGGCCCGGGTGAAATCCTCGTCGCTGAAGTCGGCGAAGGCCGGTCCCCGCCACAGGGCCAGCGCGTCGGACAGCAGCGCCGCCCTCGACCGGGGATCCTCCGTCTGGCGGGCCCGGGCGGTCAGGGCCTGAAACCGCTGTGCGTCCACCGAATCGGCGTCGGCGTGCAGCCGGTAGCCCGGGGGTGGCGATACGACCAGCCGCCGGCCGCCGGGCTCGGCGTCCTCCAGCGCCCGCCGCAACTGCGACACCTTCACCGACAGCGCACCGGACGGATTGCCCGGCGGATCGTCGCCCCACAGGCGTTCGATCAACTGATCAGCCGACGCCGGGCGCCCCTCATTGATCAGCAGCGCGGCCAGCAGGGCGCGGACCTTCAGGCCGGGGATCGTGACCGGCCGGCCGTCAGAGGTCCACGCCGCCACCGCACCCAGCACCCCGAAACGCATGACCGCCACCATACGACCTGGTCACGACAATCGCGGGGGCCGGCCGCGGCGGCGGCGGCGAAACCGCCGGCAGGACCGTAAGAAAGCCGTAAATGCCTGCCCGCACAGTGAACAAAAGCACGTCGGCCAGATGCCCCGAGGGAGACGGAGATGTCAGATAGCGCCCCGCTGCGGCTGGCGGTCATCATCGGCAGCACCCGCAACGGTTCGGGCCGACCGCGGCCAGTTGGTTCACCGGTCACGCCCGCAAGCGGCGGGACCTGGATCTCGACCTCATCGACCTGGCGGAGATCCGGCTTCCGGACACCCTCCGCAACCACGACGAGGCCGTACCGGACCAGGTCCAGGCGTTGGGGCCGCGGCTGACCGCGGCGGACGCCTTCGTGGTGGTCACCCCCGAGTACAACCGGAGCTTCCCCGCCCCGCTCAAGACCGCCATCGACTGGTTCTACGAGGAGTGGCACGCCAAGCCGGTGACCTTCGTCTCCTACGGCCGGGAGTCCGGCGGCCTACACGCCACGGCGCAACTGCGGCAGGTATTCAATGAGCTGCAAACCGTCACCATGCGCAACACCGTGAGCCTCCCTGCTATTGGGAGCTGTTCGCCGCCGACGGCACGTGGCCCAAGTCCACCGCGAGCTGCAACACCACGGTCAAGACCATGCTCGACGAGCTGATCTGGTGGGCGTACGTACTCCGCGAGGCGCGCGCCAAACGTCCGTACTCCCCGGGATCCTCAGGGTTTGCCCTCCCCGGCCGACCGTTGACACGATCGGCAATTCCCCTTACCTTCCTAAGAAGCTTAGTTTTCTAAACTAATCTTCCGACGTGAGGTGTCCGATGAATCCCAGACGCTGGCCGGCGCTGGCCGTCATGCTGATCGCCGCGTACATGGATCTGCTCGACACCACGATCGTCACCGTCGCGCTCCCGTCCATCCAGCGCGACCTCGGCGCGAGCGACGCCGCCCTGCAATGGATCGCCGCCGGTTACACGCTCGCGTTCGCCCTCGCCCTGATCACCGGTGGCCGGCTCGGCGACATGTACGGCCGCAAGCGCCTGTTCCTCATCGGCGTCGCCGGATTCACCGTCGCATCGGCGCTGTCCGGGCTCGCCTCCGGGCCGGGCATGCTCATCGCCGCCCGGATCGGGCAGGGCGCGGCGGCGGCGATCATGATCCCCCAGTTGCTCACCGTCGTCCAGGTCGGCTTCCGCGAGGACGAGCGGCCCAAGGCGTTCGGTCTCTACGGCATGGTTCTCGCGCTCGGCGGGGTCAGCGGCCCGCTGCTGGGCGGATACCTCACCGAGGCCGACCTGTTCGGCTGGGAATGGCGGACGATCTTCCTGATCAACATTCCGGTAGGCGTCATCGCCTTCGCCGGGTCCGCGTTGCTGATGACCGAATCCCGGGCGCAGCAACGGCTGCGGCTCGACCCGGCCGGCATGCTGCTGGTCACCATCGCATTGCTCGCCCTGGTCTATCCGCTCATCCAGGGCCGCGAACTCGGCTGGCCGACCTGGACGTTCGTCGCGATGGGAGCGGCCGTCCCGATCCTGGCGATCTTCTGGGCGCACGAGCGGCGCAGGAGCCGGGTCGACGGTTCCGCATTGATCGATCCCGCCCTGTTCCACGAGCGTTCGGTGATCGCGGGGCTGCTGGTGGCGTTCGTCTTCTTCGCCTCCACCAGCTACTTCTTCGTCCTGACCCTGCATCTGCAGGTCGGGCTGCACTTCAGCGCCCTCGAGACCGGTCTGTCCTTCCTGCCGTTCGCGGGCGGCGTCATCATCGGCTCCGGCGCCGCCGGGCAGATCGTGCCCAGAATCGGCCGTGCGGTGGTCACCGTCGGCGCCCTGGTGGAGGCGGCCAGCATCATCACGATGATCGTCGTGGTGAGCAGGTACGGCGACGCGTTGAGTGCGTGGCAGCTCGCCCCCGGTCTCGTCGGCGCCGGTCTCGGGCTCGCCCTGGTGTCGGCCACCCTGGTGACCATCACCCTGTCCGGTGTGCCGGGCAATCACGCCGGATCGGCGTCCGGGCTGGTCAACACGACCCTGCAACTCGGCTCCGCCGTCGGCATCGCCGTCATCGGGGTCATCTTCTTCGCCGCCCTGCCCACCGGGCACCCGCTGCAACCGGGCGATTTCGTCGAGGCCAGCCGCCAGAGCCTCCATCTGGCCGCCGGCCTGGCCGCACTCGCGTGCCCGCTCAGCCTCCTGCTGCCCGCCACCCGGCCCACACGAGGCGCCGAGACGGTGCGCGAAACCGTCGCCCGATGACCACGTCCGCGCGACGGGCGGGAACGGCCGACCGTAAGGAAACGGTAAACGCCGGACCGCATGGTGATCTCACGGCCCGCCAAGCGTCGTACCCCATCCATCAGGAAAGCGGAGACAATCGTGACTGACATTCAGCAGCAGGTACAGGAAGCGATCGACGAGCTGGTCGAGTCCGGGGCCGAGCGGGGCGTGCAGGTCGCCGTGTACCGGCACGGATCCCCGCTGGTCGATGCCGTCGCCGGGGTCGCCGACGCGACGACCGGTCGCCCGGTCACCTCGGACACCCCGTTCCACGTGACCTCGACCGGCAAGGGACTGACCTCCACGGTGGCGCACCGCCTCGTGGAGCAGGGCGTGCTCGCCTACGACACCCCGATCGTGGAGCTGTGGCCGGAATTCGGCGCGCACGGCAAACAGCACGCGACCGTGCAGCACGCGCTGACCCACTCGGTCGGCGTGCCCGCGGTGCCGGTCGGCACCACCCCCGAGGACCTGTGCGACTGGGAGAAGATGTGCACCGTGATCGCCGGCGCGGTGCCGTGGTGGGAGCCGGGCACGAAGACCGGCTACCACGCCCAGACCTTCGGCTACATCGTCGGCGAGATCGTGCGCCGGGCCACCGGACATCGGATCTCCCAGGTCATGCGCGAGCAGGTGGCCCAGCCGCTGGGCCTGGCCGACGAGTTGTTCCTCGGGGTGCCGGCGTCCGCACTGAACCGGGTGGCGTACCACGAGGAACCGGAGGGTGGCATGGAGTTCACCCCCGGGATGCTGGCCGCGATGGCCGAGCAGGTGCCGTTTTTCCGGGTGGTGGACGGCTGGACCGCGGCCCCGCCCGCGGCGCTGCCGACCGCCGCCTACTGCAACCGCACGGACGTGCTCTCCGCGGACATCCCCGCCGGTGGCGTCATGTCCGCCCGGGCGATCGCCCGGGTGTACGCCGCGCTGCTGGACGAGGTGGACGGCGTACGGCTCATCTCACCCGAGCGGCTGCGCACCGTCACCACCGTGACCGCCTCCGGTGTCGACGAGACCACCGGGTTCCCGACCACCCGGGGCCTCGGCTACGACATCGGCTTCCCCGGGCCGCTGGACAGTCCCACCCTGTTCGGGGTCGCCGGCAGCGGTGGCACGGCCGCCTACGCGGACACCGCCACCGGGACCGTCATCGCGGTCGCCAAGAACCGGGTCACGGCCGGCGACTACAGCACCTTCCACCGCGTCGGCGAGATCGTCACCAAGGCCCTCGGCGAAGGCTGATCGCCCCGGACGGCCACCGGCCCCGCCCGCCTGCACCTGCACGCCAACCGGCCGGTGGTGCAGGCGGGCCACGAGCCCGCCCGCGCCACAGTGATCCGCACACCACGGGAGCAACGATGCAGTTCCGCTTGCTTGGCCCGCTGTCGGTGACGGCCGCCACGGGAGAGCAGATCGAGGTCAGCCGCCCGAAGACCCGGCTGCTCCTCGCCGTCTTGCTGACCCAGGCGAATTCGGTCGTGTCCGCGGACCTGCTGGTGGACAGCCTCTGGGGGCCCCGGCCGGTCCGGTCGGCGCGGGCGAACCTCAAGTCCTACGTGCTGGCCCTGCGCCGGACGCTGTCCCCGCTCAACCCGGCGCTGGCTCCGGTCAACACCGCCTCGAACGGCTATTGGATCGAGGTGCCGCCCGAGGGCCTGGATCTGCTCACCTTCGAGCGGCTCGTCGACGATGCCGGCCAGGCCCGCCGCCGGGGTCACCGCGAGCTCGCGTCGGCGCACCTCGAGACGGCGCTGGCGCTGTGGCGGGGGGAGGCCCTGGAAGGCATTCCCCTCACGACGGACAGGCTCGCCGCCACCGCGCGCCGGTTCGAGGATCGCCGGCTGACCGCCGTGGAACACCTGATCGACGCCCGCATCGAGAGCGGGCGGCACGCCGAGACGATCGGCGAACTCCAGACCTGGATCGCCACGCACCCGCTTCGGGAACGCCTGTGGGAACAGCTGATGCTGGCGATGTACCGCGACGGCCGCCAGGCTGACGCGCTGGCCGCATACCAACGGCTGCGGGAGCGCCTCATCGAGGACGTCGGCGTGGAACCGAGCCCGAGCGTGCGGGCCCTGCAGAGCCGGATCCTCGCCGCCGACCCGGCCCTGGCCACGCCCCACCGCGACGCCCCCGACCCGGTCTCGCTCAGCGCCGGCCACAAGCCGCGGCAGCTTCCGCTGGACGTGGCGACCTTCGTCGGCCGCGACGACGAACTCACCCGGGCGCGACCGCTTCTCGACCCGCAGGGCGATTACCGCCCGCAACCTGTCCTGGTGATCCACGGGGCGCCCGGCGTCGGCAAGGCGGCGTTCGCGGTACGCCTGGCCAACCTCTCGTCCGCGAGTTTCCCCGACGGGCAGCTCTATGTGAACCTGCACGGCGCCACGCCCGGGGTGGCGCCAGTGCCCGCCTCGGAGGCGCTCGGCCGCTGGCTCCGGACATTGGGGATCGCGGCGACGGATCTGCCGCACGACGTCGAAGAGCGCGCTGCCCTGTTCCGCAGCCTGGTCGCCGATCGCCGGATGCTCATCCTGCTGGACAATGCCGCGACCGCCGACTCGGTACGGCCGTTGCTGCCCGGCAGTCCGGGCACCGCGGTGGTCATCACCAGCCGGGCCGGGCTGGCCATCCTGGACGGCTCCCTCGACATGCACCTCGGACCGCTGAGCCCGCAGGCGTCCCGGGCGATGCTCGACAAGCTGATCGGACCGGCACGGACAACCCGCGAGCCGGAGGCGACCCAGCGTCTCGCCGCGCTCTGCGACTTCCTGCCGCTGGCCCTGCACCTGGCCGCGGCTCGCCTGAAAGCACGGCCGAGTTGGACGGTCAGCCACCTGGTGAGCCGGCTGCTGGACGAACGGCATCGCCTCGTTGAGCTGGCGACCGGCGATGTCGGGGTGCGATGCAGCCTCAGCGTCGGCTGTACCGCCCTGCGGGACAGCGCCGATCCCGACGATCGGGCCGCGGCGCAGGCGTTCTGCCTCCTCGGCGCGTTACGCGTGACCCATTTCCACCTCGAGCTCGGCGAACACCGCGAGGCGCTCCAGGTGCTGCCGGACAGCCTCGATCGCGCGCAGGACCCGCCACCACCTCGGTGAGGCCGTGGTCCTGACCAACCTGGCCCGCCCCTGGCACCTGCTGGGATCTGCCGGCGAGGCAGTGGACTGCGCCGACGCCGCCGTCAGCCTGACGAACGCCTCCGGTGACACCGGCGCACGGACCGCCGCGCACGCGGTGCTCGCCCAGGTGCTCGCCGCCGCACCCCGTTGACCGGACTGCCGGACAATCATGATCAAGGAGAAACCCGATGAGACAGCAGTTGAGCGTGATCACCCTGGGCGTTGCCGACGTCCGGCGAGCCACCGCCTTCTATGAGTCCCTTGGCTGGCACGTGGACTCCGGCATCGATGACGACACCGATCAGATCACCTTCTTCCAGGCCGGCGGGGTGATCGTCTCGCTGTGGGATCGCGGCAAGCTGGCGGACGACGGCGCCGTCGTCGACGGCGGCGGCTGGGGCGGGGTGACTCTCGGGCACAACGTCGGCTCGCCACAGGAGGTGGATGAGATCATCGCCGCCGCGAAGGTGGCCGGCGCGACCATCACCCGAGCCGGCACGAAGATGTTCTGGGGCGGATATTCCGGCGTCTTCGCCGATCCCGACGGGCACACCTGGGAGGTGGCCCACAACCCGGCCTGGCGGCTCCACGACGATGGTTCGGTCACGCTCTGACACCTCGGCGGCATCACCGGCACCGCGGAGAGTTCCTCGACCTATGACGACTATCCGTCATGCCGCTCACCCGCCGCCGTCAAATACGGCCGGCCCCTGAGCCAGGGATAACCGGCGATGCGGTGTCCCGGCCGCCCGGTTCACGGGCGAAGGCGGGCGATCTCCTCGGCCGTCGTGGCACTGGCCTTGGCGAGGAAGTCCCCGATCGCCGCCAGCTCCTTGAGGTCGTACTGGGCCAGCAACCCGTCCACCCGGTCCTGCGCCGACGCCAGGTGGGCGAAGGCGTCGTTCTCCCGCGCCGGCACCAGGTGGACGATGACCCGGCGCCGGTCCATCGGATCGGGCTCGCGCCGCGCAAACCTGGCCCGCTCGAGCCGGTCGACGATGCCGGTGACCGCGCCGCTGGTCAGCCCGGTCAGCTCGGCCAGCCGGCCGGCGCTCATCGGTCCGTGCCGGTCGAGCAGGTCGACACACCGGGAGTCGGTCGCGCTCAGCCCGAGTCGCTCGGCCACCGCTTGGCTGTACAGCACCGCGTACGCGGTGAACGAGCGCAGCCCGTCGTGGACCTCTCGCAGAACCTCTGTTCTGGCTCGCCTCGCCACCGACCTCAACTCCTCAGTCCGCGCATCACTTTACCGCGCTAAGAATCTTCGCCGGCCGGCCCAGTCGTGCCGCCCTCTCGCATCCCGGGAAATTTCCTCCAAACCCGCCGGCGACAGCCAATGAAGGCAACAGGTATCGGAACGCCGAGGCAGGGAGACGACGATGGCGACACGGAAACGGGAAGGAATGCCCGGCCTGGCCGATCGGGTACGCCTCGCGTTGCCGCCGTCGCTCGGTCGCCGGATCCGGCTCTTCTTCCTGATCAACGCCCTGTTCGGGCTGGCGACCGCTGCGGTGCGGCTGGCCTCCGGCGTCGAAGCGCCGGTCGGGGCGCGGGCAGCGGCTGCCGTCGCCCTGATCTTCTTTGCTGGTGGATCCGCGGCAACCGGCGTGGCCGGTACCCGGCCCGGGCAGCGCGCTCTTGAACAGGTAGGAGTCGGCGGCGTTCGCGCCGCCGGCGTCGGCGGTGATGAGCAACTGGGCGGCGCCGTGGTGGTCCTGGCGGCCCTGCTGGTTCCACCAGCGGCGGATGGACTCCACCGCGAAGGCCGTGGTGTTGCGGTTGGTGCCCACGTTCACCCAGCCGGTGTCCCGGCCCAGGTCGTAGACGCCATAGGGGATCGCGATCGGTGTGTCGGGGGCGACGAAGTCATGGTCCGGCGCGGTGATCGGTGTCCGTGTTGGCCGGTAGCTGCGGCCCGCCCGGGCGAAGTCGCCGATCGGTTCCTTCTTCTTCGCGTCCACGCTCACCACCGGCAATTGCCGGGCAAGGAACCCCTCAACCATGGTGTTGATATGGCGGAACTGCTCGTCACGGCCGGGAACCTGGCTGCCAGCCCGGATCTTGGCCATTCCCTGCAGGCTGAAACCCATCGAGCGCAGCAGCCGTCCAACCGCTGGAGCGCTCACCGGATGGCCTGCCGCCGTCAGTTCCCGGGCCAGGTCCCGCAGCGAGGCCGTCGTCCACCGCAGTGGAGAGACCGGGTCGCCGATTTCCTGCGGTTCGATGAGGGCCTCTAACGCCGACACCAGGCTAGGGTCCCGTTCGGCGGCTGGTTTGCGTCCGCCGCCGCGACGACGCACCCGCCCGAGTATTGCGGCACCACGAGCAATTTCACACCGTCCACGCGCGACAGTCGACCGTGATACCCCGCCGCCGCCACCACCGCCGCGATCCCGCCATGCCCGAGTGTATCGGCCTCAACCGCCAGGTAAAGCCGCCGCTGCCGCTCGTCCAAGTGCGGCAGCATCGCTGCGAACTTCACACCCAGGGCCGCAACGACGGAGTCCGCGAGCACTGCGCAATCCCAGCACCACCCGACAAACTGGATCAAGACGGAACCGTGCAGTAGTTTCGTTACGGCTCCTCACCAGCGCGTCTCCCCGGCGAAATACCGGGCGGCCTTCCGCAGAATGTCCCGTTCTTCCTCCAGCTCACGGATCCGCCGGCGTAGCTCGGCGTTCTCTTTCTCGACCGGGCCGGCCGGCTGCGGCTTCACAGCCGACGATGCGGGGCCGGCCGAGCCGCCACGCCGCTGATCGTCGGCGCGGACCCAGCTGCGTAGCGTCTCTCGATTGACCCCGAGGTCATCAGCGATCTGCGCGATCGTGGCACCCGGCCGAGATCGGTACAACGCCACCGCGTCGGCCTTGAACTCAGCGGGATAGTGCTTGTTCGCCATCGTTTACCAGGACTCCTGATCTCCCCGGACCATCAGATCCAAGGTTCAAGTGTCCAAGATCAGGGGGCAACTCCCAGCCTGTGGGCAGCCCGCCACGGCTTCGACCGGCACGCCTGGCAACTGCCTCAGGTACTGCTGGAGACCTTGCAACGACGCGGCCACCCGGAAGGGGCCCTGCCGCTGCTGCAGTCAGCGATAGCCGCCGCCGAACGCGACAGCCACCAGATCGCACAAATCGGCACCCTGAACAACCTCGGTGTCATGCACCTGGCACTGCATCAGTACCCGAACGCCATCGCAAGTCTCGAACAGGCGCTCCAACTGGCCCACCGGATCAGCGACGCCGACAAGGAAACGATGTGCTTGCACAACCTGGCCACGGTCCACCTCAGCAACGGCGACGCCGAACTCGCCGCGCAACTCCACAGCACAGTCCTCGCCGCCTGCCAGGCCGCTGGAAACGCGATGGGCGAGGCATCCGCGCGGCACAAACTCGGCGACGACCTCCGCCAGATGGGCCGGTACGACGAAGCCGCGACCCCCTACACCACGGCGCTCAAGATTCGAGAACGAATGGGCTCATTGCGCGGCCAAGGCACGCTGCACGCCGCCCTCGCCGCGCTGCACCTCGGGACCGGCAACCCCGAACGCGCGCTCGGCCACGGCGAACGGGCATTGGACCTCCACGGCCAGGCCAGAGACGATCCAGGCCTGTGCGACGCGCTCGTCCTCACCGCAGACATCAGACGCACCCTGCGCGCTCCTCATGAAGCTATCCAGGACGCCGAGCGGGCGGCTTCCCTCAGTGTCGACCTGGGCGATTCCCGCCGCCATTGCCGCGCCCTCACGGCACTGGCAGACGCACTCGCCGCAGCCGGCGACCCCGCACGCGCCCACGCGACGTGCGCCCAGGCAATGGCACTCCTGGACGAGGTCGACGACCCACACCTGCACCCGGTCCACGACCGCCTGCACGCCATACAACGGTCACCGTGAACTACCGCGCACCCGCAACGCCGTGCCGGTGTGCCGCGCCTCACCGCATTTCGTCGTCCCACTACAGTGCGCCGTCGCCCGGACCTGGCCGGAAAACGGCGCTGAGGGCACCCCGTAACGGGATGCCCTCAGCGTGTGTCGTGACGAACCTTCAATGTCCTGCCTCGGCGTGGTACCGCTCGACGAGATCCGAACGGATCCGGCCGCGGTCGGACACCTCGATGCCCTTCGACAGGGCCCATTCACGGATGGCCCGGTTCGGCGCCGTTGCGTTATGGGATCGTTGGACGCGTTGAACCTTGATCGGGTCGGCGGTCAGATCGCTTGGGCGAGTTCGGTGAGCGCAGCGGCGACCCGCGTTGCCGACGGGGCATCGACGGCGAGTTCGTAGTGCCCGCGTCGAAGGTTCTGCATGAAGGCGTGTCCGGTGATGATCACCTGTGCGGTCTTGTCCGTTCGGAGCCCGCGCATCGGTCTCAGCCGGTGTTTGAGCTGGCCGTGGTCGGCCTCGATCGGATTGTTGGCGTACTGCTCGACGTGGTGCCACGCCTGCGGGATCAGCTCGTCGAGGACCGTGGGATAGACCGCGGCGGCGTCGGTGACCACCTCGCTGGGCTTGACCTTCAGCATGGACAGCGCACGGCGGAAGAACCTCCGCGCCGCGTCAGCGTCTCGGCGCACCGAAACGAGCACGTCAATGACCTGCCCGTACTGATCTACCGCCCGATACACATACCGCCAGACTCTGTTGACCTTGATGTACGTCTCGTCAACCAACCACCTGTCGCCGGGCGCATGGCGGGCGAACCGAGCCACGTCGGCCAGCAGCGGGGTGAACCGCTGCACCCACCGGAAGACGGTCACATGGTCGACCTCGACGCCACGTTCGACCAGCAGCTCCTCAACGTCCCGGTACGACAGATT
>NZ_JBHSIU010000057.1:0-18153 GCF_042653625.1 Dactylosporangium cerinum | reverse complement strand
GCGATGAGGAGCAGGCCCTGGTAGGTGACAATGGCGGCGGCCGCGAGCCGTGCGGCCGCTCTGCGCGAGGTGTCGTTCACACCTGGTACGTCGAAGCTCGGCATCGAATCCGGACATGCCGTCGGTCGCGCACGGTGGCCGGCACAGAGATCGTCACGCTTCGTGGCAGCGGTTCGGCAACGAGGCCGCGGGCCGCCGCGCTCGCTCGTGCCGATGTGCGGGCACCCGAGGGTGTTTGATACGCAGGGGAAGGCATTACGAGTCAGGCGGGCTGTGCTGGGCCGGGTCGGCCGCGAGGAGGGCATGTGGAGCGCGGCGAGGTTTGGTTGGCGCAGATCGACAGGGAGCGGTCCGTGGTGCTGCTCCAGGGAGGTGCGGGGCCGGATTTCCCGGCCGTGCAAATCGTCGAGCCGGCCACCCCAGAGCAGAAGCTCGGGTTTGTCGTGATGTCTGGCGAGCAGGCGGTAGACGTCGATGAGCGGCGCCGGATCGTCGAGGCGGCCGGACCGGGCCCACGAGCCATCGGCATCGAGGTCTTCTTCGGAGCCGAGGAGGGCCTAGCGGAGAGCGGCGTGGTCCGAGTGGCGCTGCCTCAGGACGGCAAAATCTTCTGCACCTGGAGCACGACTGTCAGCGAAGACTCGCTGATCAAGCGGATCGGAACTCTGACCCCAGCCAAGCAGCACGAGTTGGAGGTCGCCCTTGCGCTCGCCGGCCGAGAGTGACCACGTCTGAGCTCAGGGCCGCGCGATGGGGGCGACGACCCACGCCGGGGTGCGATCTTGCGTCGCCATTCTAGGGAGTCGACGTGACAAGCCCACAGTCACGGGGACGGTGACAAGGTGCCAGACGAACCGTGGGACAGCTACCGCCGCGACGCGCTCCGGTCCGGCTTGTCCTATCCGGTCGGGCGGCCGCTGGTAGAAGCGTCGCTGCGGGCGGCCGGCGTGCACCTGCTCGCTCTGGGCTTCGCCCGCAGCGACGACAATCAGACTGACACGGTGTTGCTGCGAGCCGTTCGATACTCCGACATTGGCAACACGTACGACCTGCCGCGAGAACGCCCGACCGTTCACGCCTCGTCGTGACCCTCAATGCCGTTCCTGGCGGAGTCCGCGCCCAGGCCAGGGCCACTCTGACCGCCGGAAGTGTTCTTCACCGCGCCTGTGCCTGGCTGGCCGCCACTGAACTTGCAAACCCGACCTGGCTCGACAAGTCGCACAATTGGACGGCGCACCTGCACAACGGCGCGCAGCGCGCGGAAGAGACAGAGGACTGACGCGTAGCACCGAGGCGGGTGTCCGGATCTGCCGCCGTCATGGTGCCGGCGTCACCGGGCGGAGCTTCGCGGCATGAGCCTACGATCACGCCGGACTTCCGGTGAAAACTTTGCGGCGGCGGGCAACGCATCGGGGCGATCCAGGCACTTAAACGCCGAGGAGGCGGTATGCGACTGGATGACGACGCCCGGCGGCGGTTCGGGGAGTACTTCGCGGCGCGGCACATCGTGGTCCGCCGCACGGCGTATCTGCTGTGCGGCGACTGGCACTGGGCCGACGACCTGACGCAGTCGACGTTCATCAAGGTCGCGGCCGGCTGGCATCGGATCCGCGACGCGCAGTTGCTCGACGCGTACGTGCGTACCTGCTTGGTCCGGACCTTTCTCGCCGATACGCGCAGGTCGTGGCGGCGGCGGGAGCGCTCATACGCCGACGTGCCGGACGGGCCCGTCGGCGGCGACGGCGCCGAGTCGAGCGCGAGCCGGATGGTGTTCGCCGCGGCGCTGCAGCAGCTGCCGCCGCGGCAGCGGGCGACGATCGTCTGCCGGTACTACCAGGGGCTTGACGTCGCCGAAACCGCCGCGGTGCTCGGGTGCTCGGAGGGGACCGTGAAGAGCCAGACCGCCAAGGCACTCAGTGCCTTGCGGGAGCGGCTCAGCGCGGGGCTGAAGGAGGAGTCGTGTCAGAACTGAGGCATCTGCTGGACGACCTTGCGGGCTCGCCCGCACCGGCGCCGCGTGCCACGTCCGATGCACTGTTCGATGCCGGGCGGCGGCGCCACCGACGGCGGACGGTGGTCGCGACCGCGCTTGCGACCGTCCCGATCCTCGCGGTGGCGGCCGCGATCGTGTGGCTGCCCGAGCGGCACACCGCCCCGCCGTCCGTCGACAACTCGCCGTCCCCGTCCGTCTCCGCGCGGACCGTCACAGTGGGCTGGGCGGAGGTGGCCGATTCGCAGCACGCGTACGCCCGCGCGGCGGATACGATCTTCGGGACCGACGACGGCGGCCGGACCTGGACCGCGCGCAGCAGTCTCGTGGTGCAGGACGTGACGGCATTGAGCGTGGGTGTACTGCTCACCAGGGCCAATTCGAGCGGCGACGACTCACCGCCGATGCGGCTGAGCACCGACGGCGGCCGCACCTTCGCCGACCTGGCGGACGAATCGGCGACGGTACCGGCCGTGCCAGCCGGGTCCGCGGTGGTGTGCCGCGCGCGCGTCGCGCTGGCTCCGTGCAAGCTGTCCGCGGTCGATCCGCAGACCCGCCGGATCTCGCCGCTCGCGCACCAACCGGACCTGATCATGCCGTCGGCGGTCAACGCTGTCGATCCCTTCGGCCAGATCCAGCCTGGCGGCGACCGCATCGTGGTCGCCGGCGAGGCGCAGAACACCGGGCGGCCGGCGGTGGCGTTCTCCGACGACCGGGGCCGGACCTGGAAGACCCACGCGTTCACGGATCTGCCATGCACCAAGGACTGCAACGAAAGCATCTCGGTCCAGTCGTCGGCGGACGGCACGACGCTCTACGCGATGGTCGAGGACCGCGAGATATACGAGGACCCCGAAAGGGGGCAGCTGTACGTCTACTCGAAGCACCTCGGCGGGAGCTGGACACGCACCGGCGACGTCATCGCGTACACCCGCACCGAAAGCTTCTACAGGTCGTTCGTCGCCGCGGACGGCACGCTCTTCGTCGGCACGTCCCGCCCGCTGCAGGTCGGCACGGAACTCAACTACCTCGAGCTGCGCAACGGCCACTTCGCCCCAGCGGAGCTGGACGGCCTCTCACCGACGGCGATGCCAGTACGCCGGAACCGCAGCGGCGACGGGTACTTCGCGCTCGACACGATGGCGTACGCGTTGTACCGGTCGTCGGACGGCCGGCACTGGACCGAGTTCCCGCTCATGCGGTAGCCGGCCGCCGCTCCGCCTCGCGCCAGCGGGCCGGGAAGGCGCCCAGCTCGGCCTCGTGCTGGGCGTCGCCGTGCTCGACTGCCGTCGGGCCTGCGGCGGCGGACCTCCTCGTTGCCGGTTGCGGTCATGCCGTCGTCTCCGGATGGCGACACAATCCGCCGATCTTGGCGCACTCATCTGCCGCAGGTCGCCCGCTACGCAGCGCTATCTCGCTACCGGGGTTGGTTTCTGGACAAGTAGCCAAGATGTGAAACCGCCGACCGTCGATGTGGAGTGTCGGCACCCGGCGGTGTGGCCGCATCACGGTGGCGGGAGTGGCTGCAGGGCCGCCTCGGGGTCGCACCAGCGGGAATCGGGGCCGTAGTACATCAGCGCGGCCCAGTACACCACCTCCTCGTGGTAGACGATGTCCAAGCCGACAATCCAGACACGTGGGACACGCCCCGGCGGATCGGCGTGCGACCAGTGCTTGTTGACGCGTGCGACCGCCTCGCTGCGAGGAATGCCGTAACCCCTTGTCATCGCGGCGACGATGTCTTCGCAGAAAGCCAGCGCCTCGGCGTCGCCGGCGCAGGCAAAATCACCGTGCGAGCGAAGCACCGATTCGTGTACCAGGTACTCCACTTCGGGCATCTCACCAGAAGTCCAGCGCGGAGGCTGTCGACTCTTGATGCGACCGGCAAGTTCCTGCCCATCCAGGTGATACTCCGTCAGCAAGCGGTCCAGGTAATCCCGCGGTCCCACCGGTTCGAAGACTTCGTCCTGCTCGACAGCCGCAACCACCCTCAGAGCATGCACCACGCTGGCGCACATGCCGTCATGATCAGCAGGCGTAGCATCCGGACATGCCGCGATCCGCGCTGTCCCACCGAGATCCGGGCTTGCCAGAATGACAGGTCTATGCCGCGGCGCGCCATAGACGAAGCGCTCGGTGGCGCAGCAGCTGGGAGAGTGCGTGCGAGTCCTTCATATCGGCCAGCACGTCGAGCGAGTCTCGGATCGGCCAGCCGGACTCCAACCAATCAAGTGCCAGTGCCGGCCAGTGCTCGCCCCACGCGGTGAGTGCGAACCGCACGAGGGCGGGTAGCGGCGTGTCGTCCAGGGACACGTGAGGCAACGCCGCCCTGACGTCGGTCGGGGTGCGCTCCAGCAGCGGCAACAGCCACACCAGCCGGTCCCCGGCGGCGTAGCTCGACCCGTCGGCCGCACCCTGAATCAGCCAGGTGCCGACACTGTCCTGCACGAGGAACGGCCCGCAGTCGTTGATCGCCAGCACCGAACGGGGGTTCTCCTCGGCATCGCCCATGCCGAGGATCCTGTCATGCCGCCGTGGGTGCGCGGTCGCGCCGGCCATCGCTCGTTACTCAGAGTCACTCGATCGACGAGGTAGGGCTTCCTGTCGTGCCGATGTGCGCGCACCTGATCTTGCTCGACTGAAGTGCCGGTGACGGCGCACGCCCGGGTGGCGTGGCGACGCCGGCCGCAGACCTGTCGGGCGGCGAACAGCGGCGCGAACACCATCCGGCCCAGGGCCGTTGGACGCCAGGACGTCGAGGCGGCCGTTGTTCACGTACGCCGGCGCCGCGTCATGGCCCAAACGACCAACTGCGAGCAGCATCCCGAGCCGCACGACGCCGAACGCAAAGACCATTGGCCTGCGCAAATGAGACGGCGGAAGGGTGAAGTCCAGGTTCACCCTTCAGCAATCACCCACAGCAGGTGTTGTCTCGATCTAGGTAATCCGCTGAAATCAGCACCTCGGCCGTCGCGCCATCGCCATGACAATGCCAAGACTGTAGCGGCTTGCGAGAACCCGCAGAGCCGAAAGCTGGGGAGGGCGGATGCCGTACGGGCGACCGCGTGGTGCGGTGCGGCGTCGTCATGCGCACGCAGCGATGAGTTCTGCTGGCTCGCGTTCGGTCGGCGACCGCATCGACAGCGCGCATGGTGATGCCGTTGTGGCGGTACAACGGCTCCTCGGCGGCCGCTACCGGGTCGAAACGCTACTGGGCAGCGGCGGCATGGGCGCGGTCTGGCGCGGCTACGACCTGCGACTGGACCGGACGGTCGCCATCAAGGTGCTGTCCGGCGGTGGGCTGAGCCTGCCCAAGGCGATGGAACGCTTCGACCGCGAGGCGCGCGCGGTCGCCCGGCTGTCGCACCCCAACATCGTCCCGGTCTACGACTTCGGAGCCCAGGACGGCGACCCGTACCTGGTCATGGAACTGGTCGACGGCCCGACAGTGCAGGACCTGTTGGCAGAGGGCCCACTGCTGATCGTCGACGTCCTCGCGATCTCCGCGCAGATCTGCGCAGGGCTCGCAGCTGCACACGCAGCCAAGGTCGTCCACCGCGACATCAAGCCGAGCAACCTCATCGTGACCGCAACCGGCGTGGTGAAGATCTGCGACTTTGGTGTAGCCCGAATACTCAACACCAGTGAACACGCCAACCTGACCGGGCCGGCCATCGTCATGGGCAGCCCGAAGTACATGGCGCCCGAGCACATCAACGGCGGGCCGGTTGATCCCAGGACCGATCTGTACGGTTTGGGCTGCAGCATGTACGCGATGCTCACCGGCCAACCACCGTTCTCGACCGGCACCCCGCAGAGCATCGCCCACCAGCACGTCACGAAGACAGCGGAGCCGCTGCGCATTCGTCGCCCCGACGTGCCACCCGACGTGGCAGCCCTCGTGTCCGGCCTGCTCGCCAAAACACCAGACGAACGCCCGCCGGATGTCGCCGCCGTCCGGGCGCGCATCGCCAAGGCAGCAGATCTGATGGCCGGCAGCGCCCCGGGCGCCATCCCTCGATCGGCTGTCTCGTCAGCAGTGGTCTTGGCGGCGGCACTGCCGCACGACACCACATCTGCGAAGCGACGAACGCTGCTGCCAGCTCACGGTCTCAAATCTGTTGTCGGCGAGGCACCGTTCGCCCACGAACCGAGCGCCAGCGCAGCGCCAATCACGGCCTCACCGGCGGGAGAACGACTGTCGAAACACCACGATTGCGTGCCGGCGCCAAGGCCGAGGCTGTGGCTGTGGGTGGCCGCCGCACTCGTCGCGGCAACCGTCACCGTGACGGCGTTCATCACAACCTTGCCACCGACGAACCAAGCCGGCTCACTTCGCGGGGCACAGCGCCTGACCGCAACCGACTCCCCGGCGGCCAACCCGTCACCGAGCGCGGCTCTCGCGACTGCGGCGCCGACCTCCGACGAAGCCACTGCTCGTGCGCAGACCCAGCCGCCACCGACGCAATCCGCGTCACCGCCGCCAATTGATCCGATCCGCGCGATGCGCCAGGTAATTCAGCAGCAGGTCGACGCCGGAGCCCTCAAGGCAGATGCCGCCAGGGATCTGAACCACATGGTCGATGACCTAGCAAAGTCCCTAGCCACCGCCAACCCTGACGACGAGACCAAGAAACTCAAGGCGCTACGAGACAAGGTGGCCAGCCTCCACAGCGAAGGCAAGCTGAATGTCTCCGCCTATACCGCGCTCAACAGCAACCTCGACGCGATCGCCACCGAATAGGTCCTTGTCGATCATCATGCTTCGTGGTGAGCGACGGGCGCGTCGAACCGTGCCAGCGGCTGAGCGATAGCGCGGCTGGGTGGAACGCAACCAACGCGGCTACGGCCCTTTGTGCCCAAAACTGCCGGGCCGCTGACGGCTCGATGCCCGCTGAGGGGCCGCGTGGATGATCGAGATCGCGTAGCCTTGCGCCATGCATCGCAGTCGATTGGTGAGTGTCGTCCTCGACACCCCGTCCGCGCAGGTCGGCCTGGAGGTGGATTTCTGGTCCGCAGCGCTGGGCACCCCGACCTACTCGCCTCCCGGCGAGGAGCAGTTCACCGCCCTGATCGGCGCCGTCCCCGATTTCTTCACCGTCGTGCAGGCGGTTGGCGAAGACGCTCCGCGCTACCACGTCGACATCGAGACTGATGACCTGGCGGCAGAGGTGGCCCGCCTGACGGCGCTCGGCGCGGAGGCGCTGACCCGTTGGAAGGACGCCTTCGCGATGCGCTCACCAGGCGGGCACCTGCTCTGCGTGGTGCCCGTACACAGCGATCCCGAGACGTTCGCCAGAACAGCTCACACCTGGCCGTGACCCAGCCGCGCGACTCGAAGCCGCTGCGGTGCACGGCGGCGTAGCACACCATGGTCGCGTGCTCGCTTCCCCAATCCACGACACGTCGACTCGGCAGGCCGTCGCTGGACGGGGTGTCCCGCTACAGCCGGCGTGCAACTTTCCGCCCCGAACATGAGGTCGTTCTGGAGTTCCGCGGTGCCGCAGCGATGCAATTCGAGATCACCCATGCGCGCGACTCCGTGTCGATCTGGCGGTCGGTCGGCACGGAAGTGCGGGCCGGCCAGGGTAATGAGCCGCCGAAGTTGATTGGTCGTTGACCCGCGCCCGCGAGCTGGCGCGGCTACGCAAGACCGACGAAGGTGTGCAACCGCGACGAAGCCGAGAAAGATCAGGCCGGCCGGCAACGACCAGCCGCCCGACGATCTTGGTTTCCTCATCTGCCGCAGACAAGCGCGCACTGTCTCCGGCACCCGTCACGGTGCGTGAGCAGTACACAGGCCGACAATACGTGTGCCGGTCCTCGCCGAAAGGGTGGCGCCCAGACTCGCGAACATCGAGAGCGGCGAGATCCCGCTGGTCCCGAAATTCGGCGACATCTGGTGCCGGAACTCGGTTCTGTCCCGTGACGAGTGATCGACGTCGGTCATGTTCGATCGTTTGGTGATGGTGTGAGGACATCGGCAGACTGCTGCCGCACCTTGGCAGCATGAGAATCAACGGGATCACCGAGGCCAGGGGTGGCGTCATTCTCCATGCAGCGTCGCGCAGCGCCGAGCTGTCGAGCCGGTCGGTGCGGTACTGGATGCGTTTGACCCGGTTCTTGACGATCGCCTGCAGGTGGGTGACGCCGTGGACGGCGAGGTTGCCGATGTTGCGTTCGGCCATCGATATCGGGCTCGGTCTGGTGGTTGGCCTCGTGGGTGGTGGACGCGGAGTGCTGCAGCCGTCCTGAAGTACCGTTGTGTGATGGATCGGAGGTTCCCGCCCCATCCGGTCCGTGGTGTCCGGGTGCGGCACTCCCCTCAGACCGGCGGCACCTGCGTGTTCGCCGACGTCACCGTGGATTTCGAGCCGGGCTCGCCCGGGTTCGCGTTCACCGTCGCCGAGGATGTCCGCTACCCGGGCTACAACAACCCGGAAGCGCTATCCGGGTACCGCGCAGCGCTGGCCGAGGGTCTGTCCGACGCCTTGGCAGACCGGGTGACCGGAGCCGAGGTGGCGGTGACCGTCGTGCTGCGAATCCTGGTGGCGCACAAGGTCGACTCCAGCGAAAGGTCATTCCGAACAGCCGGCCATCTCGCCGTCCATATGGCCTTCAGTCACATCGAGAGTCAGTAGTCACTGTCCGAGGGAGCCCGTGGCGGGGCGCACCGCCAGCCGACAGCTGTACTCGACGCCGCGACACCGCCGGTGCTCACCCTCCACCATGGAGGGTGAGCACCGGCACGGTCAGCGATGGTGCTCCAGCACGTCACGGAACAGCGGCCCGGCACCTTCGGCGACGGCTTGCCGCCACTCCGGGCCGGTCCCCAGCGGCATCCCCAGCCGGATCGAGACCGCTTCCATGATCTCCTGGTCGCCGGTGTCGAGCAACTGCTCCACGAAGGCGAAGCAGCGCGCGAGGAGCGCCTGGTCACCGCGCTCCATCGCCGGCCGGAACACCTCCCAGTGGAAGCAGTGGGAGACGAGCTGGTACGTCTCGACGACGGGGAACGGCGACTCCTCGTCGAGAAGCGATTGCTCCTCGGCGAGAATGCGGGCGCGCGCCTCGGGGAAGGCGTTCCACAACATGTCTCGCATCGGTACAAACATTGAAGCCCTTTGATGTGTATTGCACGATGATTCTTCTCCCGATGAAGCGTCACCAGAGCCGGAGGAAGTCGGCGGCAGAGCGAACCAGTAGTTCACAGTCGGGCCCTGGGTTGCCAAGCCTGCGCCCATCGACTCGTAGAGGCCGCGCGCGGCCGCATTTTCTTCGCCCGTAACGAGGAACATCTTGCTGGCGCCGAGCTGCGCGCCAGCCTCCATGAACGAGCGCAACAGCCGACGGCCGATACCACGGCCCCGACAGGACTCGGTCACCTCAAGGTTGTGCAGGTAAAGCATGCTGGTCCCGTCCGGCCTGGCCAGCACATATCCCCAGCACCAGCCCTGCACCTCGTGACCATCCACAGCAATGAACGCAATGGTCCCCGGCGACTGCACAAACGCGGCAACGCCAGAAGCGACTCCGACGAAGCGCCGAGTCGCTTCCTCGAGAACGTCCACGGCGGCCGACGAAGCACGAACGATCACAAGAGGCATCCTGCACCCCCTCGACGACCAAGGTTCACACGACCTATCGAAGATCAATCACTCTTCACGGGACAGAACCCGGAACTCGCGAACAGAACCACCGGGCCGTGCCGCGGCGCCGCACCCCGGGAGCGCGGTGCGGACGTGTGGGGCGAGTGTGTGGGCGCTGTGGGTGGGGTGGGACGGCATCGGTCAGGAGGCTGGACACACCAGATCCGTCCAGCCATGAGGAGCCATCGTGACCGCACTGACCCGCACTGACCGGCGTCCCGACGTCCACGAGATGGTGGTCGTCCACCGCGCCTTCCGACGGGAGTTCGGCGCCGCCGCTGACCTCGTCCGTCGCACACCCGTAGGCGACACCGGCCGCGCGAAGATCGTCGCGAACCACCTGCGCCTCTGTACTGCCGGCCTCGAGATGCACCACACCGGCGAGGACATCGTGCTCTGGCCGCTGCTGCTCGAGCGGTCCGCGCCGTCGACCGGGCTCGTCGAGACGATGCAGGCCCAGCACCACAGCATCGACGGGCACGTCGAGGCCATTGCCCCAGCCCTCGCCACCTGGGAGGCTGCCCCGACCGAAGCCGCCGGCGAGCACCTCGCGACCCTCTGCGAGCGGTTCACGGCAGCCCTGCTCGAGCACCTCGATCTCGAGGAGCGGGAGATACTGCCGCTGGCCTCGCGCCACGTCACCGCCGTCGAGTGGAACCAGATGGGACAGCACGGCAAGGATACGATGACCCCCAGCCAGTTGCCGATCATGTTCGGCCTGGTGCTCCAGGACGCCGACGACGAGGAGCGCGCCCGCATGCTCGGCAACCTCCCGCTGCCGATCCGGTTCCTGCTGAAGACCGTCGGCGCTTGGCAGTTCAAGCGCTACGTCCGCGGCCTGCGCGCGTCGTAACCACTGCGGCACGGGCTTGGATCTCGGTATCGCTCGCGGCGCGCCCTGCGTCCCACTCGCGGGTGAACCGCAGCTCCCCGAGGGCGGCTCGGGTGGCGTCGAGCCCGCGGTCGGAGAGCGCCCGCGAGACCGGGAAGGTGGGGTCGACGGCATCGGCCGCCGAAATCGAGGCGCCCGCCCCGAAGAGCCAGGCCGCGGATACCGGGTCGCCCACCCGTTGCGCAAGGCTCGCCAGGGCGGGCAGCGCGTATCCGAGGGTCCAGCTCATCCGGACGGCGAGCGACAGGCCTACCGCTTCACCGAGCAGCGTGGCGGTCGCCGACTCGTCGCCGAGCAGCTCGGTGAGCGTAGCGTGCACGTTGAGCGCGGTTGCCAGGGTGAAGGCATTGCCCATTTCGCGTGCCGCACGCACCACCTCCGGCAGGATCAGCCCGGCCGTCGCGAGATCGTTTGCGACGAGGGCGAGCTGGCCCTGCGCGAGCCGGGTGTGCACGGCCACCCAACGACGACCGGAGGCCTCCGCCTGTTTCAGCGCGCGGGCCAGCAGCTCATCGGCGTCGTCGAGGGCACCCGCGAAGACTGCCGCCTGGCCGGCCAAGATCAGGACCTCGCACGTCACGGCCGGCTCGGCCACCCGACCGGCCAACGCGACCGCGACGTGGGCGTCGCTGCGCATCGAGGCGTTGTCACCGGCCAGCAACTGCAGCCCGAGCCGGCCGGTCAGGGCGCGGCAGCGTGCGACGTCGGAGGCCCCCGGTCCGATCCGCTCCAGCCATGCGAGTCCCTCGCGGGCGTGACCGCGCAGCGCGAGGTAGAGCCAGATACTCCCGGCGAGCTCGGCGGCATCCCCGTCCCGATCGAGCTCGAGCAGGCGCAGGTAGGCCGAGCGCAGGTTGGCGTGGTCGGCATCGAGCCGGTCGAGCACGGCCACGAGGTCCGGCCCATCGAGCAGCGCAGCGGACGCCGTGGCCCGCGCGTGGAAGTGCGCGGCGTGCCGGTCGGCGGTCGCGGTGGCCAGGCCCGACGCATGAAGCCGCTGCATCGCGAACTGCCGCACCGGCTCGAGCAGCCGGAAGCGTGGCTGCTGGTCGGGCGATGGCACACGAAGCACCAGCGACTGGTCGACGAGCGCACCGAGGGCAGGCAGCACATCGGCGCCCTCTCCGGTGACGGCCTCGACCGAGTCGAGGGAGAACCCGCCGCTGACGACCGCCAGCCGCTCGAAGAGGGCGATCTCCTCGGGCTCGAGGAGATCCATGCTCCACTCGAGCACTGCAGCCATCGTGCGGTGCCGCTCGGGCAGGTCGCGCAGGCTCGCGCCGGGGCCCGGCTGCTCCAGCCGGGTGAGGAGGGCCCACGGGGAGAGCAGCCGCAGGCCGGGCGCAGCGAGTTCGACCGCGAGGGGGAGCCCGTCGAGCCGCCGGACGATTGCGGCCAGGGCGGGAGCGTCGGCGTCGGTGACGACCGTGGGGGACCCGGCGGCCGCGGCCCGGTCGAGGAGCAGGGCGACGGCGGGCGAGGAGGCCACCGCGTCCACGTCGTCGCCGGCGGGTGTGGTGAGCGGCCCCAGCACGAACTCGTGCTCGGCGCGCACCCGTAGTGGCGCACGACTGGTCCCCACCACGACGAGATCAGGGCAGCGCGCCACGAGGCCGGCGAGCACCGGCGCCGCCTTTGTCAGCTGCTCCAGATTGTCGAGCACCAGCAGCACCCGCAGGCCGACCAGGTGGGGGACGAGCGCGTCGAGGGGCTCGATGCCGACCGCGTCGGGCAGCCCGAGGGCCGCGGCGATCCTCGGCACGACGAGCGTCGGCTCCCGCACCGCCGAAAGGTCGACGCCTTGGGCGCCGCCGGGGAAGTCCGGCGCCGCGAGGTGCAGCACCTCCATCGCGAGTCGCGTCTTGCCCACCCCGCCGGGGCCGGTGATCGTCACGAGCCGGCGCGTGCCCGACCTGACGAGGGCCAGCAGTTCGGCGAGCTCGCCGTCGCGGCCGATGAATGGTGTCATCGGGCCCGCCGGGGCGTAGTGGGAACCGCCGGGCGCCGGCAACGGGACAGGGGCTGCGGTGGCCCGGGTGGCTGACGGCGAGGCCGCGCTGCTCCACGAGGGGACCGCAGGTGGGGCTGACCCGACCTGCCGCGCGGCGTCCCGGCTGGGGACCGCGGCGACGAGGGCCGCCCGGTCGTCGTCACCGAGGGCGAGTCCGTCGGCGAGCGCGCGCACAGTGTGCGGGTAGGGTCGGCGCCGTTCGCCGCGCTCGAGGGCACCGATCGCCTTCGCCGTGAGGCCCGCCCGCTCGGCGAGCTCCTCCTGGGTCAGCGACCGCGACTCGCGCAGGCGGCGCAGCACGACGGCGAAGTCGCCGGATGCCGCCACTGCCTCCACAGGACAGATGCTAATCCGTGCGCAGCAGCGACTCGAGACGGCGGCCGGCTGTGGTGCCGGTGTGGACCTGCTGTGGGTGGGATGGCGCCCGGCGCGGCCCGAGGCTGGGAATCGACGGCATCCCGCCTTCACGACGAGAGGACAGGCCATGACCACGGCACCGACCCGGGGATCGACCACCCCCCACGACACCACCATTGGGAACAGCACGGCACCCGGCCGCCAGGTGAGCGCGCGGACGGCGTCGTACGGCCGGCACATGTCGAACGTGCTCATCGCTGCCTTCACCCTGTCGGTAGGGCATACCGTCTACGCGAAGGTCGAGGGCATCGAGGACCCGACGTTCACCGTGACCACCCCGCTCGCGTGGGCGTTCTACGTCGTGGGGTTCGGGTCGGCGGTGCTGGCCAGGCGGGCCGGGCGCGTGGCGCAGGTGTCGGTGCTCGCCTACCTCGCTGCACTGTTATGGATCTCCGTCTTCTACTACCCGACGACGTTCGGGCCGCAGCAGCAGACGACGTTCGGGTGGTTCGAGAACGACGTCTACGTCGGGCTGCTCGTCACGGCGACGTACCTCGGGGTGCAGCGATTGCGGCGCACGACGCTCACACCGCAGTGACGTCGCACGGCAGGTCGCCGAATCCGCCGGCAACGGCGAGGCAGGTTCAGTCGGCGACCAGCCGCGTCTCCCGGTCGCCCTGCTCGCGCTGGCGCCGCAGCTCGTACGTGCCGGGTCCGATCCCGCTGAAGGCGTGTTCGGGGTGGGCGAGGTACGCGGTCGCGCCGTCGGCGACGGTGAGGACGCCGAGCACCGTACCGACGGTGTCCGGGGTGTAGCAGACGGTGCCGGTGGCGAGCAGGAGGTGGGTGTTGGTGCCCGCCTCGCCGCGGACCACCGCGACACCGGCTGCCGGGACGGGTGTGCGCGACGGTGTCCGTTCGGCCGGGACGACCGCCACGTCACCCTGGAACTGCAGGCCCGACAGGATCGGGATGTCGGCCTGCCGGTCGAGGTGCGGGTCGACGGTGACACCGAAGGCGGCGATGGCCTCTTCAACGGTGGGCATGGCTGGCAGCTCCTTCGAGAGGGATCAGGTGCGTCGTTGTGCCGTGGCGTACTGCGCGGGCGTCAGTCCGTAGGTCCACGCCGCGGCGGTGATCGGGTCGCCGCAGTCGGCGGGGACGGTCAGGCCGAAGCGGCGACGGGTGCCGTCGCGTTCAACGGTGCCGTTGGTGCACAGCAGGACACGGACGTGGTTGGTGAAGATGCCGGACGGGACGTCGTGCAGGGTGAGGGTCTGACCCGGGTTTCCGGGGTCGTCGGCGGGCGGCCCGATCTGCGCCAGGCCCGCGTCGGCGACGAAACGGTCCCAGCCGCGGCGCTCGATGGCGCAGCGGCGCACCTCGGCGTTGGGCTCCCGGAGGATCTCCTCGGTGCTCAGCGCGTCGTCGATGACGGCGCGAGGGACGTGGACGCCATGCCAGTAGTACAACCCGAAGCCGTCGTCCCAGACGACCGCGGGTCCGTCGGCGTGGTGCGGGCGGCGCAGCATCCGGGGGTCGGGTTCCAGGTGCAGCGTGGCCGGGGGCGGGCAGAGCATGACGAAGTGCCGGAACGGCCACCACCACCAGCCGTCGCGGGTCGACGGCGGGTCCTCCTCGGGAGGCCGGCCGTCCGGCCAGCACCGGTCGACGAGCCGCAGCCAGGCGGTGCTGCGGTTGCCCGGCAGGCGCGCCTGCCACAGCGTGCGGATGTGGCCGCGGAGCGTGTCGTGCAACGACCCGCCAACGGCGGCGTCGACTGCGGCTCGCACCGCCGCGTCCGTCGCCTCGAGCACGACGTCGAGCACGCCGGTCAGCGGCTCGCGGCGCGGCGCCGCCGCCGCGGGGTCTGCGTGCTCGGCGGTGGAGGCGGCCGAGGCGGTCGAGGCGGTCGAGGCGGCCGAGGCCGTCGCGGCGCTGACGACGGTGGCGACGCCGGTGTGCAGCGCTGTTGCCGCCGCACCGTGCACCGGGTCGTGGACCGAACCGTCCGTGGCGGTCCCGACCGCGGTCCGCACCGCGTCGCCCACCCCGCGGCCCGCACTGTCGTCGATCGCCCGGTAGACCGACTCCAGGACGCGGCGATTGCGGTGCCCGGTGTTCAGGCAGGCCGCGATCGGTGCGGCCAATGCGGCTGTCAGCGGCGAGGGCGCCCATACGACCCGGTCCGGGAAGGGCACGCCGAGCTCGCGGTAGCAGGCGCGGGCCGCGGACTCCCACGCCCGCCGGCCGGGTGTCGACGGTGCGTGCACCGCGACAACGTACCAACGCGGTCCCGCTTGACACCGGCGGCTCCGTCGTTAGATTCGTGCGGATGCAGGTGTCCAGTGTCGAGGCGGCGTTGCGGGACAGTCCGGAGGACCGGGACCTGTGGCTCGCCTACAGCGACGGCCTGCTGGAACGCGGCGACAGCCGGGGCACGCTGATCCGCCTCGAGCAGCGGCTGGAGCTGCTGCACGGCGCCGACGGCGCCGACCGTACCGCCGTGCAGCGTGACATCGCCGAGCTCGTCGACCGGGACGAGGCGGCGTGGGACGACGGGCTGCCGACCGGGGTGCGCGTACGCCGCCGCCGGCACGGGTTCCCCACGGATGTCGCCGTCACGTGGACCGAGGACGTCCGTGAGACGGCCGCGCAGGTGCTCAGCGCGCCGTTCGTGACCACGCTGAGGCTCGTCGCGGACGCCGTCGACCAGGACGACCTGGACGACAAGGAATGGGACGACGACGACTACACCTGGGACGGCGGGCCGGGTGTCGCCAACCGGCCGGGACGCCTCGACCTGGGCGTGCTCACCGGCCTGGACACCGGACGGCTTGTCGAGCTGGACCTCGCCTACCTCGACGTCGGACCCGACGGCGCCGAAACCCTCGCCACCGCGTTCGACCTCGGCCGGTTGCAGGCGCTCGACGTGCGGTACTGCCGCATCGGCGACGCCGGGCTGGCCGCACTGGCCGGATCGGCGCAGCTGGGCGGGCTGCGCCGGCTGCACCTGCAGCGGGACAGGATCACCGGCGCGGGTGTGCACGCCCTGCACCGGTTCCCCGCACTCACGGAGCTGGACCTGCGGTACAACGCCATCGGTGCGGACGGTGTGGACGTCCTGCTCGCCGCCCCGTTCGCCGCTGGGCTCACCCGGTTGTGGCTCTACAGTGCCGATGTGGGATCCGGTGGTGCGCGCGCCCTGGCGCGGTCCGCCAGTCTTTCCCCGGCGCTGCGGACGTTGTGGAGGTGCGTGTGAGCGTCGACCTGCGGGATCGGTTCTTCGTCCTGTCCTCCGGGGACGGGTCTCCGGCGGAGGCTGAACGCTACCGGGCCGAGGTGGACGCCACCCACGCCGAGCCGGTCGCCTCCGTCGACGGGCTGGACGTGTCGTGGCACCCGACCGCCCGCTACAAGGCGGTGCGGCTCGTCGACGCGGACCGCATCGACGAGCCGGTGCGGCACCTGTTCGCCCGGCCGGCCCCGGACGCGCCCCACCTGGCGGCGGCGTTCGCCGACCCGCACGAGCTGTCGTTCCGCACGTTCGAGAACATCGTGCCCCTGGACCGCCTCTTCGAGGACGTGGCCCTGGACGTCGAACTGGCCGGGCACACGGCCCGGGCCGAGGGCGTCCACACCTTCGAGGTGCGGCTGCCCGCCGAGGCGCGGGACCGCCTGGAGCGGCTCGACGAGCTGAACCTGTACGTGACACCGCTCAACGCGGCGTCGCGTGGTGGCGTGCGGTTCATCTTCCATTCGGCGCTGCTCGCGGAGGCCCTGACCGCGGCGGTAGCCGAGGCACTGCCACCAGCGGCGGGGGAGGGGTTCTCCCACGTCAACCCGGTGTTCCGGTGCAACCGGTTCGAGCCGGGAGACGCCAACTTTTACCGGCACCGCGACACGCCGTACTTCGACGCGGCCCGGCGGCACGTCTCGCGGTACACGGTGCTGCTGTACCTCACCGGCGGCACCGGTTCACCGGCACTGGACCTCGGCGAC
Source organism: Dactylosporangium cerinum (assembly GCF_042653625.1). Classification (NCBI taxonomy): domain Bacteria; kingdom Bacillati; phylum Actinomycetota; class Actinomycetes; order Micromonosporales; family Micromonosporaceae; genus Dactylosporangium; species Dactylosporangium cerinum. The sequence goes on along the minus strand of NZ_JBHSIU010000057.1, from coordinate 1,252 downwards.
GGCGCCGCGTTCGACCGCATCGACGCGTTCACGTGTGTCGTCTTCGATCAGCGGCGCGAGCATGAAGGTGCCCCGTTCGACGACGGCCGCAAGGTGTTCCTGCGCACCGAGCTGGTCTTCGCCGCCGACGGGATCATCGAGTCGCCGCAGATCGGGGCGCTGTTCGGCAAGGCGTGCTACCTGACCGGGGAGAGCGTGTTCGCGCCGGAGCTGGCGCGGCAGGCCGACGACTACTTCAACCGGGTTGCCGCCGCCCATTGGTACGGTCTCGGCGCCGGACCGGTCCGCGAGACGTTCGTGCACAAGGAGTTCCGCGGTGTGCACTTCGTCGCCAACGGCTACGACTTCTGGTTCCCGCGCATGGAGGCGTTGTCGTTGGCCGAGTGCGCCGCGCTGACGCTGCTGGACTACTTCAACTGCAAGGTCGGCGACACCGCGTTCCGGGCCCTGTGCCGCACGGCGGTGATCGAGGCCGACGACGCCGACTGGATCCCCGCGTTCCTGCGGGAGCGGGGCAGCGGCAGCGCGACGACTTCCGTCGACAAGGCCGTGTTCTTCCCCGAGCCGGAGGAGCCGGACGGCGACATCTGCTGCCCGTTCCACTCCAGCGACGTCTACGACCCCACCCGCCACGACGAGATCATCAAGGTCTACACCGGCGCGCAGTCGTTCGCGAAGGCGCACATCCTGCCCGCTCCGATCCTCATGCTCGGTGAGGAGGTGGCGCTGGACCCCGAGCAGTTCGTCGTCCAGGACGGCCGCATCCACGTGCTGGGCCGGGACGCGCTGGCGCCGGTGAACTTCGCCGCCTGCTGGAACGACGGATCGCAGCCCGACGACTATGTGACCGTCGCGGCCAAGGTCGGTGTCACGCATTTCCTCGTGCCACCGATCCTCTACACGGAGCGGGACGGCCACCGGCACCTCCGGTTCGACTTCTTCCGCAACTCCTGGATGGTCGGCCACCAGCAGGGGGTGGTCCCGGTGCCGCAGATTACCGAGCTGCAGTGGGTGGACGAGGACGAGGCCGCCCCGTGGTGGCGTGCGGTGGACCGGTCTCTGGTCGACGAGCGGCATCCGCTGCCGGTCCTGGACGAATATGACGACGAGGACGAGGACTGACCCCGTAGGGCCAGCCCTCGTGCGCTCTTGAGAACTAGCCGGTGAAGCTTGCCGTGATCTGGGTGAACTGCCAGTTGTTCTGGGCGATGCCGCTGCAGTTGGACACGACGCCGCCGCCGGCGCAGCCGCG
>NZ_JBHSIU010000056.1:0-2973 GCF_042653625.1 Dactylosporangium cerinum | reverse complement strand
CGTAGCCGGTGTCGCCGCCGTCGTAGTCGCTCATCGCTATCTCCCCTGAGGTGTGTGTCTGGCTCGCTGTCTCGCTGTTGAGATGAACGTTAGGCGGCGGGGCACCGGTTCAAATCCCGGAAACGTGCCACCCAGCCAGGGGTCAGCGGGGGCGGGCGTTGTGCAGGCGGATGCCGCTGAAGTGCAGGCTGCTGGCCGTGACCGCGTCCCAGAACGACCACAGGTCCGGCAGCACCCGCAGCTGGATGCCGGCGCCGGCGTGCAGCTCGAAGAGGTCCCCGACCGGCTCCGGCGGGCCGAGCGGCTCGACCGCCTCGACGGCGACGTGGGCGTGGCTGCCGAACGGTGCGAACGGCGCCGCCGGGAACCGGTACGCGAACAGCCGGGCGGTGCGGATCGCCTCCAGCCAGCCGTACTCGACGGCGTGGACCCGCTCGCCGCAGCCGGCGCCGACGATCCGGTCGCGGTCCTCGGCGGTGGTGCCGGGACCCGTCCAGGCCATCGCCCGCGGGCACTGGCGCGGGAACCAGTAGTCCGGCGAGCGCTCGTGGTCGACGGCCCAGACGTACGCCTCCGGCTGCTGCGCGGTCGCCGCGACGTGCGGCACGAACCTGGTGATCGTCGGGTCCTCGGAGAAGTGCAGCACCTGCCCCGGCTCCGGTCGCATCAGTCGCCCTCCTTGCCGCTGCCGTGGTGGCGCTGGTAGTGCCGGGCGACGCGGGCCCGGTTGCCGCAGCCGTCGGAGCACCACTCGCGGCGGGGATGGTTGCGCACGAAGTACAGCACGCAGCCGGGCGCGTGGCAGGCCCGCAGCAGCAGCCGGTCCGGCCCGGCGAACAGGGCGACGGCCTCCTCGGCGATGGCCGCGACGGCCGCGAGCGCCGGCGCGTGTGCGGTCCGGACCACCCGCCGGGGTCCGCCCACCGGCGCCGCGCCGGCTTCCTGCGCCGTCGCGGTCGCGGTCGCGCCGGCGTCCTTGCGTTCCGGGCCGGACGGGCCGTCGTCCGGGGACCAGTGCAGCTCCGACCAGGACGGCGCGCTGGCACACGCCCGGTTGACGACACCGATGGCCGCCTGCAGGTCTGCGGCGGACCCGGCTCCCGCCCGGCCCGCCGCTCCGGTGGTGGCTCCTGCCCGACCCGCTGCTCCGGTGGTGACTTCCGCCCGGCCCGCCGCGCCGGTGGCGGTTGCCGCGACGCCGTCCAGCCGGTCATCGGCACCGGCCGCCCGGTGGTCGCCGGCCCGGCTGGCGACCGGCCGGGTGTGGTCGGGTGCGCCAGCGGTCGGCCGTTGGTTGCCGGCCTGGGTCGCGACCGGCCAGGTGTGGTCGGGTGCGCCGGCGGCCGGCCGATCGTCGCCGGTCACGGCGGCGGCCAGCAGGCGCAGCGCGTCGCGGAGGTCGCGCAGCTCGGCGACGGCCTCCCAGCCGGCGATCCCGACCTCCGGCCGCGCCTCCCGCAACCAGCGCGCGGCGGCGGCCGGGTCGGCGATCGTGTCCCGCACGCCGTCCCGCCCGGCCCGCACGGTGTTCATCAACTCAACCGGCAGGGGCTCCACGGTCCTAATGGTAAGGCATTGCGAAAACCATTTGGTCGTGTACTAATGGAAGCAGCGCGCTTCATCCGTTAGGAAGGGAGACTGCGGTGTTCCACGAGGGAGAGCTGGCGGTGCAGGAGCGGGCCGGGGTGCGGCTCGAGGCGGCCAGGCTGACCGGCATGCTGGCGCCCGGCGGCCTGAGCCGTGGCGCCGGCGGCTGGCTGGCCGAGCGGACCCTGGCCGTGCTCACCGGACGCAACCGGGCCGGACGGCTGTGGACCTCGGCGCTGACCGGCCCGCCCGGCTTCCTCGACGGCGCGGGGCAGCGGCTGCGGGTGGATGCGGCGTTCGCGCCGGGCGACCCGCTGCACGACCTGCCGGGTGGCCAGCGGGTCGGCCTGATCGCGATCGATTTCGCGACCCGCCGCCGGATGCGGGTCAACGGCACGCTGTTCACCGACGAAGCCGGGCGGGACGGTCTCACCGTCGAGGTGGCGGAGGCGTTCGGCAACTGCCCGCAGTACATCCAGCCGCGCCGGCTCGCCGCGGCCAGGGCGGCGGGCGCCGCGCCGGTGTTCACGTCGCTGCCGGCGCTCACCCCGGCCGCCGTGGCGACGGTCGCCGGTGCCGACACGTTCTTCCTCGGCACCGCCCACCCGGGCCGCGGCGCCGACGCCTCACACCGCGGTGGCCCGCACGGGTTCCTCCGCGTCGACGGCGACGACCTGTGGTGGCCCGACTATCCGGGCAACAACATGTTCAACAGCCTCGGCAACCTCGCCACCGACCCGTCCGCGGCGCTGCTGGTGCCCGACTTCGCCACCGGCCGCACCCTGCACCTGTCGGGCACCGCGACGGTGGAGTGGACCGAGCCGGGCACCGGCGCCCCCGACGAGGTGACGGGCCGCCGGGTCCGCTTCCACCCGGCCGCCGTCGTTGCCGGCGAGCACCCCGCCCTCGTCGCCGTCCACACCTGACCACCCTGCGGCGGCCCGGGGAATCGCCGTCCACATCCGACCGCCCGGCGGCGGCCCATGACCAGCCCGTGTTTCGCCCGGAGCGCCGTCGGGAATCCGTGTGCTCAACCGGTCCCCCCACGGAGGTTCCCCATGTCGGCACAGGCCGTCCTGTACATCATCGCCATCATCCTGCTCGCCGTCGCGGCGCTGCCGGTGCCGTCCCGCGGCTTCAACCTGGCGATCCTCGGCGCCGCCGTCGCGCTCCTCGCCTACGCCTGGCCGATCGTCAGCGCCTGACCGAGGCACCCGCGACCACGGCCGGTCACCTTCCCCTGGGGTGGCCGGCCGTGGCACGTTTCCGGGATTTGAACCGGTGCCCCGCCGCCTAACGTTCATCCCAACAGCGAGACAGCGAACCAGACACACACCTCAGGGGAGATAGCGATGAGCGACTACGACGGCGGCGACACCGGCTACG
>NZ_JBHSIU010000055.1:6122-23791 GCF_042653625.1 Dactylosporangium cerinum | reverse complement strand
CGCCCATGCCCTTCCGCGACCGGTGCCTAACCTCACCCCCGGCTGAGAGACCGGATGACGCCCGGTTGGCTGTAGCAGCGATGAACGCCAGTGCGCCCGCTGCGGCAGATGAGCGCGTCTCCACCGACCGGCGAGACCAAGCCATCAGCGCACGGCAGCGGTGGTGGCGCTGGCTTGCCACAATGCCGGTGGTGATCAACGACTTCGACGACCTTGCTGCTGTTGACTGGAGTGCGCTGGGCCATGCCTGGGGCGCTGCTGGTGATGTGCCGGACATGCTTCGCCGGCTGGTCGGGCCGGATCCGGCGGAGCGGGACGACGCGCTGCGCGAGTTGCACGGCGTCGTGCATCGGGACGGTGAGGTGTTCGACAGTACGGTCGCCGCCGTCCCCTTTTTGCTCGCCGCGGCCGGTGATGCGCATGTGCCGGGCCGGGCCGGAGTGCTGCAGTTGCTGGCGGGCATCGGCGGGGCATTCCGGCTGGACGATCCAGCCGCGGAATTTCACGCCGCCCGAGCAGCTGTCGCCGCAGCTGGGCCGCTGTTCCTGCGGTTGCTCAGCGACGTCGATCCGGACGTGCGCCGGGCCGCTCCAGCGGTTTTCCTCGTCGGGCGCGGCGACGCGGGCTTGTACCTGGCCGCGCTGCGCGACCGGCTCGCCGTCGAGCCGGATCCCGGGGTTCGTGGCGCGATCGCCGCGGCAATTGCGGGCCTGGGCAGCCACGCCACCGCGGGACTTGTGTCCGGCATCGACCCGGCGGAGGTCGGAGCGTGGTTCAGCGGCTGGCTCAGCACGCCTGCACTGAACATGTCTGACGTGCGGTGCCGTATCACCGCTGTCGCGGACGTCGCCCACGCGGCCCCGGATACGCTCACCGGCGACCTGATTCCAGCCGTGGTCGATCTCGTCCGGGCGGACCTACCGGCCGTGCCCCCGATGACGCTGCCCACGCTGAGTGCATCGCGTCCGGCCGACCTCGTCCACGCGATGACGGAACTGCGCAGCAGCGAGCCGCGACGCGCCGCAGACTCGGGCGATGCACTGGTGAGCGAGCTCAGCCAGGCACTGAACGGGCGGATCGAGGACCGCATCTCGCTGCTCACCGGGCTCCTGTCGGCCGGTGAGCCGGCGGCGCGACGCGCCGCGCTGCGCCCGGCAAAGGCGCTGATGGGGTACTGGCGTGGCGACTACGAGGCGCTCGTTGTTCTGGTCGGGGCACAGCTCGCGGACGCACGACTGGCGGGTCGTTCCGCGCTCGTCCTGGAACACCTCGACGCGCTGGCCGCGCCCGCCGTCGACGCGTTGGCCGCCGCCGTCGCGTCAGCCCCGCTCGAGGATCGATACGGGGACGGTCCGACGCCCTGGATCGTCAGCTGGCCGCGGGAAGGCCCGACCGTCGGGCCGACCGTATGGGCGCTGGCCGCGCTGCACGACGCCCGGGCACTACCGGCCGTGCGAGCAATCGTGGAACGCGATGTGCTGCCTCGGAACGCCGCGCCGCTGGCGGCCCGATACGCCGTGATCGCGCCGGATCTCCTGCCCGCCGTCCGCCGCCGCTGCGCCGAGCTGACCGGCAGTGCCGCCGCCGGGCACCACAGGGTCCTGGCCGCGACGGTCGCCGCCCTCGGCCCCGCGGCCGTCGAGGCCACGCCCGACCTGCTCGCCTTGCCATTGGATCTGATGACAGCCACCGCCCTGGGCCGGATCGGTCCCGGCGCAACCGCAGCCGTCCCACCGCTGCGCGCCGCGCTGGACTGTGGTCACCCGGTCACCGAGGTCGCCGCAGCGCTCGCCCTGTGGCAGATCACCGGTGACCCGAAGCAGACCGTCCAGGTTCTCGCCCGCCACCTGAGCGACCCCGAATACGTGACCGCGGCCGCGGCCGACGCGGCGGGTCAGCTCGGCCCAGCAGCCGCCGACCTCGATGAACCGCTGCGCGCAGTGCTCGACGCTGACGCCGACCACGCCCTCGTCGCCGCGGCGCGGGCACTGTGGCGGGTCTCCGGTGACGCTGACACGTCCCTGCCAGTCCTCGCCCAGCTCTGGACGGACTCTCCGAGACACCGGGCGGATGTCGCTGCGTACCTGTCCGAACTCGGTGGCGTGGCACGGCCGATGCGAGACCTCGTCGAGGCCGAACTGTCGTACAACTTCCGCCACAGCGCCGCAGTAAACGGCTGGTCCAGCAACCAGGTCGCCATGGATCTTGCTCTGCTGCGTGACAGTCGCACAATCTTGGCGAGGACCGGCTGACAATGACCGTGAGAGATCCGCGTCGCCGGCAATGGATCAACCCGAGTGTCATTGGTTCTCGTTCGTCGGCCCATGCTCATCCAGCTCTGCCACTACCGCGGCCACAAGGTCGGGGAAACGGAAGGCAGGCCGTCGCGCCGTCTCGTTGGCGCTCCTCATGGCTGCCGTGAACCGCACGTCCATAAGAGGAGAGACTCTGCGGTCGGTCGATCCCCCGCCCGCCGTCGGCGACGCGCTCGCCGCGGCCCAGGACTCCGTCGGGCGCGTCTCGGACCTGCTGCACGAGCACTGTCTCGATCAGCATTCGCATTTCGTTGGCGATGCCGCGTCGCTGTACTCGCGGGTGCGTGATGCCGCCGACGCACTCGATCGGGCCGACCGGTTGGAGGACGCGGAACCCGCCCGAGCCGCCCGGCAGCGTTCGCTCCTGCTCGTCGGGCGGGCTGGCGTGGGCAAGACACACCTGCTGTGTGACGTCGCACGGACCCGGCTCGCCGACGGCCGCCCGACCATTCTTGTGGCCGGTCAGGACTTCGACGGGCGGGCTCCACTGCCGCAGCTGGCCGAGATGACCCAGCTCAGCGGCTCCGCCGAGGACGTCCTCGCCGCGCTCGACGCCGCGGCGGAGGCCGCCGGTTGCTCGGGCCTGCTCATGCACCGGTTGTACCGGAAGTTCGGCGTGCACAGCCGCGCCGAACTGCTCAGCCTGTTGCGGCTCTACCAGATCGGCTGAAATCGAGCTCCGGTGGGATGGGGGCGACTCACTCGCGAGCCGTGGCAGGTGCGCCGCATGACGCAGCTGCCCACCGCCGGCACGGGGCAGCATGCCGCTATTCTCGGTCCATGCCAGGGATCACGAGCCGGTTGGCGTTCTCCACGCTCGGCTGCCCCGGGACGCCGCTGAGCGAGGTCGCCGCGCTCGCGCTGCGTACCGGCTGGCACGGCCTCGAGCTCCGCTCGGCTCCGGATGAGCCCGTCCACATCGGACTGTCCGCCACCGGGCGGCAAGCAGCCGTTGAGACTCTGGGCGGCCTGGCCACACTGTGCATCGCGTCCTACGTCAAGGTCGCCAGCGGCCAGGTCTCCGACGAGCAGTGCGTGAGCGATCTGCTCGCCGAGGCCGGGCTCGCCGCGGATCTGGGCGCCCGCGCAGTCCGCGTGTTCCCTGGCGGTGACGACGGACATGGTGACGCCCGCGCGATCGCGAGACTTCGCGCCGTCGCGCCACGGCTGCCCGGTGGGGTGGAGATCTGGCTGGAGACGCATGATTCGCATCCGCGTGGCGAAGACGTTGTGCGGGTGCTGTCGCAGGTGCGTGACCCGCGGGTCCGGGCGATCTGGGATGTCCGGCACCCCTGGGCTGCGGGTGAGTCGGTGGCCGACACGGCGAAGGCGCTCGCTCCCTGGCTCGCGCACGTCCAGTTGAAGGACTCCGCCGCCGCCGACCGTACGCCGTTGCTGCTGGGCACCGGCGCTGTGCCACTGCTGGAGATTCTGCAGGTGCTGCGGACCAACGGCTACGACGGCTGGTACAGCCTCGAGTGGGAACGTAAATGGCATCCGGGGATCGTGCCGTTGGCGGATGCCCTGCTGGCGGGCCGCGACTGGCTTGCCGCGCACGAGGCCGATGCCTAGACCGCTGGGTTCGCGAGCCCGGGCCGGGCGGGAAGGTGCTCGAACTCCATCGGCGCCTCCAGTGCCGCGGCAGCATCCCGTAGTGCCGTCATCGTCTCGTCGTCGAGACGCGGAGGGCCGTCGCCGAGGTACACGGCGGTGCGGAGACGGTGCTCCCCCGGTGGGTAGTCAGCACGCAGCATGGGCAGCACCGTGCGTGGGTGCAGCACGTTCGTGCCGGCGAGGGGTGCGACAAGCTCACCGGTCCTGTGCCGGTCAGGGTCGAGGTCGATGATGACGCTGTGCAGGCCATCGGCTGCGGCACCACACGTGCCGGCGGCGTCGGTGCTGCGAAGTGCCGCCGGGTCCTGGCCCAGCGCGGTCCATGGAAGGCTGAAGGCGCCCTCGGCGGCGGACAATGACCGGCCGGTGGTGAGCTGATGCAGCCGCAGGTGCCAGCCGTCACGGAACGGCGAAAGGTAGGTCCGCACGGTCACGTCCGCCCATGGTGCCCACCTGGCCCAGACAACGTGTCCGTCGATGCGTGACTCCTCGACCTCTTCGCGGGCACGCCAGCGGCGGCCGGCGTCGTCGCTGAGAGCCAGCATGCTGTCGAAGGCGCCGGCGGCGAGGCTGCGGTCGCCGGCGGGGACGCTGAACCCGGCCCGGGTGGAGTAGGCGAACTTGGCGTACTTCGCGGCGCCGCCCCGTGCCCAGTCACGCCATCCCTGCCCGTTGAGCAGCACCACGTCCCCGCGATGCCGGCTGATGACGGCCTGTGCCGCGATCTGCGTGCTGATGACGTCGGTGTCTGCGCCGGTGGTCGCGGGCAGGGTTTGCTCAGCGGTGGTGGTGTTCCAGAACGGATGGTCGGCCGGCAACGCCAGCGGAAGGAAGAACTTGGTCGACCAGTACGGCGACCCGGCGCCGAGGTACTGCTCCACGACGGCGCCGTTGGGGTAGCCGTAGCCGACGGTGAGCAGTCCGTCCTCGCTGACGATCGGGCGTTGCCACCACCAGGCCAGGTGCCGGTCGGCCAGGGCGTGGATGCGGTGCCAGGGCAGCGCCGGCAGGTCGGCGAAGGCCAGTGCGCCCCAGAACGCACCCTGCGCGAACCGGTACCCGAGGCTGCGCCCGAACGGAACGGACGAGCCGTCGGCTGCGAACCAGTGCTGGAACTGCTCGGCGAAGCGGCGGCTGCGTTCGTTCATCCGCGCGGCCCGGTCCGGCTCGAGTGCGCCGAGCCCGGCCATCACCAGGCTGTACCAGTGGAACGCGAACGGGTTGTAGTAGTCGCGGCCGCCGCCGTCCCCGTCGCGGTACCAGCCGTCCGGCAGCACGAACTGCTCCACGCGGTCCAGGTGCGCCTGCCGGCGGGTCCGGTCGGTCGCGATGTCGTGCCGGTGCAGGCCGAGCCCGGCCAGCACCGGGAAGAAGTGCCAGTTGTTGTCGTGCGGCGTCGCCTGCGTTGCGGCCGTGAGCCACCGGACCAGCACGTCGCGATCCCGGCCGGTCAGCGGGTCCCAGAGCTCGTGCGGCGCGATCGCCAACGCGTAGCCGATCGCCGCGGACTCGACGAGGCGTTGCCCGCTCGGCGGCCCGGCATACCATTCGTGCCGCGGGTTGAGCGCGGCGATGAGGCTGCGCCGGACATCGTGCCACTGCTCGTCGGCGCGGCCACCGCCGGCTGCGTGTGCGGCGAGACCCCACAGCGGCCGCGCGACCAACTCCAGCCAGGTCGCTCCCGGGTCGTTCGAGGAGGCGCTGACCGGCTGGCGAGCGGGCCCGAGGGCAGCGAGCCGGGTGGCCGGTGCGGTGACGGCGAGCAGCGCCTGGGCCCATCCGCCGCGACCGTCGGTCAGATCCGTGGAAAGGGTTCCATGAAGTTGCGCCAGCGTGGACACTTTACGGAGTGTAGAACTGTAGTAAAGCTTTTCGCAAGCGTTTCTGTCGGGTTGACCAGGAGAGGGTGCCGGTTGAACAAGCGGCCAAGCATCAAGGATGTCGCTGCGCTCGCTGGTGTCTCGATGGCCACCGTGTCGCGGGTGCTCTCCGGCGACTACCCGGTCGCGGACGAGACCCGCAAACGGGTCCAGCGTGCGGTGCACGAGCTGGACTATGTGGTGAATGCGCATGCCCGGGCGCTGCATGGGGCGACGGCGAAGGTGGTCGCGCTCGTCGTCGCCGAGGTCACCACACCGTTCTTCGCGCGCATCGCCGCCGGTGTCGAGGAGCAGGCAACCGAAGCCCACCGGCTGTGCCTGGTCTGCACCACGCACGCCGACCCCGACCGGGAACTGGAGGTGGTGCGGCTGATGCGTGAGCAGCGGGCCGACGCCGTCATCCTGGCCGGCGGGGTCGTGGAGAACGACGACTACCGCGAGCGGATGCGCCAGTACGCTCAAGGACTTGAGGACGCCGGCAGCCGCCTGGTGCTGTGTGCCCGGCCGTCGCTGGGGCCGGACTTCCCCGCGATCACGGTCGAGTACGAGAACGTCGGCGGCGCCCACGCGGCCACCACGCATCTGTTGACGGCGGGCCACCGCACCATCCTCATGATCGCCGGACCCGAGGGTTTGACCACATCAGACCAGCGCGTGGACGGCTACCGGTCGGCGCTGACGGCATTCGGCCGGCCGGTCGACCCGGCGCTGATCAGTCACGGGCCCTGGGACCGCGAGGGTGGCTACCGGCGGACGCGGGCGATCCTGGCCTCGGGCACGGAGTTCACCGCTATCTTCGCAGGCAATGACGGCGTCGCGGCCGGCGCGATGGCGGCGCTGCGTGAGGCCGGGCGACGCGTTCCCGATGACGTCTCGATCGTCGGCTACGACGACATTCCCAGCGCGGTGGACTTCCATCCGCCGTTGACGACGGTGCGGGTGCCGCAGGAGGAGCTGGGCCGCACGGCGGTGAAGCTGGCCATCCAGCGATCCAGTGAGGCGTCGGGGCGTGAGCACGTGATGCTCGGCACGCACGTGGTGGTCCGCGAATCGGTCCGCCGCATCGGTGCCTGATCCGCGCCGGGCGCGGCCCGGTGTCGCCGCTGCCGGGCCCGGCGCGAATGTTCCAGCCGCGGATGTCAGCCGGCGTACTCCTTCGCGTACTCCTCGGCCATCTTGTCGCCGCCGCCGTCGCGCCACTTCTTGACCACGGCGTCCCAGTCCGTCAGCGGCGCACGTCCGGCCACGATGTCGTTGATGCCGTCGTTGAAGATCTTGTCGAGCGTGACGCCGCTACGGCTGCGGGTGTCCGAGACGAGGCCCGCCGCCGGGTTCTTCACCGCGAGCGGGACCGCTTTGGTCTCCCATGCGTGCAGCCGCTTGACCGATTCGGTGTCGACGCCGGAGAAGTACAGCACCCGCGGCGCTTCGGCCAGGTAGATGACCGGCAGGTTGACGTTGTTCTCGCCGTTGGACCACAGCGCTGTGGGCGTTGGCGTGCCGTCCGCCGCCCGGGTGAAGTGCAGCCCTTCCACGCCGAAGTGGGTGAGCTCGTACTCCTTGGTGCCGAACGGCGCGGCCAGGTAGTCCAGCACCCGCAGCAGCATCTGGATCCGTTCCGGCGGGGCCTTCTTCAGCACGGTGTAGCCGAAGTTGCCGGTGCCGGCCACGATGTGCGGCGCGCCGCTGCCGGTCTTGTAGGGCAATGCCAGATCCACGGGGTAGGCGCCCTTGACACTGGTCACCGCGGGAGCAAACGCCGCCAACCCGTCGGTCATGCTCTTGAAGGTGCCGTTGTAGTAGAAGGTCTTCGTGTCCGTCACGCTGAGCGACATGGTGTCCGGGTAGTACGCGCCGGCGGCGAAGAGGTCGCGGACGAAGGCCAGCGCATCCCGGAACTCCGGCAGCGTCTCCGCCCTGACGAACTTGCCGCCGTCGACCTTCCAGTCGTTCGGGGCGCCGAACGCTGCGGCATGCAGCTGCCGGAGGCCGAACTGGTTGGCCTTCTGGGCGCCCAGCCCGTACTGCTTGTTCTTGCTCAGTGCCTTGACCGCGGCGGCGAAGTCGTCCTTCGACCAGGTGGTGTCGTTGGCGCCGACGGAGGCGAAGGCGTTGCGGTCGATGAACATCCCGTACGCCGGAAGTGGTCGCTCCAGCGGGATGCCAAAGATCCGGCCCTTGATCCGGCCCATGCCCTGCCAGGCGTACGGGGGCAGATTTGCCAGGTTCGGGTAGGCCTTGACCTTGTCGCCGGCGAGATAGTCCGACAGGTCGGCGCACTTGGTCGACACGAACTCCTGCTCCCGCGGGAGCCGGTGGCCACCGCCGATGCTGATGATGTCGGGCAGGTCGTCACCGGCCGTCAGCGTGGCCATCTTCGCCTCGAAGTCCGCGTCCGGCACGAGCGTGAGCTCCAGGTCGATGCCGAGGGCGTCGTTGATGGCCTGCCAGAGCTTGTTCTGCTCAGCCGGCTTCGGCGGGGTGCCGTAGGTGACGGCGACGGCCCGGACCTTGGTCTTGTCACCCGGCGTCGCCTTCACCGCGCTGACCAGATTGCTCGGGTACTTCGTGTAGCCGGCCTGCACACCCTCGGCAGTGCCGGGCAGGTCCGGTGCCGGACCGGCGAAGGGCTGGTGCGTCGGCCACGGGACCTGGTCCGTGCCGGCGTTGCCGACTGAGCCTCCGCCGCCGTCTCCGCACGCGGCGATCAGCGACGGCATGGCGATCGCCGTCGCGCCCATCCCGATCGCCCGCAGGAGCGACCGTCTGGACAGTTCGGGGGAACGGGTCATGGAAGGGCTTCCTTTCTCTGGGTCCGGCGCGGGAGGGCGGGGCGCGCGGACATGAACGATCAGCTCTTGATGGCGCCGCTCAGCACGCCCTTGACGAAGAAGCGCTGGAGGAACGGGTAGACCAGCACGATCGGGATGGTGGCGAGGACCACGACCGCCATCCGCACGGTCTGCGGCGCGGACAGCAGGCCCGCCTCGCCCGCCGACGGGTCAGCGAGTTGCCCGCCGGCCAGCACATAGGTGCGCAGGACGAGCTGTAACGGCCATCGGGACGGCTCGTCGATGTAGATGAGCGCGTTGAACCACGAGTTCCAGTACGACACGGCGTAGAACAGTCCAACCACGGCAAGCACGGCGCGGGACAGCGGGATCGTGATGCGCCACAGCGTCGTCCACTCCGACGCTCCGTCGAGGCGGGCCGCTTCGTAGAGTTCCGCGGGCAGCGACTGGAAGAACCCGCGCATCACCACCAGGTTGAACGTGTTGACCAGCACCGGCGCGATGAGGGCCGCGTACGAGTCGAGCAGCCCGGTCTCCTTGACCACCAGGTACGCCGGGATGATGCCGGGCGGGAACAGGAACGTGAACAGCACCACGAGCATGATCGGTTTGCCGCCGAACACCGCTGGCCGGCTCAACGCGTACGCCAGCAGGACGGTCGCGGCGAGGCTGCACGCGGTGCCGATGAGGGTCACGCCGAGGCTGACCACGGTGGCGCGGCCGACGATGCCGCCCGAGAGGATCTCCGTGTAGGCGGCCAGTGACGGGTGCTCGGGCCAGATGACCCAGCCACCGTTGGCCACGACGTCGGCCGGGTCGGCCAGGCTGGTCGACACGACCACCAGGAACGGCACCGTGACCAGGGCCAGCACGACCACGATCGCGACCGCCTTGGCCGCGCTGGTGAGCGGACGCGGGTCCTCCTGCCACGCGGGACGCGAAGCGCTGCGCGTGATGCTGCGACGGCGGAGTCTCACTGGTACACCCCTTGCTCCCCCAGCCGATGGGAGATCTTGTTCGCGGCATAGACGAGCAACACGCCGACGACACCTTTGAACAGGCCTGCCGCGGCGGCGAGACCGAAGTCGCCGTCCTGGATGCCGTGGAAGTAGACGAAGGTGTCGATGATCTCGGCGGTACGCGCACCGGCCGCGTCGCGCTGCAGCAGGATCTGCTCGAAGCCCACGGAGAGGATCTCGCCCAGTCGAAGCACCAGCAGCAGCACGATCACCGGGCGGATCGCGGGCAGGGTCACGTGCCAGAAGCGACGCCACGGGCTCGCACCGTCCAGTGCGGCCGCCTCATACAACTGCTCGTCGACCTGCGTCAGCGCGGCCAGGAAGATGATCGTTCCCCAGCCGGTGTCCTTCCAGATGATCTGCGCGACCATCAACGGCTTGAAGGCGTCCGGGTTGCCCAGGATGTGCACGGTGTGCAGACCGCTGTCGGCGAGGAACCCGTTGACCACACCGGTGGCGCCGAGCATCTGCTGGAACAGGGCGACCACGATCACCCACGAGATGAAGTGGGGCAGGTACACCACGCTCTGCACGAAGCGTTTGATCCTGGTGTGGGTCAGGCTGTGCAGCAGCATCGCCAACGCCAGCGGCGCCGGGAAGAAGAAGACGAGCTGCAGGACGGAGATCTCCAGCGTATTGACCGTGGCGCGCCAGAAGTCCGCGTCGCCGAACAGCCGCGCGAAGTTGTCGAACCCGACCCATCGGCTTCCGGACAGGCCGAGGAACGGGACATAGTCCAGGAAGGCCAGCGCGCTGCCGAACAGGGCACCGTAGTGGAAGATCAGGTAGTAGAGCAGGCCCGGAACCATGAACGCGACGAGGATCCGATCGCGCCGCCATCGTTGATGCCGGCCCTGTCGCGAACGAGTCCCCGACCCGGGCCGGGTCTCCGCGACGCCGGTCGGCGTTGCCGCGTCCGGCTCGACCGTCTCTGCTCGGCTTTGCACCGACACTTGCACCTCCTCGCCAGCACGTCGTGTGGCACAGGCCACACGACGCAAGGTAAAAGCTTTTCTATAGAAACGTCAAGCCCCCGACACATCACCGGCACATGCGCCTGCATCTGATGCACTTGACCTGCTGATCCGTGCTGGATACCGTTCACGTTCATCACAGGAGACGTTTTCTACAGAACGGAGACGCCGTGCACCACGCCGAGCGCCCTGTCGGGATGATCGCCATGTCCCGCTCGGTCACCGCCGCGGTGCTACCAGCGGATCTCATGTCGCGACTCACCGCGACGCTGCGGATCCCCGGAACGGAGGCGGTGGAAACCTTCGACGATCCGGTGGCCCGCCGCGGCATGGAGAACGTCGAGATCCTGATAACTGGCTGGTCATGCCCACCGTTGACCGCAGCGGTGCTCGACGCCGCGCCGAAACTGCGGGCGGTGATGCACGCGGCCGGTTCGGTCAAGGCGCATGTCGGGCCAGAAGTGTTCGCCCGCGGGATCGTCGTGTCCTCCGCGGCGGACGCCAACGCCGAGCCCGTCGCGGACTTCACGCTCGCGGTCATCACCCTGGCGGGCAAGCGCTCCTTCGGGCTGGCACGGCAGTACGCGGCGGGCCGGTTCGCACCCTTCGAACAGCGAATCGGCAACGACGATCGCGTCGTCGGCGTCGTCGGCGCGTCGCGGATCGGCCGCCGGGTGATCGTCCGGCTGCACGCAGCCGGCTACCGGGTGCTGGTCGCCGATCCGTACCTCGACCCGGCACGCGCCGCGGAACTGGGCGCCGAGCTGACCGACCTCGACGACCTGTGCCGCCGCTGCGACGTGCTGACGCTGCACGCGCCGCAGCTGCCGGAAACGCACCACCTCGTGGACGAACGGCGGCTGGCATTGCTGCGAGACGGCGCCCTCGTGGTCAACACGGCGCGGGGCACGCTCGTCGACACGAACGCGCTGACCCTGGCGTGCGCGAGCGGACGGATCGACGCCTGCCTCGATGTCACCGAGCCCGAGCCCCTGCCCGCCGGACATCCACTGTTCCAGCTGCCCAACGTCTGGATCACCCCGCACCTGGCCGGTGTGCAGGGCAGCGAGGTTCGTCGCCTGGGCGAGTTCGCCGTTGCCGAGGTCGAACGGTTCATCGCCGGCGAGCCACTGCGTGGCACTGTCCGCGCGGACCAGCTCGACCAGCTCGCCTGAGCAACCACGGCAACTCGCCCTACCGGCGGTACCACGCCTTTTCCACTCCGGTTGAAAAATTGGGCGTCTGCCGGACATGAACCAGGGTGGAGCAGGTTGACGTGGAATCACGCCGCGCGCGGTTTGCCGCGGTCGCCCCGGCCTTGATCGAGGCCGTGCGTCGATACCTGGCTCGACGGACCGACCCGGCAGCCGCCGACGATGTGTTGTCCGAGACGTTGCTGGTGTGCTGGCGGCGGCTGGACGAGCTGCCGGACGAGCCGCTGGCCTGGGTGTACGCGGGCGCCCGGAACTGTCTTGCGAACGCTGAGCGGGCCCGTCGCCGCCAGGACCACCTGATCCTGCGCATCCTCAAGTACGACCCACCGGGCCGGCACACCGGCGACGGGATGACCCTAGCCCGCAGCTCGTCGCGGCGCGCGGTCGGTTGCCGACCCTTGACGCCGAACTGGTCCGGTTATGGGCGTAGGAGAAACTCACGCCGGCGCAGTTCGCGCAGGTGGTGGGGATGAGTGCCAACGCTGTCAGCATCCGGTTGCATCGGGCCCGCCAGAAACTGAAGGCCTTGCCAGGTGGGTCTTCACGGTGTTCGGCGACAGGTCCAGTTCAGCGGCGATCTCATTGACCGTGAGGAAACCGACAAGCATGTGCAGGACGTTGATCTCGGCACCGGTCAAGGTGGTGTTCTGCAAGCCGGGCGCACCGGCCGGCCCGCCAGAGACCGGCGATCCCGGGGACAGCAGCCGGGCAGTACCTCGCCCAGCGCAATAACGGCGTGTTCAAGGGACAGGAGGGCAGCGGCGCCGACGTGGGCAAGGTCGTCACCGGCCTCAACCCCGGCGCGAAACCGTTCTTCGTCATGGCCCAGGAGGGACGGCACCTCCGGCATGCTGTTGTCCGAGACGCGCGACGCGCTACGGCTGCTCGGCGTGACGGAGGCACTGGCCTGGGAGGCTCGGACTCCGCGACACTCATCCGCGACTCGCAGGTGTACGTGAGCCCCGGCTCCACGAAGAACAACCGCAACCCCGTCGGCGCCGGCTTCCGGCTGAAATGACGGACCCGCACAGCTGCGGGACTCGTATGCTCACGCGGGAATCGTCGTGGAGCAGGCACCGCCGTGGCATTGGTGTCGGCCCGCCCCAGCAGCGCCATGTACCGCATCTGTGCGGCTGTTGACGGCAGTCGTTGGCATGGGTCACGCTGGGCGAGAACATTCGCCAACTTTCTCGCAAGGAGGCACGATGCGTGCCCGGCTTCTCGGCAAGGACCCGGATTCCCAGGAGGGACAGTCGCCCACGCTGTTCGCTACCGACCGCACCGATCGCAGGACGTACATCGCCCAGGGCTGGGTGGTGACCGACCCGGAGGCCCTCGCGGATGTCGGACCCGTCCCAGACGGCGAAGCGATCATCGAAATCCCCGAAGACGTGCTCAAGTTCTACCTGCGCAACCAGTGAACTGGCTCATCGGCCCCGAGTTCGGCCAACTCTTCCGCACCTTCGAGCACACGGCCTTCCGGCTGGAGGCGCGAGATTCCTACTACTCGCCGAACGAGACGGCAGCGCTCACGCAGTTCGTCGCGGGCGAGTCGGTCGACATGGGCTGGTTCCAGAACTGGCTGAGCATGATCCGGACAGCCACAGCGGAAGGACGCCGCTTCACCCGCGTCCGAGTCGTGAGCGTCCCGCTGACCGACTACAGCCGGTTCGGCGTGTTCTGCTCCCAGTACACCACCGCGGCCGGTGAGGACATCCGGTACCTGGCGCGTCATGACGCTTCGGAGATACCCCTCGACGATTACTGGCTGTTCGACTCACGCAAGCTGGTCAAGATGCACTTCGACGAACACGAGCACTTCCTCGGCGGCGAGATCGTCGAAGATCCTGCGGAGATTGTGCGATACAACTACGTCCGTGATGCGTTGCTACACAAGGCCGTAAGGCGGGACGACTTTGCCGCCGAGTAGAACGTCGGGCATGACCACCGTTCACGAAGCCCGCACTGCGTTAGGGAAGCGACTCCGTAAGCTGCGCCAAGCCGCTGCACTCAGCGGCAGGCAGCTTGCGGAGTCGCTGTCGTGGCCGGCGTCCAAAATCTCCAAGTTGGAGAACGGCCGGCAGACCCCCACGGATGACGACGTCCGCGGATGGACACGGGCGACGAACAGCGCGTCCGAAACCGAGGCTCTGCTCGCGTCGCTGCACACACTCGAACTCCAGCACACCGAGTGGCAACGCCAGATCAGGACAGGGCTGCGCCAGCACCAGGCCGAGATCGCCGAACTGAACGCGAAGACGCGGCTGTTCCGGGCGTTCGAGTCGACGTTCATCCCCGGCCTGCTGCAAACGGCCGAGTACGCCCGGGCGCGCTTCGCCCAAAGCATCCATGTCTTCAACGTGCCGAACGACGTCGACGAGGCGGTCAACGCGCGGGTCAGGCGGCAGGAGATCCTGTACCGCTCAGACAAACAGTTCCACTTCGTACTCACCGAAGCCGCCTTGCGCTACCGGCTGTGCGCCCCGGACGTCATGCTCGGACAGTTCGACCGCCTGGTCTCGGTCTCAGCGCTCCCCAACGTCCGGCTCGGCATCATCGGCTTCGAGACACCGTACGTGGTCGCGCCGGCCCACGGCTTCTGGCTGCTCGATGACGACCGCGTCATGGTCGAAACCTTCTCGGCTGAGCTGAACCTCGCCCAACCGCAGGAGATCGCGCTGTACCGCATGATCTTCGACCAGCTGGCCGGCGTTGCCAGCTACGGCCGCGCCGCGCGGGCGATCATCACCCGCGCGGTAGACGATCTGGCGACCGAGGTTTCCAACGAGTCCGGCAGTTTCTGAAGCATCCACATCTTCGGATCATTTCGAGAAACATTGAGAAACGTTCTTCTCATCGAATGAGGTCGGCAATACGCTGCCAAGCAACGACGAACGCCCATTCGTTGCGTTGGGAGGACAACGGTGAACACACGTGAGCATCCGAGCTGGTGCGTTGGCGAGGCAGCGGGCTGCATCGACGAGCCGGGTCACCGGTCGGCCGAGTTGGTTGTGCCAGGAGACGGGGTGTCTGGAGTCGGGGCTACAGCAGCGCTGTGGTGCAGTGCCAACGGGTGTGAGTTCGTAGAGCTGACGCTGACGCAGTTTCCGGAAAGGAACAACGTGCCGGCCGCGCCCCGCTACGTGACCACGTCCGCCCAACTGAGCCAGCACAGGCTAACGAAGGTCGTGTTGTCCAGCGTGGCGCTGCTCGACAATGACGCGGACGACCCTCTGGACTTTCTGCCGCACGACTTCACGATCGACCAGGCCGAGCTACTGCACGCTGCCCTCGGCCAACTGCTCACCTACGCCCGGCACACGCGGACAGCCGTGCCGGTGCCAGCCTGACCCCTACTCCGGCGGCAGCACCACCACCTCGGACTGGTCAGCGACGAGATGTCGAGCGCGCCGGAGGCCGGGCGGGTATGCGTCCGTCAGCGTCCCTTCGGGCGACAACGATGACCGGCTCCGGGCGCAGCAGCCCGACCACAGCAGAGTAAATTGGTCGGGGCGCTCACATACGCTCCACTCCCCACCCCAAGCTTTGGCCTCGTTGGTGAGAACTGGGCTCTGGCGCAAAGTTCGTGCATTCAACCCGGGCTGCGACGCGGGCACCACATCGGTGATCATGGTTGCCGTGCGTTGAGCAGGGTTTGACGATGGTGTTGCCGCATCTGGCTGCGCTGCACATCCGGTCGGTCCGCGTGACGGAGGCGTTGGTCTCGTTGCACGCTGAGGTGTCGGCTGCGGATGCGGTGTGCCCGGACTGCGGCAGTCGTCGGTCAGGGTTCGCAGCCGTTACGGGCGCACGTTGGCGGCTGCCCGAGTCCGTGGAAGTGGCCGCGTACTACGTCGTGTCCGAAGCGCTCACCAACGCCACAAAACACGCACACGCTACCGCGATCGACGTCGACGTCGACGTCGACGTCGACGTCCTCGCGCTCTCGATCCGCGACAACGGCATCGGCGGCGCCGACCCCCGCCTCGGCTCCGGGCTCGTCGGCCTCGTGGACCGGGTCGAGGCGCTCGGCGGACGGATGCGGATCACCAGTCCGGTAGGAGGCGGGACGTCACTGCGCATTGAGCTCCCGATCGCCGACGACGGCATGGATCTCCCCGTCACATCACAAATCGGGAATCCGCCGGATCGTGGAGACGTCCGGTAGCCAGCGGTCCTCCTCGCCCCGCGCCGTAATGCTCGCCGACGGGGCGTCCGAGCTGAACCGGCGAACGCCCGCGATGTCGATCACGCAGACGCCGCCGCGGGGTCATTGCCTGCCGGGGCCCACCGAGGGCGGCCGGCGTCCTGGCGCTGGATCTTCTTTGTCATCTGCGGTGCCTCTGCACGATGCTCGTGTGGCGGTACGCCGGCGTACCGGGTGGCGACGCCGCGGTGGCGTTTGACTGGGACGGCGTTCCTGATGCTGCCGGCCATCGGCGTCTCGTCGGAGGAGATCGGCGACGTGA
Source organism: Dactylosporangium cerinum (assembly GCF_042653625.1). Taxonomy (NCBI): domain Bacteria; kingdom Bacillati; phylum Actinomycetota; class Actinomycetes; order Micromonosporales; family Micromonosporaceae; genus Dactylosporangium; species Dactylosporangium cerinum. The sequence continues at coordinate 7,514 of NZ_JBHSIU010000055.1, read as the reverse complement.
AGGGGCTTTCCGCCATGGCCTGGATCGGTCTCACCGCGGCCTCGGTCGCCGTGTTCGCCACCGTGTTCGTCGCCCCGGCGGCCGCCACCTGGTTGGTGGACCGCCTCAAGGGTCATGCGCCCGTCGTCGGCTCTGCGCAGCAATCACGAATCCGCGCTTGCGAATCTCGGATGATCTCGAATGGGTTGCGGCAAGGACCTCTGAACAGGCGCTTCGATCCGCGCGAAGGTAGCGGTAAGAGCGAGCCCGCTTCTTTCGGGCTGCTCCAACGTCCTGTCATCGGCTATGAGCGTGCACCCTCCAATTAATTAGAGGGTGCACTCATGATCACCCACCGTCATATACCAACGCTTCGCCACGCCCTCGCGGAACGTCGACGCATGGCTCGGGGCCGCCGTAGGTCGCTAGCCCTTCGACGTAGAGCTCTTCCATCTCCTCCTCCATGCCGGTTTATCCCGGCACTTTCCGAAAGTCGAGGGCAACTGTCCCACGGCGGAAGGCTTGCGTCAGGGCGCGGTCCAGATCCGCTTGTTGGCGGGTGTGACGACCGCGACGTTCGGGCGGTCCCCGACGACCACGATGCTGCCGGGATTACCGGTGGTCTTTGTTGACCAGATGATGGCCCCGCTCGACGCGACGATGACAAAGTTGCCGTCGGGGCGCATCTCGGCGTGTGCGCCGGCGTTGCCGGCGGTGTCGCTGGCCCAGACCGGTTCGTCGTTCTCGGCGCGGTCGTAGTTGCGCTGCAGGACCAGGTTGCCGTCAGACTGCATATAGAGCTGGTACATGCGGTCGGGCGAGACCAGGAACCGGTCGGACAGCATGATGTAGCCGGGACAGAGTCGCTCGGCCGGTATCCCGTTGCAGGAGGCCGAGCCGGACGCGGTGACGGTGGGCTTCGGCGTGGCTGTCGGGGTGGGCTGCTGGGTGGTCGTGCTGAGCGGCAGGTTCGACGTGGTCGGTGCGGCGCCGTTGTCGCTGCCACGGTCGTTGCCCGGCCACCAGACGAAGGCGGCGACGGCAGCCGCCGCGACCAGGACCACGGCCGTGACGATCGCGGCAAGGCCACGTCGCCACGAACGCGCGGGCGCCGTCGGCGGCGGCATGGGCACTTCCGCAACCGGTGTGTCCGCAGCCGGTGGAGGCTCGGCCGCCGCAGGAACGCGCACGTCCGCGGCCGACGTGGGCACGGCCGATGTGTCCGCGGTTCCGGTCGGGGTCTCCCCGGTCGGCGTCGTTGCCGGCGCCTGCTCCTGCACCGACTCGGCGGGCACCGCTGCCGTTACTGCCTGAGGTGACACGGGCGCACCGGTGGCGAGCCGAACGGTCGGGCTGCCGCCATCGTTGCCGGCGCTGGGCTGCAGGGCGCCCTCCGCGACGACCAGCTCGGGC
>NZ_JBHSIU010000055.1:0-6073 GCF_042653625.1 Dactylosporangium cerinum | reverse complement strand
GCAACGAGCGGTACCCGGCTGGCGCCGCCCACCAGGAACACACCTGCGAGCGTCACGTCAGTCGGCCGGGCGTACTGGAGTAGCGCCTTGGTGGTCCGGACGGTCCGCGCGATGAGCGGGCGGACGATCGTCTCGAACTCCTCCCGGCCGAGATGGACGTCGCCGTCCGCACCCGGCAGCGGAAGGACCACGGATGGGACCCGCGACAGGATTTCCTTGGCCACCCGCACGTCGTCCCACAGCAGGCGGTGCCTGCGCTGGTCCTCGGTCCCCGTCGGGTTGCTCAACGAGCGCCACACCTCGGGCTGGACCCCGCCGTACTGCCGGCCGAGCCAGTCGACGATCGCGGCGTCCAGATCCAGGCCACCGATGTCGTCGATCCCGTCGACGGCGACGATCTCGACGCCGGTCGCGGTGCGTACCCCAACGCTGGCGTCGAACGTGCCCGCGCCGAGGTCGTAGATGGCAAGCGCCTGGCCGACGGCGAGGTGCTGGCCGAGGACGCCGGTGAAGTACCGTGCCGCGGCCACCGGTTCCGGGACCAGCCGGACCTCGCCCAGCCCCGCCGCGCCGGCCGCGTCGACCAGGACACCGCGGCGGACCGGTCCCCAGCCGGCGGGATGCGTCAGTGACGTATGCGGCCGGGTGCCGCCGGTCACCCGCAACGCCTCGGTCGAGACGTGCCGCAGGACTGCGGCGACGACGTCGACGGTCGCAACGTCCCGGTCGCCGAGGAAGAGGGTGCTCTCGTCGATGTTGCGCTTCGGGTTGGGTGCCAGCCGGGCGGGCTCGAACCTGGCGTGGTGCAGCGCGTCGGTGCCGACGAACAGGCGTCCGTCGGCGTGCCCGAACACCGCCGAGGGCAGCAGTGGCGAGCCGTCGAAGAGCAGGGGTTTGACCCTGCCGTCCGGCCAACGGAGCATCGCGACGGTGTTCGAGGTGCCGAAGTCGATCCCCAATGCGAAGCTGTCCGGCGCCGGCATGCGCCGAGTATAGGTGCCCGATCAACACAGCCGGGTTCCCGTCGCGGCGTGCGCGGAACGATTCGCGATGCACCGGTGAGCCGGCCGCGCGGGCGATCACCATGAGCTCCGGGAAGTCGGCAAGGCGGTTTCTACTGGTCGTTGCGAATCCTGATGAGATGGGGTTCGCGTGCCCAGATATGCGCCGAACAGGATGTCTCCGGACGTCAAACGCCGCTACTTCGAGCTGATCAGGACGGGGATGCGGGGTGCGCGAGCCGCTGCTGAGGTGGGCGTGTCGCTGAGTTGTGGATCAGTGTGGTTCATCGATGCTGGCAGTGTGAGCTATGTAGAGACGCCGATCAGCGGGCGGTATTTCAGCCAGGACGACAGGATCGAGATCGCTGACGGGCTCGCCCGGGGTGAGCGGGTCAAGGCGATCGCGGCCCGGATCGGTAAGAGCTACCAAAGCGTGTATCGAGAGATCGCCCGTAACCGCAAGCCCGATGGGCGCTATCAACCGTGGTATGCCCACAACCAGGCTCATGTGCGTCGCCGCCGGCCGAAAACACCGCGGCTGGCGGGCGACGCGGCGTTGCGGGAGGCGGTTGCCGGCAAGCTGCGTCGGGGGTGGTCGCCGGCGCAGATCAGCCGTTGGCTGCGGCGGCGATACCCGCGCCGGCCGGCGTGGCAGGTGTGCGCGGAGACGATTTACGAGGCGGTGTACCGCGGTCTGGTCCTCCAGGCGGATGCCGCGAATCTGCGTACTGGCCGCCTTTACCGGCGTCGTCGTGGCCGTGGCCGGTCTCGTGACGGCGCCATGAAGCAGTTGACCAACATGAAGTCGATCCGTGAGCGGCCGGCCGCTGTCGAGTCCCGTCGCCAGGCCGGGCACCGGGAGGGTGACTTGATCGTGGGTGCCGGTCAGCGCTCAGCTATCGCCACGCTGGTGGAACGCAAATCCCGGTTCACCTTGCTGGTGAGGCTGCCTGGCGATCACAGCGCGCGGACCGTCGGTGACGCGCTCATCGACGCGTTCGCGAAGCTGCCCGCTCAGCTGTGTCGGACGTTGACCTGGGATCAGGGCAACGAGATGTTCCACCACGAACGCATCGAGCGAGCGACCGGTCTCAGGATCTTCTTCGCGGACCCGCACTCGCCTTGGCAGCGCGGCACCAACGAGAACACCAACGGGCTCCTGCGCCAGTACCTGCCGAAAGGTACTGACCTCAACAGATGGACCGACGATCAGCTCCAGGACATCGCCGCGGAACTCAACGAGCGACCCCGGCTATGCCTGGCTGACAAGAGCCCGAGCCAGCTCATGCGACAATGGCAACGCCAAAGGGCTACGAGATGATTCGCAACGATCTCTAGAAACCGCCGTCATGGGGCCGCGGACTACGGGATCATGCTGCACGGGGCCATCCTGAAACACCTAATGTGGCCTGGCGAAGCGGTTTCCGACGTCCGGATCTCATGGGCTCTGCCGCGATCCGCGCGGCATGCAGCGCGACGGCTGGAGCTGCCGCTCGCCATCCGATGGTGCGTTGCTTGTCGGGTGCGACCTTGCGGAAGTCGCTGAGGTAGATCTCGTGGTGAGTTCCGGCCAAGCGAAGCCTGTGGCCAGGGATGAACTCATGATGCAGTTGCGCGAGCACGTCGGCCTCGTCGTCGAAGGAACCGACGTGCAGGGTCTGCACGCACCGCCCTTCGGACAGCATCTGGAGGCTGACGTCGTCGAGACGCGCCGGTCGGTGCTTCGCTCCGGTTTGCTCGACTGCGGTCGTGAACATGGTCTGGTCGATCCAGTCCGGGACCATGAGCATCAGCGTCCAGTCCCACCGTGACTTGTCCCGTACGGTGGTGAAGGAGTCCATGTCCTCGGCCCGCCACAGGCCTTCCAGGGGCGGGACGACGTAGTCGCGCCTGAGGTCTCGCTTGCTGGCAAATTTCAGCTTGTACGCCACTGGGTAGAGCGCCTCGATCGCCTCGGTGAAGGCGGGCGAGGTGTTGGGGTCGCCACGGCCGTCTGTCATGAGGTACTGCATGTCGGGTACGTCGACTATCCGGAACAGGCCTCGTTGTGCTTGGTAAGTGTCAAGGGTCTTTTTGAAGTCGGTCTTGTCGTCAGTCCTGTTCGTCACCGGGCACCTGGACTCGGCTGGCGAGCCACTGCCTTTCTGCCTCCATGAGGCTCAGGGAGTAGGAGAACACCTCACGCGCCGCGAGCGGGAGGAGGGCTTGTGGTGCCTGCAGCACCGCCTGGACGGCCTGGACCGCGGTGATCTGGGCTTCGATCTGCACCAGTCGTTTGCCCAGCGCCTGCGCGTACTGCTGCGCCGAGAGCAGGGACAGGTTGGCGATGCCGACCAGCAGTGGGTGTGGGACTGGCCGTGCCTCGGCGACGAAGGCCAGCGCGTTACGTGCAGCAACCGCGCGGCCCTCAGTGGTGGCGTGGAAGACGCGGCGGGACTTCGTGGCGGCCGGAGCCTCCGGGACATGGAGCAGGCCGCGCTGCTCCAACTTAGTGAGCAGGTAGTAGATCGAGGAGAACCCGATATCGGTCCACTGCCGTATGCCGCGCTGCTCGATCACCTGCTCCAGGTCGTAACCGTGCTGCGGCCGTTCGATGACCAGGCCCAACACGGTTAGCTCAGCGGGAGTCAACTCCACGGGCATACTCTAGCGCTAGAATAGCGGATGTGACGTCGTGGCCCCCTCTCCGTCAGGCTGATGTGAGACACATGGTTCGATACATGGTCTGAGCAGGGCGAGTGCAGGATGATCCACGTGGACGATGACCCGTGCTGACCTGAGGGTCGGCGTGACCGATGATGGGTTGATAGGCCCGCGATCGCAGCAACCGAAGCGGCGAACGTTCGCCGCCGAGTACAAGCTGGCGATGGTGGCCGAGTACGACGCGGCGAGCGAGCCGGGCGCGAAGGGAGCCCTGCTGGCGTCGCGACGGGCTGTACTCCTCCCACATCATCGAGTGGCGGCGGCCCGTGATGCCGGCGCTCTGGGCGCAGTGGCCGACAAGCCACGCAAGCCGACTCGTAGCCAGGCGGATCGGGAGGCCGAGCGATTGCGGGCGGAGAACGAGCGGGTGCGCGCGGACCTGGCCAAGACCCGCGCCGCGCTCGACGTCGTGGGAAAAGCACACGCGCTCTTGGCTTGAGTTTTATCCTTTGACCTTCGGTTTCGTCGGTTTGTCAGTGTCCTTTGTGGACTTGGTCTTGCCGACGTCGTAGCGGGTTCGGGGAGGTCTGGTCGTGCCGCTCGGACGGCCTGGACCGGCGGTGGTGTATTTCGGTGTTCTGGCCGGGGTCCCCAGTTGCCGGCGCAGAATACGAAACCCCGACGCACCCGGCCTGGGGTCATCGACGGGCGGGCCGTGGCGCTCGTCTCCCAGCGACGGCGCAGGTCGACGGTCAGGGTTCTGGCGATTCGGAGTTGGGCGTGGACGGCGAGGATCAGCCAGGTCCAGCGCTCACCCTGTTGCGGGGTACGAATCTGCGGCGTGGTCCAGCCCAGAACCTGCTTGAGGAAACGGAACGTGTGCTCCAGGTCGAACCGACGCAGGTAGGTCTTCCACAACAGGTCTAGGTCGAAGACCGTACCGACCGGTGCGGTATGCCACAGCCACATGTCCTGCGCGGCCTGGTCACCGGGCAACCGTTCGACCTGGATCCGGATGACCGTGCCCGGCACCACCGGCACCGGACCGACGAACCCTGCCCAGCCGCTCTGCTTGGACAACCGCTGGTGCAGCCCGTGCCATGCGCTGACCACCACGGCACCGTAGCGCGGATTCTCCGCGGCCAGCCGCTCCTGCGCCGGTGGCAGAGGCCGCGGCCCGGACAACTCGAAGCGGTTGCCGTGGATCCTCGGCCGGCCCGGTCGACCATCCCGGAGCCGCTTCGGCGCGGGTGCGTAGAACACCTGATCACTGCGGACCCGACCGAGGACCTGCACCCCGCGGTCGGCCGCCAGATAGGTGATCCTGGTCAAGTCGTAGCGCACATGTACACCATCGGCAAGCGTTTCGGGTTTAGCGCCGCCCATCACCTGCCGGGCCTTCCCGACGGTCACAAGTGCGGGCGGCACCACGGGCACAACTTTAGCGTCGAGGTGGTGCTCGGCGCGGACGCGCTGGTACCGCCCGGGTTCGTGAGGGACTTCGGTGAGCTCGGGCCGTTCCGCGACGCCGCCCTCGATGTACGCGAGCAGCAGGACGACGCGGGCGCCCTATGACCGGGCCACCCCGGCGAACGGGCCAGTACACCGTCGACCGCCGGCCGGTCGACGGTTCGTCCAACCGGCCGAGCAGTAGCACCAGGATCAGCGCGCATGCGGCTGTGACCAGGAACGCGGCACGCCAGCTCGTCAGTTGTGCCAGCGCCCCGGCGCCACCGGAGGCGAGCGCGGTGCCAGGGCCACCCCAGCCATCAGGTTGGTGATCTCGGTCTGCCGTCGCTGCGTGGGCACCCGTTTCACCGATGTAGATGAGGCTGGGCGGGATGGCCGGGCTGAAGCACAGCGCCCCGTTCGGTCTTGCCGGCGCCGTCGCTGGTGATCCGCGCCTCGACGGCACGGCTGGCCTGACTCGCGTCGGCACGGTCGGGTGCCGGAATCGTTGCCTTGGCAGCGGCCCGCGAATCGCGTGGCACACCAACGTGCCCGTGCCCGAGACCATGTGCGTCAACGGTGTTGGGTCGGGGCCGTGCGAGAGCCAGTGAGTGGTCGATTCCAACGAGGCGACGGTCTGCAGCTGCAACGAGCCCCAACGTCACATTAGCGCATTTAACACTACTTCAGAATCGTGAGCTGGAGTGCATCACGCGGAGCCCTTACGGTCGTGGCGTGGCGACTGCGCTGATGGCCGGGTTCGGTGCATTGGATCCGATCGGCAGTAGCGACCGTCAACTGGCGCCGATGCTTGCCAGGCCGGGTGCCGGAGGGTGCTTGACGGTCTGGTGGCGGTGACGATGACCGCTATCGCGATACGGCTTGTGTTCGCTTGAATTTTCTGTGTCAAACCACAACGAGGAGCACCACATGCAGGAACGGATCGTCGAGACAGTCGATACGGTCTTCGATCTGGTCGA